>DATNEK010000127.1:0-26237 GCA_035553055.1 Streptosporangiaceae bacterium | reverse complement strand
CCGACTTGACGCCAAGCATCTTCGGCTGGCGCGGCCAGCCGGTCCCGGCCTGGCTAGTCGGGTCGCGGATCACCTCGTCACCGCGCGGGCCACTGGCCGGCCAAGTCAAGACCATGATCGGCCAGGACACGGCTAACCAGGTCTACCGGTCCATCGTCGGCTGGTTCTTTCTCTACCTCGGCGCGGGCGAGGCCGCGTTGTTCGCGCTGATCGCCCTCGTGGTGCGCGGCACCGCGCCGCCGCGGCGGGCCCGCCGCATCGCCTGCTACACCGCCGCAGGCGCGTTTGGCGCCGTCCTTCCGGCCGGGACTTTCCTGGCTGGGCTGGCGCCCTGGGGGCAGTTCGGCCATCCGGCCGCCTGGCTCTACGGGCTCGGATCCGCCTGGGCGGCTGTGATCGCGGCCGGTGCGCTGACAGGCCCATGGCGGAAAAATTCTTTCGGCCCAGTCGGCTTCGTATGCGCGGTCACCATCGGGGTGATCGGCGTCGACGTGATCACCGGGTCACACCTGCAGATAGGCGCGCCGTTCGGGCTTTCGCTTGTCGAAGCCGGCCGCCTCTATGGCGTCGGGAACAACGCGCTCGGTGTCTACGTAGTCGCCGGGATGCTGACCGCCGCCTGGGCCGCGGCAAGCGTGCTTCGTCGCCGGGATTCGGTCGGCGAGGCGCGCAGGCCGGCCGTCATCGCCGCCGCGGCGGTCGCCGCCGCGACCGTGATCGCCTCGGGCTGGCCCGGGTTCGGCGCTAAGGTCGGCGGCACGATCGCGATGGTGCCCGCGTACCTGGTGCTGCTGGCGGCGATCGCCGGCATCAAGATCACGCCGCGACGCGGCCTGCTCATCGCGCTCAGCGGGATCGCAGTGGTCGCGGTATTCGCCGTGCTCGACTACCTGCTGCCTGCCATCGGGCCGTCGCATCTTGGCGGATTCGTCGTGCAGATCGTGCATGGCGGCGCCGGTGCTACGTTGCGGCGCAAGGTCAGCTCTAACCTGCACTCGCTCACCCAGACCTGGTACACCCCGTTCGTACCTGTCGTCGCTGTGGTAACTGGCCTTATGCTGGCCTGGCCGGCGAAGATGCGGCAGCATAGCCTCGTCGCCGCGATCGGGCGCGAGCGGCTGATCCGGCCAACGCTGTTCGCGGTGTGGCTGGCTGTCGTGCTCGGATGGCTCGCGGACGACTCGGGTGTTAGCGTCGCGGCCGCCGCCCTGCCGGTCGCGCTTCCGCTCGCGATCACGCTGGTCGTCCGCGTAGCCAACGCGCCCGTCCCGCACCAGACCGCCGAGGGTAGAGCTAATCTGGCGTTGCCTGGCAATAGCCGCGTAACTGGCCAGATGAGCGACCCAGCACATGGGAGGTTCGGGTGAAGTACCAGCTCTCTAAGGTGATTCTCGGCCCGGGTCTGCGGCTGCTGGCCAGGACGAACGTAATCGGGCTCGAGAACATACCTGATTCCGGTGCCGGCATCCTTGCCTCGAACCACCTGTCCGTGCTCGACTCGTTCTACCTGCCGTTCGTGGTGGAGCGGCCGGTCACGTTCGCGGCGAAGTCCGAGTACTTCACAGGAACGCGCCCGCAGGACCGGATGATCGGCGCATACCTGCGCGCCACCAAGCAGCTTTCCGTTGACCGGGCTGGCGCGCGAGCGGCGCAGGAGATGCTCGAAGCCGCGCTTGGCCTGTTGAAGAGCGGCGCGCTGTTCGGCATCTATCCGGAGGGGACCAGGTCGCCGGACGGCCGGCTGTACCGAGGCAGGACCGGCGTAGGCTGGCTCGCGCTGCACTCCCAGGCTCCTGTTATCCCCGTGGCCATGATCGGCACGGATAAGCTGCTGCCACCCGGCCACACGCTGCCCCGGCCTGGCCGGATCGAGATCAGGATCGGCAAGCCGCTTGTCTTCGATGAGTTCCGTGATCAGCCGGCGGGCGCCAAGCAGCGCCGTATGGTCACCGACCAGGTCATGGCCGCCATCGGGGAGCTGTCAGGACAGGAATACACCCCGATATACGCCTCGGTGCGTAAGGAACAACTGCGCAAGACCAGCACCGATGGCGTGGCTGGCTAACCGCGTCGGCGGTCGTTGTCCCTGCGGCGGTTGATACCTGCCTGATCGACGGCGGCGAATTGGTCGGTTGACCCGGTCGGGCTCCAGCTGAAGATCGGTCCCCTGTCGCTGTCGGTTTCTGGCCGGGTATTGCCGTGCCCGGGCAGGTCCTGCCATGAGGTCGGCTGTCCAGGCTGGCTCGCGCCCTGGCGGCCCGTGCCTGGCTGGCCCGTGCCTGGCTGGCTCGGGTGCGTCTGGCCCTGACCTAGCTGACCGGAGCCCGCCGCTCGCCGCTGCGGTGTCGCGGGCGGAGGTGGCGGCGCGGGCTCGAACAGGGACCTAGGCGCCGACGAACGTCTGGCTGGAGCGGAATCCCACACCGAATCGGGTGGCGGCGCGATCGTTGGCGTGTCCGCGCTCCCAGCCTTGACCGTACCCGGCGGCGGCGGGACGACCCACGGAAGCTGCGAGGTCGGCTCCATGGCAGGTTCCCACGGTGGTGATCCGCTGACTTCGGTACGTCGCACCGTCGAGTCCGGCGCGACGACTCCCGATTCCTGGCGGTTTGACGATGTCCCATTGGTCAGCTGGGCCGCCGGGGCAGGCAGCGCGATCGGGACATGCCTGGGCGCGGCCGGGCTCTGGCCGTTCCGCGCCGATGCCGGCGGCGTCTGCGAACGGCCGGCCAGCGAGCCCGACATCGTTGACCGGCCGGTCAGGCCTGGTCTGGGCTGGAATCGCGACATCGGGATCGGGCGGGTGCTCGTCGGGTCGGCCGGCCGTGCGTGCTGAGGACCGAAGAACTCGAGCAGCGGGTCGGCGACCATAGTGCCGTGACCAGACCTGTTCATGGCGTGCTGACTGCGCGAAGCGGTTAGCAGCATCTCCCTGCGTTCCCGCCGCCTGGTCATCGTGCCGTACAAGGTAATGGGGATAAGCAGCAGGGCAAGCATCGCCGCCGAGAGCCCCGCGTCGCCGGTCAGGTCGCGTGCGATGACCGATGCCGAACCGCGTACCATCGGCGCGACCGGCCTGCTTCTCGGCACCTCTCCCTGCATGGCCGGCCTGGCGTGCGGAGGTGACATAGTCGCCGCTGCTGTCACCGCGCGGCCGGCGTCGATGGTGCCGTAGCCGGATCCGCTCGTGACTCCGCCCTTCCGCCCGAAGACCGTGCTTCCGGTCATCGAGTGCCGCACCTGCGCGGCGGTCAGGTTGGGGAACTCTGACCTGATCAGCGCCGAGATTCCGGCGACGATCGCGCTGGCCGCTGCCGTGCTGTTGAGCGTGCGGAAACCGGACGCGCCGGCGGTGAGGACACCCTGACCGGCCGCGGTCAGGGTCACGTAGGACTGGCGGCTGCTGTAGGGGGCTTTGACGAATCCCGGGCCGAACGCTCCGACGGCGATAACGCCCGGATACGCGGCCGGGTAGTTCACATCGTTGCTGGTGCGACCGTTGTCGCCAGCAGGCGCGACGAGCAGTACGTCCTTGCTCTCCGCGTACTGTACGGCCGCGCCCTCTGCCGCGCTCCCTCCAGCCGCGGCTAGCGAGCCGGTGGCGATGGATGGATAGCGCACTCCTGGATCAGCGGGCAGATCGATCACTGTGGCGCCGTGCCTGACCGCGTACCTGATGCCGGCGGCAATGGCTGCTGGCAGCCTGCCGGTGATCCGGCTGTCCGACCAGAGCGGGTCACCAGGGCTGAGCGTCACCCTGATCGAGAGAACCTTGGCCCCGGGAGCGATTCCGTAGACTGCCTTGTTTCCTGACTGGCCGTGCCCGATGATCAGGCTGGCCAGGCTCGTGCCCGTCACGCCGAAATATCGTCCGCCCTGTCGGCGGCCTGACCCGGTGAAGTCCGGCCCGCCGATCACCGAGCCGTCCAGATAGCGCTGCCCGGCAGCAACGCCGTCGCTGAGTACGGCGACCGTGATTCCGTTGCCATCACCCGCTCGCCACGCCTGCGTCACGTGCAAACTACGCAGCCACCACTCATATCGCGGTGCGGGCTGGCCTGATTCGGCGAACGCGGGCATGCTGAAAGCCACGAGCGGCGCTGACGCCAGGCTGATGGCAGCCGCGGCCTTGGCGTGGCGCACGATAAGCCGAAGGAAACTGCGCGACAAGTGTCGTGGCCTTCCATGTGAGTACACATATTCTGCCACGTCTGTTCGGGTTAGTCCGGGCAGTCCGTTGGACCGCTGCTGCCGTTGCGCGGCGCTGCCTACAGGCTCACGTCAGCGGCGATCCTGACTCGTGCTCCAGGCGGCAGCGACAGCTTGTCCGCCGCGCTCCCGTCCCTGACCGCGAGCGAGATCATCCCCGCGCTGTCGGTAAACGCGATCAGCTCGCCTGCCGCCGCCGCACCGAACGTCAGCAGATAAGGGACGGTAATCTCGCGCCGGTTGCAGCGGATGGCCAGCCGCGAGCCGATCACGATCCCGAGTTCGGATGCGGCGGCCGACGGTATCGAGAGCTGGATGTTGCCGAACCTGTCGACCGAAAGCACCTCGCCTTCCGCCTGACCTTCGAGCATCCGGTTGGTCGGCGGGGAGAGCATGACAAGCTCGCCCGCGTCGATCCTGGTGCCGGCCTGGTCGAGCGTCGTGCCCATGGTCAGGTGGGCTGCCACCGGCATGAAGATGTCCCGGCCGTGGAATGTCGGGGTCACCGGATGGTTCCACAACATCTCGTTGGTCAGCACCCACGCGCTCGCGATGCCGCCGAGCGCGTCGATGGCCCAGGAGAGCAGGCCGTTGTCGGGGGCGACCAGGATTGCGTCGCCGGCGTGAACCGCGATCGCGCGCCTGGCGGTGCCCACCCCGGGGTCGACGACGGCCACGTGCACCGCCGGCGGCATCGCGGTCACGGTCTGGGCCAGCACCGCCGCCCCGCGCCGTATGTCGCCTGGCGGCACGAGATGGGTGATGTCGATGACCCTGACCGTCGGCGCGATCCGCGCCGCGACGCCGTGGCAGGCCGCGACGAACCCGTCCTCAAGTCCGTAGTCGGTGAGGAAGGTCAGGCACCGAGGCGGCGCCCCCGTGGTGGCTGTCACAGCAGGCGGGGTCACAAATTGTGAGCGTACGTGCTCGCCTTGGCGCTGCGCTACATCGGTCAAGGAGGCTGTTGCGCAATCGCTTCGAAGATCAGCTCGGCGCCGCTGTCGCAGCATGCGGATAAAGTTGGGCACTAGGGTCGGAGTAGGTAGGTCAGGTGAGTAGGAAGGTGAGGCGCGGTGTCCTCGCTGACCGAGCTTGAAATGCGCATCCTGGCCTTCGAGCGGAGTTTGTGGCGATCGCCCGGCGCCAAGGAGCGCGAGATACTCGACGCCATCGGCATCACCCCGACCAGGTACTACCAGCTGCTCAACGAGCTGATCGACCGGCCAGACGCCGCCCAGTTCGACCCCGCGCTCGTCGCCAGACTGCGCCGCCGCAGGACCGCGCGAGCCAGGCTGCGCTCGCCGGATTGAAGGCCCGCAGGCGGCGTCCCCCGCTCGGCATTACGCGTCGAGCGCGGCGAGCTGGCTGGCGAACCAGGCGGTGGGCGGCACGGCGCCGGCCTTGGCGACGAGTGACTGGCACCGGCGCTTTCGTTCCGAATCTGGCATGATCAGCGCCTCGTGCAAGGCTGCCGCTGTGGCAGCGACATCGAACGGGTTCACCATAATCGCGTGGTCGGCGAGTTCGGCGGCGGCCCCAGCCTCGCGTGACAGGACGAGCGCGCAGCCGCGGTCGGACAGGATCGGGCCCTCCTTGGCGACCAGGTTCATGCCGTCCCTTATCGGGTTCACGAGCAACACGTCGGCCAGCCGGTACCCAGCCAGCGAACGGGCATAGTCGTCCTTGGTCTGCAGCAGAATCGGGGTCCAGTCCGGCGTGCCGAACTCATCGTCGATGGCGCGGGCCAGGCGTTGCACGCTCGCCGTGTACTCGCGGTACTCGGGCAGGTCATGCCTGGACGGATAGGCGAGCGATAGCAGCATCACCTTGCCGTGCCACTCCGGATGCCCGACCAGCAGCTCTCTGAAGGCGGCCAAGCCTCGGACGATGTTCTTGGACAGCTCGGTCCTGTCTACCCGCACGATCAGCTTGCGCCCGCCGATCGTCTCTCTGAGACTGGCCATCCTGACTTCTACATCGGCTTGCGAGGCGCGCGCGATCAGTTCGCCGGCGGCTACGCCGAGCGGGTGCACGCCGATGCCGGTCAAGTGGCCTCGGTAGCTGACCTGCAGCTTTTCCCGGTCCACGGTCGCTCCGAGCACATGTTCGCAGCAATCCATGAACGCGTCGGCCCAGCGGCGGCAAAGGAATCCGGCGTGGTCGGCGCCGAGGATCCCGCCGAGCACCTCGCGGGCGACGTGATCGGGCAACAGCCGGAAATAGTCGACCGGCGCCCACGGCGTGTGCGAGAAATGCGCGATCTTGACGTTCGGCGCCAGCGCGGACAGCATCTTGGGCGCGAGCGTCAGGTGGTAATCCTGGATCACCGCCCGCGTGGGCGATCCTCCGGCCGCGGCTGCGGCCAGAGCCTGCGCGAAGGCTGTGTTGTAGTCGCGGTAGGCAGCCCAGTCCCGGCGGAAGGCGAGACCGAACTGCGGCCGGCTCGGAGTGTCGTAGAGCATGTGATGCACGAACCAGAGCACCGAATTGGCCACGGTGTTGTAAGCCCGGTTGAAGGTCGCTGCCGGTATGTCGAGCATCTGGACCTGCGAGCCGCCAGCACCGCCGTTCAGGTCAAGCATGCCCCCGGCGGCCCGGCGGGTCGCGGCCCGGTCGGCGTCGCTCAGCGCGGCGCACACCCAGAGCATGTCCTCGCTGCCGGCCACAGAAGACAACCCGGACACGACGCCGCCGCCGCCGCGCTTGGCCACAAGGACGCCGTCATCGCCCCGGTCGAAGGACACTGGCCCGCGGTTGGACGCCACAAGAATCCGGCGCCGGTTCTTCGCATCGTCCATCAAGTGAGGTTATCCCCGCCCTTGGCCGAAGCTACCGTGCCGACCGGCCTGGTTACGTTTGCGCTCCGGGTGATAACCTGACCCTCGATCGCGCCAAATGCGGTCGTACAACTTCATATTGCTCATCCAGAGGGGTGGAGGGAACGGCCCTGTGAAGCCCCGGCAACCATCACGCTAATCCGAGCTCTGACCTAGCTGTCGGTGCCTGAAATAGGCACAGCGAGGCCGCTGCGTGACTGGTGCCAACTCCGACCTGCTGCCGCCAGGTGGCAGGGCAGATGAACTGAGGCCTCACTATGACATCTACACGATCGCTCATCCAGCCGCGGACCTCGTCGTTCGGTTACGCGAGCGGGCTCACCTGCCGCGAGTGCGGCGCCACCTATGACCTCGGCGGCCGGCATGCGTGCAGCGAGTGCTTCGGCCCGCTCGAGGTCAGCTACGACCTGCCCGCGATCAGCCGGGAGGCGATCGCGGCCGGTCCGCCGAATATCTGGCGCTACGCCAGCCTGCTCCCCGTACCGCGGGACATCGCCAGCAGGCGGACAACTGAGCCTGGGCGGACGCCGCTGGTCCGGGCGGACAACCTGGCGCGAGCGCTGGGCATGCGCACGCTGTGGGTAAAGGACGAGCGATCCAACCCCACGCATTCGTTCAAGGACCGGGTCGTCGCGGTCGCGCTCGCTGCCGCACTTGAACTCGGCTACCGCGTGCTCGCTTGCCCTTCCACGGGGAACCTGGCCAATGCCGTGGCCGCTGCCGCCGCCCGGGCCGGGATCGAGGGCGTGGTGCTTGTGCCCGCCAACCTCGAACCGGAGAAGATACTGGCCTCCGCCGCCTACGGGTGCGCTCTGTTCAAAGTCGAAGGCGGATATGACGAGGTCAACAGGCTGGCGTCGGAACTGGCAGAGGAGCGAGACGACTGGGCGTTCGTCAACGTCAACGTCAGGCCGTACTACGCCGAAGGCAGCAAGACGATCGGTTATGAGATCGCCGAGGATCTGGGCTGGAGGCTACCGCGCCAGATCGTGGTGCCGGTCGCCTCTGGCGCGCAGCTTGTGAAGATAGCCAAGGCGTTCGGCGAGCTTGCCTCGATCGGCCTGGTCGACGCCGACCTCCCGGCCGACGTGCGGGTGTACGGCGCGCAGGCGAGCGGGTGCGCGCCGGTGGCGGCCGCGTTCGCCGCCGGCCTCGACGTTGTCGAGCCGGTCAAGCCCGACACGATCGCCAAGTCGCTGGCGATCGGGAACCCGGCCGACGGTCCGTACGTTCTCGACGTCGTTCGCGGGTCCGGTGGTCGCGTGGCGGCCGCCCCCGACGATGAGATCGTCGACTCGATCAAGCTGCTCGCCTCGACCGAGGGGATATTCGGCGAGACCGCCGTCGGCGTCACGCTCGCGGTGCTGCGCAGACTGCTCGCCGCCGGTGACCTTGACCCTGACGCGGAGACCGTGATCATCAACTCGGGCGATGGCCTCAAGACGCTGAACGCGGTAGCCGGGGCTGTATCCATCGGCCCGCCGATCAAGCCGAGCTTGCGTGAGTTCACCAGGTTCTATGAGTCCGGCCCGGCCGCTGCTTACGTTGCGTGACGTTCAGGCGTTAGCGCGCGCCCGCGCCCGCGCGCTAATCAGTCGGCATTCGCTCGCTGACGAAAGTCATCGGTCGAATTAGTACCTGCTGCTTAGATCCGGCTAGCTGTAGTACTTTCGGAAATAACTAGCTCATTAATGACGCGGCACCCGGCGGTGGGCATTTGCTGACGCTCACATGGTTGATAGTCAGCGGCCCGACGGCCCGACAGCCCGACAGGCCCGCAGGCATGGCGGTCACCGGCGGGTGCGGTGACGCGGATCGTGGCTGTATCGGGGCTGTGGCGGCGCCTGCTGCCGCCTGCTTCAGCGCTGTTAGGGCATCTTTGCGATGTTGGCCTGACCCAACGGGACGGACGTCTTGTGACCAACTCAGCGTCGACGATTATTGGCTTGAAACCGGGCTAAATGGCGTCAGAACTTGTTCCCAGGCGGCTAACCAGGGGTGCTGACGCAGGTCGGCGGCATCACCGGTACCTTGGTTCGGATCGCACTACGCTTGGCCTCGCGACCATGTAGTGTAATGTCCGGTCGCTGTCGGTACGGCGAGAACGGCAGGCAGAGCTTGCTCAGCACGTCAAGCCCGTTCCGCGATCAACGGGTTGCGCGTAGCAAGGGCGTGACCCGAAAGCCCGAGCAAAAGTTAGGGAGTTGTTGTTCATGGCTCAGGGCACCGTCAAATGGTTCAACGCGGATAAGGGCTACGGCTTCATCGCGGTCGACGGTGGTAGGGACGTCTTCGTCCACTTCTCGGCAATTCAGGCGGACGGTTACCGGACGCTTGAGGAAGGCCAGCGTGTCGAATTCGAGATTACACAGAGCGACCGTGGCCCTCAGGCCGAGGCGGTCCGCGCAGTATAAGTTCCGCGTCTTAGCGCGGCAGGCCCGGTACCCAGGAGGCTGGCAGGGTGCCGGGTCTTCGCGTCGCTGCGTGCCGCTGCCCGCTAGCGGGTACGGCCAGAACCGGTACGACGGCTTTGCTCGGCTTGCACTCTCACCCGGAGAGTGCTAAACAGGTCGTTGGCACTCTCCGGGTGAGAGTGACAGCTTAGCAAGCGTGATCGGGGCGACGAGGCAGCGCTGGCCACGGGAAGGGACCGTCAGCGCGCGCTGCCGTCCGTCGCGGGCGTCGGCTCGGTCGGCATTGGCAGGCAACAAGTTCCAGGAGGACTAGGAGCCTATGGCAGCGAAGATGATCGCGTATGGCGAGGACGCCAGGCGCGGCCTCGAGCGCGGCATGAACCAGCTGGCCGACGTCGTGAAGGTAACACTCGGCCCCAAGGGCCGGAACGTGGTGCTCGAGAAGAAGTGGGGAGCCCCCACGATCACCAACGATGGCGTGTCCATCGCCAAGGAGATCGAGCTCGAGGACCCGTGGGAGAAGATCGGCGCCGAGCTAGTCAAGGAAGTAGCTAAGAAGACAGACGACGTTGCCGGTGACGGCACGACTACGGCGACCGTGCTCGCTCAGGCGCTGGTCCGCGAGGGCCTGCGCAACGTCGCCGCCGGCGCCAACCCGATGTCGCTCAAGCGCGGCATCGAGGCGGCTGTCGAGCGGGTCAGCGAGGAGATCTCCAAGATGTCCAAGGACATCTCGCAGGACAAGGAGCAGATCGCCTCGACCGCCTCAATCTCGGCTGGCGACAGCGCGATCGGCGAGATGATCGCCGAGGCGATGGACAAGGTCGGCAAGGAAGGCGTCATCACCGTTGAGGAGAGCAACACCTTCGGCCTCGAGCTTGAGCTCACCGAGGGCATGCGCTTCGACAAGGGATATATCTCGCACTACTTCGCCACTGACCCAGAGCGGATGGAAGCAGAGCTAGAGGACCCGTACATCCTGGTGGTTAACTCCAAGGTGTCGGCGAACAAGGACCTGCTTCCGCTCCTCGACAAGGTCGTGCAGTCGGGCAAGCCACTGGTGATCATCGCCGAGGACGTGGAGGGCGAAGCCCTCGCGACCCTGGTCGTGAACAAGATCCGCGGCCTGTTCAAGTCTGTCGCCGTCAAGGCGCCGGGCTTCGGCGACCGGCGCAAGGCCATGCTCGGTGACATCGCCATCCTGACCGGTGGCCAGGTCATCAGCGAGGAAGTGGGCCTCAAGCTGGACAGTGCCGAGCTTGACATGCTTGGCAAGGCACGCAAGGTCGTGGTGACCAAGGACGAGACCACGATCGTCGACGGCGGCGGAGACGCCGACGCGATCGCTGGCCGGGTCAACCAGATCAGGGCCGAGCGTGACAACACCGACTCCGACTACGACCGCGAGAAGCTCGAAGAGCGGCTTGCCAAGCTGGCCGGCGGCGTCGCCGTCATCAAGGCCGGCGCGGCTACCGAGGTCGAGCTCAAGGAGCGCAAGCACCGCATCGAGGACGCGGTGCGCAACGCCAAGGCCGCCGTCGAGGAGGGCGTGGTCGCCGGTGGCGGCGTCGCCCTGCTCCAGGCGGGCAAGAACGCCTTCAAGAAGCTCGAGCTGCAAGGCGACGAGGCGACCGGCGCGAACATCGTGCGCCGCGCGCTTGAAGAGCCGCTCAAGCAGATCGCCATCAACGCCGGCCTTGAGGGCGGCGTCGTGGCTGAGAAGGTGCGCGGTCTCGACGCTGGTCACGGTCTCGACGCGGCGACCGGCGAGTACGTCGACATGTTCAAGGCCGGGATCATCGACCCGGCGAAGGTGACCCGTTCTGCCCTGCAGAACGCGGCATCGATCGCGGGGCTGTTCCTGACCACGGAGGCCGTCATCGCCGAGAAGCCAGAGAAGGAGAAGGCTCCGGCCGCTCCGGGCGGCGGTGACATGGACTTCTGAGTCCACTCGCGCAGAGGGCGGCTTTGGCCATCGGCCGGGGCCGCCTTCGGCGTGTCGGGCGACTTGTCGACCCGCTGTTGATGACTGATTGCTACGATCCACGCGCTCGGTCTTGCGCGTGACCACCCCGCGGTGCGCGACAAGCGAGGAATCGCCGAACATCAGTCGCTGCTTGACCGCACCCGCACCCGGATTGAAGCTGAGTGTGGTGGCATAAACGGCGCCAGCGCGGTGCGGGTAAGGAAGGCACTGGCCGATCTAGGTGACCCGATTGTCCTGGCGGAGCTTCCGGTCAGCCAGCCGGGGAGCAGGACGAGTACGGCGGATGCGCGGTACGAGCGTTCTGTCGCGGGGTAATGGAAATAGAGAAATGGCGGCCAAACGAGTGCACGCCAACGAGGTGGTAAAGGGGAGCGAGATAGGCGAGGACTTGCTCGTCACTGGCGGGCCAGACGGATCAAAGCCAGGACGGGGCGGCGGTTCTATCCGGTCAGTCATGGCTGGTCTGGCCGCGGCTCCCGGTCGCCGTCGTCGTGCTAGCGAGGCCAGCGAGCCCGCGGCCCGAGTCACGTCACGCGGCGGCTCAGGTGCCGGGCAGGGCGAAGTCTCGGCCGGCGCAGGCGGTTCGGGCGGCTCTGGCGGCTCAGGTGCTTCAGGTGCTGGGGACGGCGGTGGCACCGGTGGGCGCCCTGGCGATTCGCCACGCCCAGGGCCGCGTAGCCCGAAGCCGAGCCCCGCGCCGCGACGCCAGCTCGCCGGGCAGGTGCCGGCGGGCGGCGCGGTTCTCGGTCAGCTCGGTCGCGGTGCTGTCGCCGTCGCGCGCAACCACACGCTTGAAGTCCTGGCGCTAGTGCTGCTCGGGGTGGGCGGCGTGGTGTACCCGCCGATCTGGCTGGTCGGAGCCGCGCTGGCACTACCCTCCAAGAAGTGGGATATACGCGACAAATTTTTCGGTATAACGCTTCCGGTCGTCCTGGTGATCATCGGCACCGTACTGATCATCGTTTTTGGCGGTCAGCGCGCCTCGATCAGCGATTATGCCTACGAAGCCTGGCTCGGCGCCGAGCGGCTTAGCCGAGTGCTCGCGGCTGTCGGCGCCATCTACCTGGCTTGGGGGTTGCGTCGCGGTCGGCGCCAGCCCAAGGAACCTCCGTGGAATGTTCCGCACCGCCTCGGCTGAGACAGAACTGACTGGGTCTAGTAACCTGCCCGGACTGACTTCTTTGCGGCGCAGCGCGGATTAACCCGGTGTTCCAACAGGGCGGACAGGGTATGTTTCACCTCACGGCTACACGATCTAGCTCGGTTGAATTCGAATCTCGCCTCGCTAACTCGATCCGGACTCCGATGAACGCTGGGCCAAGACCGCTAGCCTGGATGTGCACCGCAAGTTCGAGCCCACCGGTTCTCCTCGCGCAAAGGGTTTGCACGTGCCTACTGGCAAGGTCAAGTGGTATGACGCCGACAAGGGATTCGGCTTCCTCACCCGCGATGACGGCGGTGAGGTCTTCGTGCACTCGACCGCCCTGGCGACGGCTGGCGCGGTACTGCGGGCTGGACAGCGCGTAGAGTTCGGCGTGGCCGAGGGCCGCAGAGGTGCGCAGGCTCTTCAGGTCAGGACGCTCGAACCGCCTCCGACTGTGGCGAAGGCCAGTCGCAAAGGCACAGACGAGATGACCGTGCTCGTTGAAGATCTGATCAAGCTGCTCGACAGCCTCTCGAACACCTACCACCGCGGCAAGCACCCGGATAACCGCGAAGCCAAGAAGATCGCCGCCGTCCTCCGAGCCGTAGCCGACGACATAGACGCCTGAGCGCTGTCGGCAGCAGCGGTGCCCACAGCGCGCCGCCCGCGCCCGGTCGCTGTTCGGGTCGTGTCCGGTGCGGACGAGAGGGCTCGAACCTCGCTGCCGCGTGCCGGTGGCGGGCACGGACAGCGCCGCTTCGTCGCTGCTGCCCTGGGAACCTGCGGAACAGTTCTCATTTCGCCGTGATCAACCGCCCAGGCGCGATGAATCCGGCAACCCATCGCAGCCCGAGCCCCCGCCCGACCCGATCCGGCGCGATGAAACCCGAGTTTCACCAGGGAATCCGGGTGTGAAACTGGCGATCCATCGCGGCACCCGACCGGCCCGGCGCGATGAATCCGGAAACCCATCGCACCCCGAAGCAGACTGCCAGGGCGCGCGGCGAGCACCGGCCCTGCCGCGGTCACGAACACGCGCGAGCACCTAGGTCGAGGCGGGGGCCGTTGGGGCCGGGTGCCTGGCTCGGAGTATTCGTCTGCGTCTGGAGAGCAGCAGGATGCAGAACGACAATGCCAGGCCGGCCGCGGCGACGGCGAGGCCGGCCACGCCGCTGTTCGTGAGCGAGAGAAGCAGGCCGATCAGGCCGCCGACCACCCAGGAGAGCTGATGTAGCGTCTCTGAGGCGGCGAACGTCGACGAGCGCACCTCGTTGGGGATCTCCCGCTGCACGATGGAATCGAGCGCGACCTTGACCAGCGTCTGGCCGACCGCGGCGCTGAAGGCCACGATGATGGCGGCCCACAGGCCGAAGAACGCCGCGCACAGCGTTGTCGCCGTCGCGCTGAAACCAAGCACGACGAAGACCATGACCTGTGGTGCCCGCGCGCGCAGGGCGGCCCCGATCGCGGTGCCGATGAACCCTCCCACCGCGACGGCGGCGATCATCTCGCCAAGTGCGATCCGGTCGGTGACAGTTCCGAAGTGAACGGTACGCAGCAGGAAGGCCAGGAAAAAGATCATGAAGCCGGAATAGGCACGCAGCGTGACGTTCGCCCGGATCGCCTCGCTGACGACCGGCCCCACCGGATAGGCGAACAGCCTCCACCGGACACCTTTCGGCGCGCTCGGCCCCGCCACTCCTCCCGCCCCAGCCGCCCCTTCCGCACCCGCCGGATCGGCGGGCTCGTCGACCCCGTCGGGTATACGGAACGCGGGCACCATCGCTGCCAGGTAGATGATCGTGCCGACCCGCAGCACCCAGGCAGCCCCGCCTGACCCGCCGCCAGCGATCGCGTCGATTGCCGCCGCGACCGGGACCCCGGCCGATGTCGCGATCAGTGAAGCGAGTGCGCATCTGGAGTTCGCGGTGACCAGCGTGATCTCGCTGGGCAGCAGCCGTGGGGTGACCGACGCCCTGGTGACGCCGTACGCCTTCTGCAGCAGCAGCACGCCGAAAGCGGCTGGAAGCAAGGTCAGCGAGTCGTTGTGCTGCACCGCCCCGGCCATGCCCCAGCAGAGCAGGCCGCGCGCGAGCACGGTGCCGATGAGGATGAACCTCCGCCCGCTGCGAACGCGGTCGAGCATCGGTCCGATGAAGGGTGCGAGCAGCGCGAACGGCGCCATCGTGATGATCAGCGCGAGCGCGACCCGGCCGCGCGCCTGAGTCACCGACGTGCTGAAGAAAAGGGTGCCAGCCAGAGCAACGGCCACGAAGCCGTCGCCGATCGAGCCAGCCGCCGAGAGTTCGATGAGATGGGCGAGACCTGTGCGGCCAGCCCCCGACGCGGCGGTGATCTTGTGCAGCGTGCGGGTCGCGCCGTTGCCGGCCTTGGCGCTGGCTCTGGCCGCGGTAGCTCCTGCCCTCCCGGCCGACTGGCCAGCTGAGACAAACGACTTGGCCGCTCGCCTGGCGCGGCCGGTGCTGGCCCGGAGAGCCGACCCTTCGGAGCCCCCCGCGCCGCCTCTCGAATCTCCCATGAATCAAGTATTGGTCAGCCGCGGCGCAAACAGCGCATCGGAAGCGTCGCCACCAGACACTTTTCGCCGTCAAGCGGGCCGTCCGTGCGCGGGCAGTAGTCGGCATGGGGAAGAATGAGAAACTGTGAGCTCCACGACGACGCGACACGCCGAGCCCGATCAAGCCTGTGCTGAGGCTGTCGATCTGGCGCGGCAAGCGGCGGTGGACGACGCTGGTGCCGGCCAGGTCGGCGACTACGTAGGAATCGAAGTCGAAAGCGACCGGGTGCTTACGCACCTGTTCGACTGCCTCAACCCGGCCTATGTCGGCTGGCGGTGGGCGGTCACGGTGGCGCGAGCCTCCAGGTCGAAGGTGGTCACGGTCAGCGAGAGTCTGCTGCTGCCCGGTCCCGATTCGTTGCTCGCCCCTGACTGGGTGCCGTGGACCGACCGGGTGCGGCCAGGTGACCTCAAGGCCGGCGATCTCATGCCAGCCAGCTCAGACGACGAGCGGCTGGTTCCGCTGGTCGCGCTGTCGGGGAACCAAGGGCTGCTCGACTGGCGCACAGAAGACGCCTGGAATCCTGGCACCGATTTCGCCGCCGCTGAACTGGCTGAGGAATCCCAGCTTGCCGACGCCGACGCCGACGCCGACGAGGCCAACGGCGACGACGTCGGCGATGCCGGACGACGGCGAGATGCGGCGCGGCCGCGGCGGGTGCTTTCCGCCATCGGAAGGGACGAAGCCGCGATTCGCTGGCACGGCGGTGATCACGGGCCGAGGTCGCCGCTCGCGAGCTCCGCACCGGCGTGCTGCATCACCTGCGGCTTCATGGTCAGGCTTGACGGCCCGCTCGGCCGGGTGTTCGGCGTATGCGCGAACGAGTACGCACCAGACGATGGCAGTGTCGTCTCCGTTGATCACGGCTGCGGCGCGCATTCCGACGGTGACGTGGTGTCCCGCGACGATAGCGAGCCGATCCCGACCGTCGACGAACTCGGCTACGACATGCTGAACGCGGGCTCTTCGCTGCCCGACAGTGTGCTGGAGAATCTCGAGAACGAGCTGCTCTGAGCGGCTATGGCCAAGCCGTATCGCGAGGTCCCGCCACCGCTCGAAGGCAATGACTTCGTCATCACGGCCGCGGTGACGCTTGGCTGGGCGATCGCGCTCGTTGTCGTGGTCTTGCTGCGGGATCGTATACACGAGCCGAACCATTGGTGGGTATTGACCTGCGCGACCGGGTTCGCCATGGGTCTTTTCGGCCTGGCCTACGTGCCGCACCTCAAGCGGGCAAGGGCCAGGGCGGCGGCCAGACGCGCCAGCCGCGATACCGACGACTGAGCACCGATTCGTCAAGGCTGCGGCGGTCCACGTTCTGCTGGCGTACCTTGTTCCTGCCGCGTCGGCGCACCGCAGGGACATTGGTGCGCCTCCGGCACGGTGCTGTTGGCGCGCGCCTCCGGCACGACTGGCGGAATGTTAGCCGTCGGTATACGGTTAGCAAGAGTAATGAGTGAAGCTAACGAAAATGACAACACCCCAGTCCAGGTCGGACGCGGGTCTAGCGACCTCGCTGCGGATATCCGTCAGTCGGCTAGCGCGTCGAATGCGCGCGGAACGAGTCGCGCAAGGTCTGCAGCCCGAGCTATCGGACACGCAACTCGCCGCTCTGGCGGCGCTGGAAAAGCATCCTGGCATGACGCCGAGCGAGCTGGCCGAGCACGAGAAGGTGCAGCCGCCCTCGATCACGCGCGTCATCGCCTCCTTGGAAGACCGCGGCCTGATCCGCAGGATGCCGCACTCAACCGACCGCCGTCAGGTCGTGCTCTCGGTGACCGATCAGGGCCGGGACGTGGTGCGCAAGCTGAGGCAGCTACGCGAGGCGTGGCTGGCGCGGCGGCTGCGGGAGCTGACCCCCGCGGAGCGGGCGGTGCTGAGGGAGGCCCTGCCGATCCTGGAGAAGCTCAGCCAGTCCTAAGCGGTGCTGGTTCGGGGGGACGACCCCCCGGCGCCCCCCGCGGTGCTGGTTCGGGGGGACGACCCCCCGGGGCCCCCCGCGGGTTGTGGCGGACGTTCAGTTCGTTGCGGGTACGCAACTTCCGGCTGTTCGCGACCGGACAGTTGATTTCGAACACCGGTACCTGGATGCAGCGGGTCGCGCAGGACTGGCTGATTCTCGACCTTACCCACGGCAGCGGTGCCGCCGTCGGCATCACGACTGGCCTGCAGTTCCTGCCGCTGCTGCTGTTCAGCCTCTGGGGCGGCATGATCGCCGACCGGTACCCCAAGCGCAACGTGCTGCTTGTCACCCAGGCGTCGATGGGCGTGCTCGCGCTCGTTCTCGGCGCGCTCGCAGTGACCGGCGTGGTGCGGCCATGGCACGTCTACCTGCTGGCGTTCGGCCTCGGCCTGGCCACCGTGGTCGACAATCCGACCAGGCAGTCGTTCGCGATCGAGATGGTAGGCTCCGATGACCTCACCAACGCGATAGCGCTGAACAGCGCCGTCTTCAACCTGGCCAGGATCACGGGACCGGCTGTCGCGGGCGTGGTGATCAGCCTCACCGGCACACCTGCGGCTTTCTTCCTCAACGCCGCTTCGTACGGGGCAGTGCTGATCGGCTTGAAAATTATGCGCCCGGCCGAACTTCGTTCGGCGATGCGGGTAGAGCGGGCCAAGGGCCAGTTGCGTGAAGGCCTCGCCTACGTCAGGTCACGGTCTGACCTGCTGATGACGATGGTGCTGATCTTCTTCGTCGCCACGTTCGGCATGAACTTCGGCGTCACCACCGCGCTCATGTCACGCGTGGTATTCCATACGGGCGCTGGCAAATTCGGCTTCGCCTCCTCGGTGTTCGCGCTCGGAGCCCTGCTTGGCGCGCTCTACGCGGCCCGCAGGAAGAAGGCGGGCATGCGGCTGCTCGTGATCACCGCGCTGGCCTTCAGCGTGCTTGAGATCGCCTGCGGCTTCATGCCGACGTACTGGCTCTTCCTGATCTTGCTCGTGCCGACCGGCCTGACCGTGATCAGCCTTTCCACAGCGGCGAACGCGTCGATACAGCTCAGCGTGCCAGCCGAGATGCGCGGCCGGGTAATGGGCATCTACATGCTCGTGTTCCTCGGCGGCGCACCGCTCGGTGCTCCGCTCACCGGCTGGCTGGCGCAGGAGTTCGGCACGAGGCTGGCGATGGTCTCAGGAGGCGCCATCTCGGTGATCGCGGTCGTCGCCGTTGCCGTGGTCGTGGCAAGGCACCGCGGCGTGCCGGTGCGAAGCTATCTCAGGCAGGCCAGGCTGCAACTAGCGCGCTAGGCACGTCTGATAGCAATGGCGCATGCGACTGTTCGTGGCGCTGCAGCCGCCGCCTGGCGCGCTAACCGAACTCGAAGCAGCGGTCGCGCCGCTGCGCGGCGACTGGCCCGGGCTGCGCTGGACCGGGCCTGACCGGTGGCATGTGACGCTCGCCTTCCTCGGAGAGGTGGTCGCTGACAAGCTTGACGGACTTGAAATCAGGCTGGCCAGGGCGGCTGGGCGGCATCAGCCTGCCGAGCTGAGCATCGGGCACGGTGGAGCTTTCCCCAATCAAAGAAGAGCGCGTGTGCTGATCTCGCGTATCGAAGGCGACCAGCCCGCGCTGGCGGCCCTGGCGGCGTCCGTGGCGGCGGGAGCACGACGGGCGGGCGCGCCGCCGCCCGATGAAGGCAGGAAGTTCCGGCCGCACCTCACCTTGGCCAGATGCCGCGAGCCGACCGACGTCGGCCCGGTCGTCGATGTACTCGCCGGCTTTTCCGGTGGCGGCTGGCTGGCCGCCGAGATGCACCTGATCAGGAGCCACGCCGGGCCGAAGCCGCGGTACGAGACACTGGGAACCTGGCCGCTCGGACGGATGCGCGAGTGAAGCTCTGTAACCTATTGGGGTGGTGAGCGACGCGGCCGAATGGCCGACGACCGGTCTCGATGAGTCAATGCTCGAGGCCGACCCGCACAAGATGTTCGAACGCTGGATGGCCGACGTCGTCGCGGCGGGATTGCCTGAGCCCACCGCCATGGTGCTCGCCACCGTGTCGGCCGCCGGGCAGCCGAGGGCGCGGATGGTCCTGCTCAAGGGGCATGACGAGATCGGGTTTACGTTTTACACCAACCGGACGTCGCGCAAGGGCTCCGATCTCGACGAGGTGCCGCGGGCAAGCTTGCTGTTCCCGTGGTATGCGATCCACCGCCAGGTGATCGTCGAAGGGCCGGTGACGCGGCTCGGCCGGGCGGCGAGCGAAGCGTACTTCACGGCCAGGCCGCGTGGCTCGCAGCTCGCGGCGTGGGCGAGCAGGCAGTCGGCGGTGATCGCGTCCCGGCATGAGCTTGAGCAGCGCTACGCGGAGATGGAGCAGCGCTGGCCGGACGGTACGGACGTCCCGCTGCCCGACTTCTGGGGCGGTTACCTGGTATCGCCGCAGATCATGGAGTTCTGGCACGGCCGGACCAACCGGATGCACGACCGACTGCGGTACCGCAGATCGGCTGACTCCTGGGTAGTCGAGCGGCTCGCGCCCTGATCTGGAACGCAGGTGGGACAAAGATGCGTTTACGGTGGGTACGCGTGAGTTGACGGAAGCCGTAGCATCGAATCCCGAGGGGAGGTACGGGTGGCGATCCACGGCCTTATCGACACAACGGAGATGTACCTGCGGACAGTCTTCGAACTGACCGAGGAGGGCGTTGTGCCGCTGCGTGCCCGGATCGCTGAGCGGCTGTCCCAGAGCGGACCGACTGTCAGCGAGACCGTCGCCAGGATGGAGCGAGACGGCCTGCTGCTGATCGATCATGACAGGCGGCTGGCGCTCACCCCGGAGGGCGAGGCGCTCGCCACACGGGTAATGCGCAAGCACCGGCTCGCCGAGTGCCTGCTCGTCGACGTGATTGGCCTGCCGTGGGAGGAAGTCCATATCGAGGCCTGCCGTTGGGAGCACGTCATTTCCGACGGCGTGGAACGGCGCCTGGCCGCCCTTCTGAATTACCCGGTGCGCTGCCCGCACGGAAATGTGATTCCAGGGCTGGCGGAGCTCGGAGTGCCTGCAACGGCCGTGGACGGGGCGAAGGCGGCCGCTCACGAACCTGATGTGGCAATGACAGCCATATCGGCATCGGTGCCCGCACAGGTCGTTGTTCAACGGATCAGCGAACAACTGCAGAGTGATGCCGCGCTAATGCTTAAACTCAAGAACATCGGGATACAACCCGGCCGCGAGGTTACCCTTGTGGTCGGCAGCGACGATGTGCGGGTGAGCTGTGCTGGCAGGGTGGACAGCCGCGGCGAGGCACTGCCGCGTGACGTGGCCTCACACCTGTTTGTCGTTCAAACCCCCGAAGCGAATGAATGCCTGGTAGATGGTCTATGAACGCAGATGGCAACGCGGCTACGCAGGCTCGTGAGGTGACAGCGCCCGCGGCGGAGCCGACTCGCACGCCGGTCCGGGCTCAGCCGATGCTTGCTACCGACGAGATTCTCGGCAGGGTCGAGACCGGTGTCATCGTCGTCGACCACGACGGCTGCCTGCGCTACGCCAATGACTTCGCCGCGCGCCTGTTCGGCTTCCCTGACGCCGGCCACCTGACCGACGTCCCGTTCCGCGCGCTCGGATTTGACGAGGACGACCTGTCCAAGGTCGCCAACCTTGAGCGGCAGGCCTGCCGCGGCAAGGACTGGGAAGGCACGCTGTCGATCAGGCGCCCGGACGGCTCGAACTTCTTCGTCAGGATGAACGCGACGGCGATGCGCGGCAGCGCGGGCGAGGTCGCCGGCACCGTGATCATGACTAAGGAGGCGCTTCAAGTCGGCACCGAGTCGGCGACTGACCGGGTCGGCTTGCTTGACCGGATCGGCCAGCGGCTGACCAAGTCGCTCGAGCTCGACGACACGCTGGCACAGGTAGCCGACACGCTTGTGCCGCAGTTCGCCGACCACTGCATCATCGACCTGCGGGTCAGCGACCGGCGCAAGGGCGACTCGCTGGTCCGCCGGGTCCAGATGAACGCCTGGGACTGGGAGCCGCCGCGCGGTACCTGGGTAGAGGTCGGTGAGCCCGTTAACTACCCCAAAGGCCACTTCTGCAGGAAGGCGATCGAGCAGGATGAAGTGGTCCTGATCGAGGACATCAACGATCACCCGTATCCCGCGCCGACCAGGGAGAGCCTGGACGCGAGCCAGGAGATCGGCATCAACTCGGTCATCGCCGCGCCCCTTAAGGCACGCGGGCAGAAGCTCGGCGTGATGTGCTTGTGCCTGTCCGGCCTGACCGTGCGGGAGGACGCGAAGCACTACGTCGCCGACGACCGCGATCTGGTGGCGGCGATAGCCAGCCGGGTCGCGATCGCTATCGACAACGCGATGCTGTTCGAAGAGGAAAGGGCCACGGCGCTCGCGTTCCAGGACAGTCTGCTGCCGAACAAGCCGCCGCTGCTCGACGGGCTTGAGGTCGCCTACAGGTACGTGCCAGCCAAGCCGCTTGAGAGCCACGGCCAGGGGATCCAGACCCAGGTAGGCGGCGACTGGTACGACATCATCCAGCTATCGGCCGGGCGGGTCGGGATCGTCATCGGCGATGTCCAGGGGCGCGGTGCCCGCGCCGCAGCGTTCATGGGCCAGCTCAGGTCGGCGCTGCGGGCATTCGCGCAGGATGACAAGCGGCCAGCCGACATCCTGCGCAGGCTCGACGACTGGTGCCGGATGATGGCCGATGAGGGCAGCGACCCCGCGGGCGACGCGCTGACCGCGAGCTGCACGTACCTGATCTACGACCCGTGGAGTCGCAAGCTCACCATCGCCAACGCTGGGCACATGTCGCCGCTGGTGGTGACCAAGGGCGACGTCAGGCCGCTAGAGATCGAGCACCAGGGCGTGCTGCTCGGCGTGCGCAGCATCGGAGTACCTGGCGTGCCGACCTACCGTGAGGAGACGCGCCAGCTTCCAGCGGGCGCCACGCTGATCTTCTACACCGACGGTCTCGTCGACCGGCGAGCCCGGGCCGACGGCCCCGGGCACTACGACGACGCCGAGGTCTACTCGATGCTCAACGAGGCGGTCAAGGCCGTGGCCGACGAGAGCGTCGATGCGATCGCCGCGGCCGCCGAGCACGCTGTGCCTGGCAATATCGACGATGACATGGCGATCCTCGTGGTCAGGACTTCGGCCGAGGAGCTTGAGACGTGGGACCAGCGGTTCCCCGCCGAGCCGATCAGGGTCTCCGAGGCCAGGCGGATCGCGTTCGACATGTTCACCCAGTGCGGCATGGACGATGACCAGGCTGACCTGGCCTGCCTGCTGGTCTCTGAGGTGGTTACCAACGTGGTGCTGCACACCGCTGTCGCGCCAAGCCCGCGCCACGAGTTCTCGCTTGACTCGTCGGGATCTAGTCAGTCCGGGTTGCCGAGCAGCCTGGACGAGTGGGTCGATTCACCGCTTGGCGAGGACTTCGTCAGTGCCGAGGGGCAGGAGTTCGTGCTGCGGATTCGCAAGGGCGCCGAGTCGGTCTGGGTCGAGGTGTTCGACTACGACCTGCGGCTCCCGCGAATCAGGATGGCTGGCGAGAACGACGAGGGCGGTCGCGGGCTCTACCTGGTTGATCAGCTCGCGGACCGTTGGGGCTCGCGGCCGACCGACGAGGGCAAGGCCGTGTGGTTCCAGATGCCGATCAGGGCGGTGTCTGGCGGCCTGTAGTGGCTCACAGCCTGTCGTAGCTCAGCCGTTCTGGGTGACCCAGAGCAAGAGAACGGCGATCGCGATGACGGCCACAGCCGCGGCGTAGAAGCCCGGCCGGACGGGAAAGCCCGCCCGGCGTCGAACTCTGGCCGTCACGACCGCGATCACGATGGCGATGAACCCGAGCAGTATGAGGCCGTCCGCCATCGCTGCCTCCCCTGCGCGCCTACCGGGACCGATCGGCGCGGCTCATGTTCAAATGCCATCTTGAGCATAACGGCTATTCTCAGCCCGATCACGTTCGCCGTGCGGTGCCTGGTTGCCGAGCAGGGCCGCGACCGGTACGGCGTGGTCCGGGTGGCGCACCGAGTCGAGCAGCCTGCGCAGCACCACGATCTGCCTGGTGAGCACCTCGATGTGCTCCTCGATCAGGAGGGCGGCCGCGTCACGCTGCCCGTGAGTAACGTGCCGACCGGCGGCGAGCTTGGCCAGCGGCTTGATCTCGTCTAAATGGAACCCGAGTTCCTTGAGTGCGAGCGCCGCGCTGAGGTAGCCGCCGTACTCGCGCGGATACTTCCTTGTGCCGCCGACCGAGCGGTTAGGCGCTGGCAAGATGCCAAGCTCCTCGTAGTACCTGATGGTCCGGCTCGTCACGCCAGCGTCCCTGGCGAGCTGGCCGATGCTGACCAGCCCGGACGTATTTTCGATGATCTTCGTCATGCCCCCGGCTCCCGTAGCGCCCCCGGCTCCCCCCTAGAGTCCCCCGCTCGCCAAGGCTGATCGTAGTGAACGGGGGCCTATGGCGATCCGGCTACTGGAGGGTAACCTCGAACTCAATTGATGGTTGGCGTCAGTGGAGGTCGTCGTGTCGCAGGCATACATCGTCGGAGCAGTCAGGACCCCGGTGGGTCGCAAGAAGGGTGGCCTGTCCGGCGTCCATCCCGTCGACCTGGCCGCGCATGTGCTCGGCGAGCTCGTGGCGCGCACCGGCGTGGATCCCGCCGCCGTTGAGGACGTGATCATGGGATGCGTCTCGCAGATTGGGCCGCAGTCGATCAACATCGCGCGCAATGCCTGGCTATCGGCCGGCTTGCCTGAGTCTGTCCCCGGCGTGACCATCGACCGGCAGTGTGGTTCGTCGCAGCAGGCGGTGCATTTCGCCGCGCAGGGTGTCCTGTCTGGCACGCAGGACCTGGTCATCGCGGCCGGGGTTGAGAGCATGAGCCAGGTGCCGATGGGTACCTCGGTGTCGCTGGCGCTCAAGGAAGGCATGGCGTTCCCGTTCGGCGATGGCTGGCGCTCCAGGTACGGCGACCAGGAGATCTCTCAGTTCCGCGGTGCGCAGCTGATGTGCGAGAAGTGGGACATCAAGCGACTCGCGCTCGAGGAGTTCTCGCTGGAGAGCCACGCACGGGCGATCAGGGCCATCGACGAGGGCAGGTTCGAAAGCCAGATCACCCCGGTCGGTGACGTGAGCGTGGACGAGGGACCGCGCCGCGACAGCACGCTGGAGAAGATGGCTGAACTTAAGCCGCTACGCGAAGGCTGGGAACTCACCGCGGCGACCGCCTCGCAGATCTCGGACGGATCGGCCGCGGTACTGATCGCCTCACAGGACGCCGTCGAGCGGCACGGGCTGACACCGATGGCGCGCATCCACTCGCTGGCGGTCACCGGCGCCGATCCGGTATTCATGCTCACCGGGCCGATCCCGGCGACCGAGATGGCGCTGGCCAAGGGCAAGCTCACAGTCGATGACATCGACGTGTTCGAGGTTAATGAGGCGTTCGCGCCCGTGCTGATCGCGTGGTCGGCCGAGACCGGCGCGTCGCTTGAGAAGACGAACCCCAACGGCGGCGCGATCGCGCTCGGCCACCCGCTCGGCGCGACCGGCGCGATCTTGATGACCAAGCTGGTCCACGAGCTGCAGCGGACCGGCGGCCGGTACGGCCTTCAGACGATGTGCGAAGGCGGTGGCCAGGCGAACGCGACGATCATCGAGCGTGTGTAGCGGCAGGTTTCGTGGGTTGCCGATGACAAAGAACCTCATACTTGACTTAGAGGTTTTTCTTCGGTAGAACTGTATGTAATCAAGGCTCAGAGTTGAACCTTGGGGTGTCTACTGGAGGTGGATCACAGTGCTGCTGACATCATTCGACCCGTTCGTTACTGACTTCGACCGGCTCGTGCAGCGCACCTTTGGCTGGGTTGACGGCAGCGGTGCTGGTCGTTCCACCCTGGCCATGGACGTTGTCAGGCGCGACGACGATGTCGTGCTGAAGCTCGACCTGCCCGGCGCCGACCCCGACAGCATCGAGGTCACCACGGATCGGCGAGTGCTGACCGTCTCAGCGAAGCGGAGCGAGCAGTACGGCGAGCAGGACCGGCCAGTCGTGCGCGAGCGCGTGATGGGTTCGTTCAGCCGCAAGATCAGGCTGGCGGAGACCGTCGAGGCCGAGAAGGTCGAGGCGCAGTACGAGAATGGTGTACTGACCATCGTGCTGCCGATCGCGGAGAAGGCCAAGCCGCAGAAGATCGAGATCAAGCGGCCGGGCGCTCCGGAGCTCACCGCCTAGTCGATGTGACCGGCGACGGGCCGGGCAGGCGGGTCTGTACCGCTTGCCCGGCCCGAGCGTTTTGCTCCGGGCAAGTGGTGTCTGACGCGCTTGCTCTGGGCTCTTCGATGTTGGAGTGTGTGAACCGTGTTGCCGTTTGACGATGAGAACCTGCCGCTGTTCACCGTTGGCCAGGTTGCTCAGATGCTTGAGGTCCAGCAGGCTTTTCTGCGCCGGCTTGATGAGTTCGGCGTGGTCAGGCCGTCCCGCTCGACCGGCGGCCAGCGGCGGTACTCGCGCACCGAAGTGACCGTTGTCCAGTACGTAGCCCAGCTCGCCGACGAGGGCATGACGCTGGCGGCGATCCGCCGGGTGCTCGCTCTCGAGCAGAAAGTCAGAGTGCTTGAGGCCGAGCGCGATTCGCTCCTGCAGGCCCTAGCCGAACGCGACCGCATTCTAGCCAGCCTGATCCCGCCCGGCCATCGCTAGCCGTCGGACCCCTCGGCTGGTGCGCACGATGCGGGCGGTTCCGGTACGATGTCGTCGCGGCAGGTACTCGGAGTGCCTGTCGGGCGGGTGTAGTTCAATGGCAGAACATCAGCTTCCCAAGCTGACAGTGCGAGTTCGATTCTCGTCACCCGCTCTCACCCTGTGCAGCTCAAGAGACTGTTCGGGCCAGCTATACGGTGCCGTGCTCGTCACTGCCTGCTGAGTGTCATCCAACTAGCCTGCTGTTGGGATCGCTAGACCTGCATATGTGGTCCCTGTCGTTAACAGCGCCGAACATCACTGTGGTGGAACGCGAGGCGTTGCCTGGCGCGCAGCGCCCCGTGCGCACACTGTCAGTAAACCAGCGTAGGCTGTTGTAATGACAGCATA
>DATNEK010000126.1:0-18883 GCA_035553055.1 Streptosporangiaceae bacterium | reverse complement strand
GCACCGGTGAAGTGGCCAACGTCGTGCAGCAGCGCGGCCGCCACAAGTTCTGGTGCCGCTCCGTCTCGCCGCGCCAGCGTCGCGGCCTGCCGCATGTGCGCCGCCTGCGTCACCGGCTCGCCGAGGTAATCGGCCGCCCCTTCGCTGGCGAACAGCTCGGCGATAAGCTGAACCGGATCTTGGGTCGTCATCGGGACGCCTCATCCTCCGTCCGGAACGCGATCATCACCTTGTCTTCCACCGGCTGGTAGCCGAGTCTGGCGTAGAGCGCGTTGCTCGTCGGATTCGCCAGGTCGGTAAACAAGATCACAGAGGTCGCGCCGTAGTCAAAGGCGAGCCGGGTGGTGGCCACTGTGACGGCCGCGCCATAGCCGCGGTTCCTGTACTCGGGCGGCGTGTATACCTGGCCGATCCTGGCGACGTCACTGACAAGCGCTGATAGACCCGCAGCCGATACTGCCTGGCCGGCCACTTCCCAAAGCATCAGCCGCCCGTCCCTTAGCCGCGACTCTACCAATGTCGCCGACCCAGAACGCTGCCCTGTCTCGGCCCCGAACGCCTCCTCTAGCCGGTAGGCAAGCTCAAGATCGTCCGCTGTCGCGACCCTGGCGGCCCCTTCGGGCATCGGATCCGGCGGGGTGAGCTGACCAAGACGGTGCAGCCGCTGGCGCATCTCGACGTCGAACCACTGACCCGTCGCTGACGCCCAGACCTGCGCGAACGCCGTGGCGTCTGGCTCGCTGCCTAGAACCTGGGTGATGTCGCCCGCGTGGCTCGGCGCGAGCGCTTCGGCCAGCGGTCCGACCGCTTCGGCGGGCAGCCTGGTGACCTGTACCGGATACGGCGGCGTCTGCAACACGGCCGCGGTTACTGTTCCGTTCTGCGACCACCAGCCGAGCACGGGAGGATCAGCGCCGTAGAGGTTCTGGCCGTGCTGGACCAGTCCAGCCAGAACGCCCATCAGCACGGTGTACCGCTCAGGTTCAGCGCTCAGCAACGGAGTCACTACGGCGGCGTAGGTGTCGACGGAGTCGGTCAGCGTCCAGGTCATGCCTCATGCTCCCCGATCGCCGTGGCAGACCGCCGCATTTATGGCCGCTTCGACGGCCGCCGCGGCCCGGGCAGCCGCGCGCTTGCCGCAGATCGCCCAGCCCATCCCGAAACCTGCGCGTTATTCCCAGGCGCGCCCGCTTACAGCATCGCCTGCGCGGAGCGGATCGAGAACCCGCAGGTTCTAGACGCGCTACCGCCTGGCACACCCCACCGGACCCGAGCGAACTTAGCCTCAGTTGGCGCTGAATTATCGGTGGTGGATCGGGAAAGTGGGCGTAGGCAGGCCGACGATTGGTACGGTCGACGCTCGGCGTGCTCGCCGGTAGCGATCAAGGAGGGGTGATGAAGGGTTTCAGGACGTTCTTGCTGCGCGGCAACCTAGTCGACCTCGCGGTAGCCGTGGTGATCGGCGTCGCGTTCAACGCGGTCGTGCTGGCGCTGGTGACCAACATCATCACGCCGCTGATCGCGGCGATCGCGGGCAAGCCGAACTTCGGTTCGCTGGCCGTCCACATTGGCAAAGGCAACTTCACCTACGGCCTGTTCCTCAACGCGCTGATCTACTTCGTGATCGTCGCCGCCGCGGTCTACTTCCTCATCGTCGCGCCAGTGGCCAAGCTGCTGGCTTACGTGAACCGCAACAAGGAAGCCACCGAGCGTGACTGCCCGGAGTGCCTGAGCCAGATCCCGGTCGCCGCGACCCGCTGCAAGTTCTGCACGGCCATCGTCCCCCCAGCGAGCGCGACAGCGCGCAGCTAGTTCTTGCCGCCCGCTTTGGCCGGGATTCAGGGGATCGTCCCCAGGTCAGCCGTGGTCAGGCGGCGTCCAGATATACGGCGTCGTGATGGCGAGGCAGGTGAAGCCGACTCGCTCAAGTATCGGCCTGCTGTCTGGCGAAGCGTCGACAGTCAGGTACTTGTAGCCTCGGGCGGCGGCGAGTTCTGCACGGTACCGCACCAGCGCCCGGTAGATGCCGCGCCGCCGCCACTCCGACAGGGTGCCGCCACCCCACAGTCCCGCGAACTCCGTGCCAGGCAAGAACTCGATGCGGGCAGCACTGACCGGCTCGTCGCCTGCCATCGCCAAGACGATCTCCACCACGTCGGGCGTTTGGGTGAGCTGCGCCAGAATCGCCTCACGCAGGTCCGATTTGTCGTCGTCAAAGACAAGCCCTTGGACCTTGCCCATGAGTTCGACGCCCGCCGCGTCGGTCACCCGAACGGCGTTGATGCCCTCAGGCAGCGCAGCCGACCTCAGGGCGTCAAGGACCTCGGGAACCTCTGCCACCATGAAGGACTCAGCTTCCTCGGCGACAAATCCCGCAGCCACGAGCCGATCGGCCAAATCAGCCGGCTGATCGTAGTCGTAGAACTTCCACTCGAATCGCTCGTCGCGCCCGCGGAACACGGCGACCTGATCGGCGATCACCGCATCGGCGCTCGCCGAGTCAAGATTCGACCAGACGATACCTGATCCATCCTGACCCGCTGGGGCGAGTCGTCGCACGACGAAATCGTCGGTCTCAAACTCGGCGCCCGTGCCGTCAGGCATCGTGCACTGGCGAACCTGATTGTTGAAGGCCGCAAGCACGGCGGTGCGATCCATAAGCAGAGGATCACCGTGCCAGCCGAGTCGACGCAAGTCGATTTAGCTCGCAGGTGCCGTGCTGGGGACAGGAGCCAGCTGCTGACTCATTCCAGAATTAACCGTATTATCAAAGGAAAAAGTATCTCTGCGTTATGCCGGAATAGTGGGGTGCCTGTTCGGGCGATCGCTGCCCGAACCACTGTGAGGCCACGCCCCGCAACAGCACCGACGGGCCCTTGCTGTTGCTGACCGCCTTCGGCTAACGACAGCGCTGAACCCTTACTGTCGTGCTAACTGCAGCGTTGAACCCTTGCTGTCGTTGGACGCGTGCGCGGAACAGTAGCGATGGACCCCGAACAGGCTAGTCGCTGACGGGATTACTGGAAGTGCCTGGGCGCTTGGTCTTTGACAGCCGGGCGATCGGGTAGCCCCGGCCACGCCTGGGGATGCCACTGGCTGGACCACCGGACCGCACGCCGACAGCCTCATCATGATCATCCTGCTTGGGGACGTCGGCAGAGACGCCCTCGTCAGCATCCCGATCACGGATATTTCAATTACGGATATTCCGATCACGGGCATCGTGGTCATCAGTGGGCAGATCAGCAGCAGCAGCAGCAGCCGGGTCGTGAGCGTTCGGATCGTGAGCGTCCGGGCCGTGAGCGTCCGCGCCGTGAGCGGTCGGGTCGCAGGGATCCGGGTCGTGAGCGTTCGGGTCGCGGGGATCCGGGTCGTGAGCGGTCGGGTCGTGAGCGTTCAGGTCGTGAGCGTTCGGGTCGCGGGGATCCGGGTCAAGGAGGTTTAGGTCCTGGTCGTCGTGGCCGAGTTCTTCGGCGGGTGCTTCGAGATCTGAGGTCTCGGCTCGAGCGTCCGGATCGGGCGCGGGCAGCGGTTCGAGCACATCCGTGGCATAGATCTGCGGCATCGCCCGGCTATCGTCACGGCTCGCTGTCGGGTCATCCTCAGCACTTTCGTCTTGGCTGGCGTCCGCTTCCTGCGGAGACTCGACGCCAACTACATCGGCGTCGCCGCTCCCGTCTGGGCCGCCCTGGTCATCGCTGGTCCGTTCGCCAGCAGTGTCCTGGCTCTCAGCGTCGGTGTCAGAGGCAGCGGAATCGGCGGGCTCACCTGCTGGTTGGGTCGGTGCTGGTTGGGTCGGTGCTGGTTGGGTTGGTGCTGGCTGGGTTAGTGCTGCCCTGATGCGCGCCTCGGCCTCGGCTCTCGCGGTAGACGCTGCCATGGCGAGCGAGCCCATCCACGCCGGGCTGACTAGGTCAGTTACTTGGCGGCTTTCGGTAGCGGATTCAGTCTTCGTCCGGCTCGCGCTCTCCCGCGCCCCGGCGGCCTCTCTCATCGCCGCGGCGACCTCGCGGTAAAGCGGTTCGTCATAGCCGGAGTTGGCGCCCGCCAGCAGCGGCGCCTGCCTTGCTGGCGCTGCCGACGGCCGCCTCGGCACTGGCACCGCTACGTCTCGCGGCTGCGTTCGCGCCGCGAGATCGGGCACATGGGGCCTGGTCGTCGCGGCCGCGTAGGCCGGTTCGACGCAGCCGTGCCGCTCAAGTAGCGCCGCAAGCTGTTCAGCATCTTGGGCGGCTAGACCGAAGACGACTCTCGGCTGGCCCCAGGGCTCGTGGAGTGAGTACCCCACATAGCTGGAGACGGCTGGCATGGTGTCTACCACGTCGCCGTGCACAAGACGCCAGCGATGCCAGGCCCCCTCAAGCGCCGACGCGGCTAGCTGAGCCCTGGCAATCAAATCCGGATCCCGCATGGCGGTCCCTCCCTCAACCCCGACGGGCACGTGTCCGCCAAGTAGCGAACCCCCGGGCGTGCCACGCCGTATTAGTCCCCTTGCGTTCCGCGCCATGTGCTGCGCCACCGCGCGCGCAGATACCCGCGGACGCTCCAATGCCGCTGTTTCGCAGCAGCGGCACGGCGATAAGTATGGTCCGAGCGAAGCCCGCATCAGGGCTGATTACTTAAAGTCGTCAATCAACTGCGGTGAGCGATGAGACCGCTTGGCACGACTACAGTCGAGATTCCTTATGTTCGCGACGTGCATAGGGATCTGGCCAATCCTCGACGCACTGGTACCGCCAAACTGATCGTCCCAGCGAACGCACACGCCGACGATGGCGCGCGCCGAAACCGACGGCCCCGAGGACACCTCATGAGATTTTGGCGGATCGACCCCGGCGGAATTCCCATATGAGCACTACCGAGCTAACTCAGTATTTGCCGGGCCGCCTACGCAGAATGCCACCGTCCCAAACACAACCGCTGCAAACACCGTCGTTCCAAACACCGTGCGCAATCACTTGCACGCAAACACGCCGTGCTGCGAACACTTGTACGCAAACGACATGCACCGTAAACACACGTGCGGGGCACCCCCGTACCGCGAACCCCTGTGTTATGAACCCTGTGTCGTAAACCCTGTGTCGTGAACCCGTGCGTTGCGAACGCCCGGCGACCGCCGCCGCCGGAGCCGACCCCCCTGATTTGCGCTGAGCCACACTAGAGGCACGCCGACGCGCCTGCTCCCGTCAATCCAAGCGCGCCGCCGCCCGATTTCACTCGGAGCGTTGCTGCGGGATGCCTGCGAGCAGGGCACGAACCTCCGTTTCCCGGTAACGGCGATGGCCCCCAAGCGTCCTGATGGACGTCAATTTCCCGGCCTTCGCCCAGCGGGTCACCGTCTTTGGGTCGACCCGGAACATGGTTGCCACCTCGGCCGGCGTAAGCAGCGGCTCGGCCTCTGGGGTACGTGCGGACATTTCGACGGCCTCTCCTCCTGGACCTAAATTTCGATCCTTGTGTCTGTTGTTTCATGGCTCCATTTCGGAGCCTGCCTTGGATGTCCTATATGGTCTACTGTTACCATATTGCCATCACCACCGGTGACAAAGCGACCACCAGGAGCAGAAGTTTTGGACGCGCCCTTGCCACCCCCGCCACTCTAAGTCGCGTTGCGTAACGTTACAGATACGCAACGTTGCGGTTGGCGGATTCGGAAAAGTCATGTCCGTCTCCTGCTACTACCGGCCGCAGCCGTTCCGGTGATCTCGATCTCGTCAGACAATCTTCAGGAGCGGCGTCCCCCGACTGAGGAACGCTCCGCCAGAAATCCGCGTGCCACGTCTTCAATGAAGAGCCCGAAGCTGTCAGACTCGATCGCCGCTCACCTCCTTACGACTGGTTGACGCACAATCCGCGCAAGTGCGCCCGCCAGCCGCTGCGCATGCCGTTGCGATACCCCCCTGGTAGCGGACTGCCCCGACAAGCTGCCGAACTATCGGCAGCGCCGAGATAATCCTCCGCAGTTCTACGGCATGCTCTGTCACGAGGTATTTGCCCCGCAGCGGCGGGCTTCATGCATTGCACGGTGTCAATACTCCACTTACGCCGGCGGGCATACTCTTGGGTGGTGGATCCCCGGGTGTCAACGAGGACATGGGGAGCGAACCAGGAGTTGCTACAGTGGTGACTATAAGTGGTGAGAGTGCCGACAAGGCTAGCACTCAGGTAGTAAGTCAAGCTCAAGCAGTGAGTAATACGAATACCACGGTAACTAGCCAGCTCGGCGGCACAACGCACGAACAGGTTGTCTTCTGCAATGACGCGGCGAGCGGCCTGCGAGCGATCATCGCCATCTACTCGACCGCACTCGGCCCGGCGCTGGGCGGCACCCGGTTCTATCCATATCCAAGCGACGAGGCCGCGATCGCCGACGTGCTGAACCTCAGCAGGGCAATGACCTACAAGAACGCGCTCGCAGGACTGGACCTCGGCGGCGGTAAGGCCGTCATCATAGGAGATCCAGGCCAGCTCAAGTCCGAGGCGCTGCTGCGCGCCTTCGGCCGGTTCATCCAGTCGCTCGGCGGGCGGTACGTTACCGCCTGCGACGTCGGCACCTACAGCCAAGATATGGACATCGTCGCCAGAGAATGCAGGCACGTCGTCGGCAGGACGCAGGCACATGGCGGCGCCGGTGACTCCTCGGTGCTCACCGCCCTCGGCGTCTTCCAGGGCATGCGCGCCGCCGCCGAGCACGCCTGGGGCACGGCTAGCCTCAGTGGCCGGCTCGTCGCCGTCGACGGGATCGGCAAGGTGGGCAGCCATCTGGTTGGTCATCTGGTGTCGGACGGCGCCAAGGTCCTCGTGTACGACGTCAACGCGGTTGCCATCGCGAGCATCACCGCCCGCCATCCAGGCGTGACCGCGGTGACCAGCCGTGATGACCTGATCGATGGACCAATCGACGTATATGCGCCATGCGCGCTCGGTGGCGCGCTTGACGACAAGACGGCTTCGACCCTGTCGGCACGCATCGTCTGCGGCGCCGCGAATAACCAGCTCGCTCATCCGGGCGTCGGGCAATTGCTCCGTGAGCGTGGCATCGTGTACGCGCCGGACTACGTGGTAAACGCCGGCGGCGTGATACAGGTCGCAGACGAACTCAACGGATTCAGCTTCGAGCGAGCGAGGCTGCGGACGATGGGTATATTCGAGACAACCAGGCAGATTCTGGCCGTCGCCGACAAGGATGGGGTTGCGCCTACTGTGACTGCGGACCGTCTTGCCGAGAGCAGGATGTCGGACATAGGAAGACTCAAAGACATCTGGCTGGCCCGCTGACCACCGGCTGACCAGGTCTCCCCACGCAACTAGGGAGTACCGCTGGAAGCGCGAGCCGCCTAAAACAGGTACGGTTGTCTATGTACGAAGGCACTAGCCATGCCGCGGGCCATGCGCTGGCACTGCGGCGGCGAGTCTGACGTGCGAGAAATCCGGCAGCTGCCGGATTGATGATTCTGTAGGCATCAAACGCGATGACTAGGAACCTGGCAGGTTCCGTACGTTCAAGGGGGTCGAGCCAATGGGGCGCGGCCGAGCCAAGGCCAAGCAGGTGAAGGTGGCACGCCAGCTGAAGTACAGCGGTGGCGGCACTGACCTTGACCGACTGCGGGCAGAGCTGGGCGTCGGCATGGATCAGCGGGATACCGGCGGGCATGACGCGTACGCAGATGGCGACCGCTACGGGTCTGACGACGATGATGCCGACGACGATCATGACGACGACGATGACGAATCCGATCCCAACGCGCGACGGTAGGAGCGCCTAGGGATGTTGCCCGGTCAGCCGAGCGCTGCCGGAGCCTTCAACGATTTCTCCTAGCTGCCATGCGGGCACGCCTCGCGTGCCCAGCAGGCGGGTTGCGCTGTCGGCGTCGGCGGGTGCCACGATGGCGGCCATCCCGATGCCCATGTTGAACACGGCTTCCATCTCATCGCCGCTGACCGGGCCTAGCCCGGCAAGCAGGTCGAAGATCGGCGGCGGGTGCCAGCTACCACGGTTGAGCACCGCGTCAGCGCTGCGCGGCAGCACCCGGCTGACGTTCGCCGCCAGACCGCCGCCGGTGATGTGCGCGAACGCGTGCACGTCAAGCTCGTGAGCGAGCGCCAGGCAATCCTTGGCGTAGATCCTCGTCGGGGTGGCCAGCTCAGCACCTAGCGGCTGGCCGAGTTCGCCTGACCAAGCGTCCAAGTCAAGTCCGGCCGCCGAAATCAGCCGCCTGACCAGCGAGAACCCGTTTGAATGCAACCCAGACGATGCCATCGCGATGACGACGTCTCCAATCGCCACCCGCTCGGCCCCGAGCAGCCGATCGGCCTCGACGACGCCTGTGGCCGCCCCGGCCAAGTCGAACTCGTCCGGACCGAAGTGCCCAGGATGCTCGGCGGTCTCGCCGCCGATCAGCGCACACCCAGCGAGCACGCAGCCGTCGGCGATCCCGCCGACTATCTCGGCAATCCGCTCGGGCCGCACCGCACCGCAGGCCACGTAATCGGTCATGAACAGCGGCTCGGCGCCGCAGACGACAAGGTCATCGACGACCATGCCGACCAGGTCGATGCCGATCGTGGCATAGCTGCCGGTCAGTCGCGCGATCACGACCTTGGTGCCGACGCCGTCGGTGGACGTGACCAGCAGCGGCCGTCGCATCCCGGTGATACGCGACGCGTCATACAACCCGGAGAATCCGCCGATGCCGCCGATAACCTCGGGACCCGCGGTCCTGGCCACCGCTGACCGCATGAGCTCGACAGCGCGTTCGCCGGCCACGATGTCAACGCCGGAACCCGCATAGGTCAGGCCGGGCGAATTTTCCACCGGCCGGCTCACCCGTTGACCCTGGGGGACAACCCCCCGCTGTGCCTTCCCTGGGGACTACCCCCGGAGCCCCCGGCCCCCGCGGACTGGGACGCTGCCGCGGCGGCACCAGGGGGCGGCGGGCCTTCGAGAAGGTACTTGCCCTGGTCCGATTCGGTCACCGGCATCGGGTATTCGCCGTCGAAGCAGGCGTGGCATAGTTTGCCCGGCGCCAGCGTGGTCGCCTCGATCAGGCCATCAAGCGAGACGTAGCCAAGGGAGTCAGCGCCGATCGACTCCCTGATCGCCTCGGCATCGAGGCTGCCGGCGATCAACTCGGCCCGGCTGGCGAAGTCGATGCCGAAGAAGCACGGCCAGGCGACCGGCGGACTCGAGATGCGGACGTGCACCTGCGCGGCACCCGCTTCGCGCAGCATGGCGACGATGGCGCGCTGGGTATTGCCGCGCACGATCGAGTCGTCCACAACGACCACCCGCTTGCCAGCGATCATGTCGCGCAGCGGGTTGAGCTTGAGCCGGATGCCGCGCTGCCTGATCGACTGACTTGGCTGGATGAAAGTCCTGCCCACGTAGCTGTTCTTCACCAGGCCCTGGCCGTACGGTATGCCGCTGCCTTGCGCGTAGCCGATCGCCGCCGGCGTGCCCGACTCGGGCACGGGAATGACGAGATCGGCTTCGACTGGATGCTCAGCGGCCAGCCGCCTGCCGACGTCAACCCTGGTCGCGTGCACCCCGCGACCGCCGATAGTGGTGTCGGGCCTGGCCAGGTAGACGTACTCAAACAAGCAGCCGCGCGGCTCGGCGGCGGCGAACCGGTGTGATCGGACGCCGCGTTCGTCGATCGAGATCAGCTCGCCTGGCTCGATCTCTCGCACCATCGCGGCGCCGACGATGTCGAGCGCCGCTGTCTCGCTTGCCACCACCCATCCGGCCGGCAGCCGGCCGAGCACTAGCGGCCTGAACCCGTGGCTGTCACGGGCCGCGTACAGCGTCCTTTCATCGGCGAACACCAAGGAGAACGCTCCCCGCACGACAGGCAGCACAGCGAGTGCGTTCTGCTCGATGCTTGTCGAAACCCCGGCCCCGTGCCGGTCAGACGGCGTGACGAAGAGGGAGGTGAGGACGTCGGTATCGGACGTAGCCGCCGGCGCGAGCCGGTCCGTGGCGGCCCCGGCCAGCGCCGCTAGCTCGCGCGTGTTGATCAGGTTGCCGTTGTGGCTAAGCGCGAGGCTGGCCGACGGCGTGGCGCGGAACGTGGGCTGCGCGTTCTCCCACACCGACGACCCGGTGGTCGAGTACCGGCAATGCCCGACGGCGATGTATCCACGCAGCGTGTTCAGCACGGTCTCGTTGAACACCTGAGCGACCAGTCCCATGTCCTTGTAGACCATGATCCTGGCGCCGTCGCTTACCGCGATGCCCGCCGACTCCTGGCCGCGGTGCTGCAGCGCGTACAGCCCGAAGTAGGCCAGCTTGGCCACGTCCTCGCCGTGGCTCCAGACCCCGAACACCCCGCACGCATCCTTGGGCGGCCGATCCGATGGATCGAGGTCGTGGGTCAGGCCGCCGTCTGGCACGATCACCAGCCAAGTCTATTCGGCCGACGGCGCCCACAGCGGCAGGTAGCTGGACAGATCAGATCGCGGCCCGCTGGCCCTGACCGCCCCGCTGGCTACCGAGGCAGCCCAGACGAGTCGTCCTGCCGCAAGCAGAACCCAGGTCAGGGCGTCTGTCTCGACCACATTCGGCGGCGTGCCACGAGTATGCCGCGGGCCTTCGATGGCCTGGACGGCGCCGAATGGCGGCACCCGCACCTCGACCGCACGTCCCGGCGCGCGGCTGGCGAGTTGGTCAAGCGTGTGGATGACGGCACCGCGAAGTGCCTCGCGCTGCGGCTCAAGACCGCCGTCAACGGCGGCGATGACCGAGCCCGCGCAGGCCGCACCAAGCGCGCTGATCGTTGCTGGCCCGTCCCAGTCGGCCAAGCCGAGGGGGGCACGCTGGGCGTTGACCGCGGCAAGCAGCCGCTGATCGTCGAGGCGTCGTGCTGGCATCGCACACGACGCTAACCGACTGTGCCGACACTCGCCAGCAAGGCCCGGCGGACACCCGGAGGACTCCCGGTCACTCGGTGTCGAGTCATCCTTACTGATATAGGTAGATGGCAAGCTAAGTTGGCGCGATAATTTCGCGCTATGCCGGGTCTGTTCGCCACGTCGCCGCACCGCACCAAGGGGTCATGGACTCCTCGGCTCGCGGGCATCGGGGTCATCGTGGTCCTGGCTGGCGGAGTGCTTGCCATCTACCTCGGGACCGCGCGGGGCCCGGCCCCGGCGCCGATCTCGCACCACAAGTCGCCGCCGGTGGCGTTCAAGGTGGCCAGCGTTCAGACCGTCGGACTGATCGACTTCGGAGTCTATGACGACGGCGACCCGTGGCAGAACGACGCCGACGACCACCCGATGATGCTGCTCAAGAAGGGCAACACCATCAACTTCGTGCGGATACCCCAGCCCGAGATCGTTTCCGGCACTCCTGAGTGGACAGCGGACCATCTGACCGACGGCGGCGACATCTTCATCTACGTGCCAACCGGCCAGTGCCTTACCGCGATCGGCGGCCGCCGGCTCAGCCTCTCCCACTGCGACCTCGCGGCCGATCAACGATGGCGCGAGCTGAACTCCGCGGTGGTGCTCACCGAGCCGATCGCCCAGTACGCCAACGTCAGCACCGGCCGCTGCCTCACCGCCCCAGGCAAACCAGGGCTGGCCCTGCTGACAACCTGCGCCGGCCCGCATACCAAGCCATTCAAGACCCAGGAGATCGCCTTCTGGTGGAGCGCCTGACCGAAACGAAGGCGTCAGGCCTTAGCCGAAGATCGCTGGCAGAGTGCCCTGGTGCGCGGCGCGCAGCTCGGCGCGGCCGACGACAAGAACGCCGCCGATATTGAGCGCGTCCCCGCCGGTAACGCCAAGCACGCTGGACGGCACTTCCTGAGCCGCGCACAGCTCGGCGAACGTCGCTTCCGCGCCGGCCCGCACCGTGACGACGGCGCGCGCGGCTGACTCGCTGAACAAGGCGGTAAGCGCGTCAACGCCGGCGGGAAGCCGCACGGCGCAGCCCACCTGACCGACCAGGCAGCATTCGGCGAGCGCGACCGCCAGGCCACCATCGGACAGGTCGTGCGCCATCGAGAGCAGGCCGCGTTCGGCACCGGCCGCGAGCACGGCAGCCAGCCGCCGCTCGGCGGCGAGGTCGACGACTGGCGGCACACCACCGAGGTGGCCATGCACCACGTGCGCCCAAAGCGACCCGCCGAACTCGGCGAGCGTGCGGCCGAGCAGCATGATCGACTCGCCCGGTCCTGCGAACCCGCTCGGCAGCCGATCCCGCACGTCGGACAGCACGCCGAGCACGCCGACGACAGGCGTCGGGTGGATGGCTCGCGCGCCGGTCTGGTTGTAGAAGCTCACGTTCCCCCCGGTCACCGGCACCCCGAGAACCTGGCAGGCGTCGGCGAGCCCGCGCACCGCCTCAGCGAACTGCCACATCACGGCCGGGTCCTCAGGCGAGCCGAAGTTGAGGCAGTTGGTCACGGCCAGCGGCACCGCGCCGGTCGCCGCCACGTTGCGGTACGCCTCCGCCAGCGCGAGCTGCGCCCCCGCGTACGGATCGAGCACGCAGTACCGCCCGTTACCGTCGGTCGCGATCGCGACGCCGAGGTTGGATTCCTCGTCGATCCGCAGCACCCCGGCGTCGTGCGGCATGGCGAGCACGGTATTGCCGCGCACGTAGTGGTCGTACTGCTCGGTCACCCACGTCTTGTCGGCGCCGTCCGGCGAAGACAGCAGCGCCAGCAGATCGCCCCGCAGCACGGTGCTGGCCCGGGGGGACGACCCCCCGAAACCCCCCGCCGTGCCGACCCGGGGGGACGACCCCCCGAAACCCCCCGGGGTGCCGACCCGGGGGGAAGACCCCCCGGAACCCCCCGGGGGGCTGGCTCGTGCGACCAGGACCGCTGGATCGTCGAGTCGCAGCTTGTCCTGGTTGGCCGGGCGGGCGGCCGGCCTGCGGTAGAGCGGGCCGTCAGCCGCGCTGGCAGGTGGCAGGTCAACGACCGTGTCGCCGTGCCAGCTCACGTGCAGCCGCCCTGAGTCGGTCACCTCCCCGATCACCGTGGCAGGGACATCCCACTTGGCGCAGATCTCGAGGAACCTCGGCAAGCTGGCTGGCTCGGTGACCGCCATCATGCGTTCCTGTGATTCGCTCATCAAGATGCCAGCCGGGCCAAGCCCTGGATCACGCAACGGGACCTGATCAAGCGACACCGCCATCCCGGTACCACCCGCTGCGGCAAGCTCAGTCGTCGCGCACGCGATCCCCGCGGCGCCCAGGTCGCCGATCGCGACCACCACCCCGGCGGCGTAGAGCTCCAGGCAGCACTCGATCAGCAGTTTTTCCATGAACGGATCGCCGACCTGCACGTTCGGCCGCTTAGCGCGCTCCCCCCCGGATCCCGTGGTGACGAACGACGCGCTCGCGAGCACCGAGGCGCCGCCGATTCCGTCCGGACCGGTCGGTGAGCCGAACAGCACGACCTTGTTGCCCGGTCCGCTCGCCCGCGCCAGCTTCAGGTCATCGCGCCTCATCACGCCGACGCACAAGGCGTTGACCAGCGGATTGCCTGAGTAGCAAGGGTCGAACGCCAGCTCGCCGCCTATATTCGGCAACCCTAGACAGTTGCCGTAGAACGAGATGCCCGCCACCACACCGGGCAGCACCCGCCTGGTATCAGGTGCGTCGGCCGCGCCGAACCGCAGCGAGTTGAGCACCGCGACCGGCCGCGCGCCCATGGCCAGGATGTCCCTGACGATGCCGCCCACCCCGGTCGCCGCGCCCTGGAACGGCTCGACATAGGAAGGATGGTTGTGCGACTCGATCTTGAAGGTGACCGCGTAGCCCTGGCCGATGTCGACCACGCCGGCGTTCGTGCCGATGCCCGCAAGCAGCGCGGCCGACGGCGGCGCCTTCTCAGCGAACTGGCGCAGGTGCGTGCGGGACGACTTGTACGAGCAGTGCTCGCTCCACATCACCGAGTAAATCGCCAGCTCAGACTCGGTCGGCCGACGGCCAAGCAGACCGATGATAGCCGCGTACTCGTCGTCGGTCAGGCCGAGCGCCGCATGCGGCTGCTCTTGACCGGGCGTGGCGGCGGCATCGGTCACCGTGTCGACTGTGCTCGTCACCCGGCGGGTACCGCGCTCAGTATCGAGTTGAAAAATTGCAGGCCGTCGGTCCCGGCACCGACGAGGCTGTCGACGGCGTGTTCCGGGTGTGGCATGAGCCCAACCACGTTGCCGGTCTCGTTCGCGACACCGGCGATCACGTCGGCCGAGCCGTTCGGGTTGCCGTCCGCGTAGCGGGCGACGACGAGACCGCCAGCCTCCAGCGCGGCGATTGTCGCGTGGTCAGCGACGTACGCGCCTTCGCCGCTCTTGAGCACAACCGTGATCTCCTGGCCAGCGGAGTATCCGGTCGTCCACCTGGTCTTGTTGTTCTCGATCCTGATCGTCACTTTCCTGTTGACGAAGCGAAGCCCGGCGTTCCTGGTCAGCGCGCCAGGCAGCAGGTGCACCTCGCATAGGATCTGAAACCCGTTGCAGATGCCGAGCACCGGCAGGCCGGCTCGTGCCGCCGCCGCCACCTCGGCCATCACCGGGCTGAATCTGGCGATCGCTCCGCAGCGCAGGTAGTCGCCGTAGGAAAACCCGCCAGGCAGGATCACCGCGTCGACGCCGCGAAGGTCATGGTCGGCGTGCCAGAGCGGCACCGGTGTTCCTCCGGCCATCCTGATCGCACGGACCGCATCGACGTCGTCAAGCGATCCAGGAAACGTGACCACTCCAACGCGACCTGACATGTTGGCAGGCTATCGTGCACCCGGTGCCGGCCCGGAGGGACAACCCCAGGAACCCCCGTGACTCAGCCGGCGTCCTTGAGCGCCCAGCCGCTTAGGCTGGCCAGAGGGGCGTCGTCTTTGAGCTCGATCCGCTTCCGCAGCTGCACCACAGTGCCCAGGCCACGACCGCTACGCAGGCTGACGTCGTCCACACAGGCCCGCATGATCGCCATCCCACGGCCGGACTCTGGCAGCTGCGCGATGTCAGTGATCCTGGCTCTTCGAGCGAGCAAGGGCACCGGCCCGACCGGCGGCCGCCGCAGGTGCCGCCGACGCGCGACCCTGAGTTTGCCGGGATCGATGCCTCGGCCGTTATCGAGCACTTGCAGCACACATCTGTTCCGGCCGACTTTTACAACAACTTCATATCGGCGGCCAGGACCGGCGTGCCGCAGCACGTTCGTACAGGCTTCGGTCACGGCGAGAAGCAAGTCGGAGACCGAGTCTTCATCGACTCCAAGCCTGCTCAAAGTGTCGCCGAGCACCCGGCGCATAACAGGAATACTAAGCGTTTCACGCGGAAATACCAGACAGAACCGGACATCCCTGGCCGGCCCCTGCGTATGCAACACCCGCGTCCGCATTCGCTCCTCTGTTCCCTGAGGCTAGCGATCTACTCTGATCACATTGTGAGCGTTTCCAGCCCTGGGCCTTGGTAACCATGAACTCGGGCGATCTTCGGACGAACAGTAGCGTTCTTCCAGATGGTTACGAGATGACGAAATCTTCGATGACCGGGTTTGCGAGCAGTTCGGCTGCTAGTTGCGCGGTCCTGGCCGCCGGGTCCTGACCGTCGTCGATCTCCACTTCGAAGCGCTTGCCCTGACGGACCGAACGCACGTCGGTGAACCCCAGCCGGTGGCAGGCACCCACGATCGCCTCGCCTTGGGGGTCCCGAATCTCGGGCTTGAGCATGACGTCGACGACAATCTTGGCCACGGGACGCAGCGTACGCCACGCCAGCGTCCCGGCCGAGGGAAACCCTGGCGGGCAGCCGCACTTGACCGAGCATGAGTATCCCCGAGTACTGTCACTGCGGGACATACAACACGGGCCGACCCGCCCGGCGCTGGCCGGACGGGTGGCATGAGCATGGCAAGGAGTGGCACGTGGCCGTCAAAGCTGCCGGGCGGGCTGCCTCCCGTACTCGTAATCACGATGGACCTGAACCGAAACCGGAATTGATCCAGCTGCTTACCCCAGAGGGCGAGCGAGTCGAACATCCCGACTATCCGCTTGAGCTGGCAGCGGATGAGATCAAGGCGCTCTATCGGGACCTCGTGCTGGTCCGCAGGATCGATTTCGAGGCCATTGCCCTGCAACGCCAAGGCGAGCTTGGCATCTGGGCTTCGCTGCTCGGCCAGGAAGCAGCCCAGGTCGGCTCCGGCCGCGCGCTTGGCCCTGCGGACATGGCGTTCCCGACTTACCGCGAACACGGAGTCGCTTGGTGCCGGGGACTCGACCCGGCCAAGTTGCTCGAGCTCTTCCGCGGCGTCAGCCATGGCGGATGGGACCCGACGGAGCACAATTTTCACCTGTATACGATCGTGATCGGCGCACAGACCTTGCACGCCACCGGCTATGCGATGGGCATCCAGCGCGATGGCGCGGTCGGTGAGGATGGTGAGGCGGTCATCGCCTACTTCGGTGACGGCGCCACCAGCCAGGGGGATGTCAACGAAGCCTTCATCTGGGCCTCGGTGAACAACGCGCCGGTGGTGTTCTTCTGCCAGAACAACCAGTGGGCGATCTCGGAGCCGCTCGATCGGCAGACCAGGATCCCGCTGTACCAGCGGGCGCGCGGGTTCGGCTTCCCTGGCCTGCGAGTCGACGGCAACGACGTCTTCGCTTGCCTGGCCGTCACGCGCAAGGCCATGCAAGCCGCAAGGGAAGGACAGGGTCCGACGCTGATCGAGGCCTTCACCTACCGGATGGGCGCCCACACGACCACGGACGACCCGACCAGGTACCGCCTGTCCGCCGAGCTTGAGTCGTGGAAGCTCAAGGACCCGATCGAGCGGGTCAAGCAGCACTTGATCCGCTCTGGCATGGCGCAGGAGAGCTTCTTCGCCGAAGTTGCCGCTGAGGCGGACGAGATCGGCACGAGAGTGCGGACCTCGTGCCTGGAGATGCCAGATCCCGATCCGCTTTCGATGTTCGACAACATCTATGCGGACGCGAACGCGCTGGTCGCTGACGAACGAGCGCAGCTTGCCAGCTATCTGCGCTCCTTCGCCGATGAGGGGGGTGCGCGATGACCGCACTGACTCTGTCCCGTGCGCTGAACGAAGGGCTGCGCAAGGCTCTGGAGAACGACGCCAAGGTGCTCATCATGGGCGAGGACGTCGGCAAGCTCGGCGGCGTGTTCCGCGTCACCGACGGTCTGCAGAAGGACTTCGGCGAGGACCGGGTGAGCGACACTCCGCTGGCCGAGTCCGGGATCATCGGCACCGCGATCGGGCTCGCGCTGCGGGGCTACCGGCCGGTCTGCGAGATCCAGTTCGACGGCTTCGTGTTCCCCGCCTTCGACCAGATCGTCTCGCAGCTCGCCAAGATGGCCTACCGCTCGCTCGGCAAGCTGCGGCTGCCGATTGTCGTGCGAATACCATTCGGCGGCGGCATTGGCGCGGTCGAGCACCACAGCGAATCGCCCGAGGCGCTGTTCGTGCACACCGCCGGGCTCCGGGTGGTGGCGTGCGGTGATCCGGCCGATGCCTACGCCATGATCCAGCAGTCCATAAGCTCCGACGACCCGGTCATCTTCTTCGAGCCGAAACGAAGGTACTGGGACAAGAGCGAGGTAGACCTGGCCGGCGCGCTCGCCACCGCGCCAGCGCTGCACGAGGCAAGGACGCTGATCAGCGGCAATGATCTGACCCTGCTGTGCTACGGGCCGATGGTCAGGACGTGCGTCGAGGCGGCGGCCGCGGCGCTGGAAGAGGGCAAGTCCATCGAGGTCATCGATCTGCGCTCGCTATCGCCGCTGGATCTGCCGGCGATCTTCGCTTCTGTGCGCAAGACCGGCAGGTGCGTGGTCGTGCACGAAGCCCCGGTGACCGGCGGGCTGGGCGCCGAGATCGCGGCGCGAGTCACCCAGGAATGCTTCTACTCGCTTGAAGCGCCGGTGCTGCGAGTAGGCGGTTATTCCACCCCGTATCCGCCATCTCGGATCGAGGAGCACTATCTGCCCGATCTGGACCGAGTGCTCGACTCCGTCGACCGGTCGTTCGGCTTCTGAGAGGGGACCTCATGGCAGAGCTGAAGAACTTCAAGCTCCCCGATGTCGGTGAGGGCCTGACCGAGGCTGACATCGTCAGGTGGCACGTTCACCCAGGCGACACGATCACCGTCAACCAGATCATCGTCGAGATCGAGACGGCCAAGGCCGTCGTTGAGCTGCCAAGCCCATACGCCGGCGTGGTCGCCGACCTGCTCGTGCCTGAGGGCGCGACGGCGGATGTCGGCACGCCGATCATCTCGGTCCAGGTGGGCGGCGGTAATGGCGCCGCCCCCGCCGCCCCCGCCGCGACGCCAGCCGCCGCGGTCGGTCAGGCCCCGCCTGAGGCGGTCAGCGACCCCGAGCTGATCACCACGCGGCCGCAGGAGGGCGGGATCGAGCCAGGCATCCACGGCACGCTCGCACCCAAGGAGGTCAAGGAGGAGCGCCAGGCGGTGCTTGTCGGCTACGGCGTCAAGCTCGGCACAACCAAGCGGCGACCGCGCAAGCCGATCGCCGGCCAGGCGCCTGCCGCACCCGCTGCCAAAGACGCACCGGCAGCGCCAGCCACACCGGCCGCGCCAGCCGCACCGGCCGCCCCAGCCGCACCGGCAGCCCCAGCCGCACCGGCAGCCCCAGCCGGACCGGCCGCCCCGGGATCGGGGAGTGGCCGGATCGCCGTGCTTGCCAAGCCGCCTGTTCGCAAGCTCGCCAGGGACCTCGGCGTTGACCTCACCCAGCTCGTGGGGACAGGTGCCGACGGCCTCATCACCAGGGACGACGTACAGGCGGCAGTTTCGGCACCGACCGGCGTGAGCCCGGCGCCGATAGCGCCTGCGGCGCGCGAGGAGCGGATACCTATTCGCGGGGTGCGCAAGCACATGGCGGCCGC
>DATNEK010000125.1:0-33815 GCA_035553055.1 Streptosporangiaceae bacterium | reverse complement strand
GCGGCGTCGAGCACCGCCCTGATCCGCTCTGAGCGGTCGGCGTACCTGGCCTCGGCGCCGTGCCTGGTCGGCTCGTAGTAACGGCGGCCCACGATCGGCTCAGGCGCGTATACCTGCGCGACAATTCCCTCGGGGTAGTCGTGCGGGTACACGTACCCCTTGCCGTGGCCGAGCCTCGCCGCGCCCCGGTAACTGGCGTCGCGCAGGTGCACAGGAACCGGGCCGGTCAGCCCGGACCGCACGTCCTCGCCGGCCGCGTTGATCGCGCGCACTACCGCGTTGGACTTCGGCGCCAGCGCCAGGTGGATGACGGCCTGCGCCAGGTTGATCCGCGCCTCGGGCAGCCCGACGAACTCAACCGCCTGGGCCGCGGCAACCGCTATGGTCAGCGCCGAAGGATCGGCCATCCCCACGTCCTCGCTCGCATGCACGATGATCCGCCTGGCGATGAACCTCGGGTCTTCGCCTGCCTCGATCATCAGCGCCAGGTAGTGCAACGCGGCGTCGGCATCGCTGCCCCTGATGCTCTTGATGAACGCGCTGATCACGTCGTAATGCTGGTCACCGGCTCGGTCGTAGCGCACGGCGGCCCGGTCGACCGCGCGGGAGAGCACGGCCTCGTCGATCACGCCGCTTTCCGGCAAGCCGAGAGCGGCGGCCTCCAGATAGGTGAGCGCCCGTCTGGCGTCTCCCCCGGCTAGCCGCAGCAACTGCTCGGCCGCGTCTTCGGCCAACGTGACGGCGCCGGCCAGCCCGCGGTCGTCGGCGAGCGCCCGGTCGATCACCATCCGCAGGTCATCGTCGCCAAGCGGCTGCAGCCGGAGTAGCAAAGAACGCGACATCAGCGGCCCGATCACGGAGAACGACGGGTTCTCCGTGGTCGCCCCTATGAAAGAGACCCAGCGGTTCTCCACCGCGGGCAGGAGGGCGTCCTGCTGCGCCTTGTTGAACCTGTGCACCTCGTCGATGAACAGCAGGGTCTGGGTGCCGGTGAGCCCAAGTTCAGCCCTGGCCGCGTCGATCGCGGCCCGCACCTGGGCCACCCCGGCCGAAACCGCGGATATCTCAACGAATTTCCTGCTTGTCACCGAGGCAAGCACGTAAGCGAGCGTGGTCTTGCCTGTCCCTGGCGGACCCCAAAGCAGCACCGACATCGGCGCGGTGGTCTCGGCCAGCTTGCGAAGCGGCGAACCAGGCGCGGTCAGCCGGGGCTGGCCGACGACCTCGTCGAGCGTGCGCGGCCGCATTCTGACGGCCAGCGGCGCGACGGCAAGCGCCGCCTCCCCGGCCGCGTCATCGAACAGGCTCGCGCCCTGAGCAGTCCTAGAATCCCTGCCAGCCACGGCTAGACACTATCTCGGCGCGCCGTCACTAGCGCAGAAGGAAAATTTCGAGACGGCTCAGCCGGCTCCTGCCGCCACGTCCACGCCAGCCTCCTTGCGCTGCGCCGCCGTGATCGGAGTCGGCGCCCCGGTTAGCGGGTCATGCCCGGACGCCGCCTTCGGGAACGCGATCACGTCTCTGATCGATTCGCGGCCGGTGAGCAGCATCAGCAGCCGGTCCCATCCGAACGCGATGCCGCCGTGCGGCGGCGGCCCGAACCGCAGCGCGTCGAGCAGGAAGCCGAATTGGGACGTGGCCTCCTGCCGCGACAACCCGATCACCTCAAAAACCTGCTGCTGCATGGCCGGCCTGTGGATCCTTATCGACCCGCCGCCGATCTCGGTGCCGTTGCAGACGATGTCGTAGGCGTTGGCTAGCGCACCGCCAGGTTCGGCGGAGAACTTGTCTGCCCACTCGGGCAGCGGCGAGGTGAACGGGTGGTGCACGGCGCTCCAGCGCTTCTCACCGCCCGGTCCGCCCTCATCCTCTTCGAACATCGGAGCGTCGACCACCCAGGTGAACGCCCACGCAGAAGAATCGATCAGCCCGCATCGGACGCCGATCTCCAGCCGGGTCGCGCCGAGCAGCGTTCGTGCCGCACCAGGCGCCCCGGCCGCGAAGAACACGCAGTCCCCGGGTCCGGCACCGGCCGCGACCGCCAGCCCGGCTCGCTCTTCCTCCGACAGGTGCTTGACGACAGGGCCGGCGTCGGACACCGACCCGTCCGGCCCGATCAGCACGTAGGCCAGCCCGCGCGCACCGCGCGACTTGGCCCAGTCCTGCCACCCGTCGAGTTCCTTGCGCGACTGAGCCGCACCTCCCGGCATGACCACCGCACCAACGTGCTGCGCCTGGAACACGCGGAACGACGTCCCGGCGAAGTAGGACGTCAGGTCGGCGAGCTCACAGCCGAACCGCAGGTCTGGCTTGTCCGAGCCGAACCTGGCCATGGCGTCCGCGTAGGTCAAGTGCGGTATCGGCAGCGGCACCTCGTAGCCGGCGATCTCCCGCCACAACCGCTGCACCAGGTGCTCGGCGATCTCGATGACATCGGCCCTGGTGACGAACGACATCTCGATGTCAATCTGGGTGAACTCAGGCTGCCGGTCCGCGCGGAAGTCCTCGTCTCGGAAGCAGCGGACCAGCTGGTAATAGCGTTCGAGCCCGGAGATCATCAGCAGCTGCTTGAACAGCTGCGGCGACTGCGGCAGCGCGTACCAGCTTCCTGGCTGGAGCCGGACAGGCACGAGGAAGTCCCTGGCGCCTTCCGGCGTCGACCTGGTCAAGAACGGCGTCTCCACGTTCACGAACCCGCGTTCCGCCATCACGTCGCTGAGCAGGTAAGCCGCCTTCGACCTGGCCCGCAGCGCGGCCGCCATCTCGGCTCGCCTGATGTCCAGGTACCGGTACCGCAGCCGAACTTCCTCGTTAAGCTCCGCGTGCCCGTCAACAGGAAACGGCAGCGGGTCGCACTCGGAAAGAACCTCAACAGCGCCTGCCGCGACCTCGATGTCGCCGGTGGCCAGTTCGGGGTTCTCGTTCCCGGCCGGCCGCATCCGCACCTCGCCGGTCACAAGCACGCAGAATTCGGCGCGCAACTCGTGCGCGACATCCTCCTGCCTCAGCACCACCTGAACCACGCCGCTCGCGTCGCGCAGGTCAATGAAGACAACCCCGCCATGATCCCTGCGCCTGGCCACCCAGCCAGCCAGAGTGACCTGCTGTCCAGCCTGGAACGCGCGGAGCGCGCCCGCCTCGTGGGTGCGGATCATCGACTTCCAGCCTTTCTTTCTTAATTCAAAAAACAGTCAACCCAGACCGCATAAAGACTTCCCCCGGTGCTCCCCGCCGCCAGCAGGCGCGTGTTACAGCCCGCGAGCCGGACCCGTACTCGGTGCGAGCCCGTCAAGGAACTGGTTGGTCGCACGCTCCGCGCCGATCGTCGTCAGCGGGCCGTGGCCGGGCAGCACGGCCGTGTAGTCCGGCAGCGGCAGGCAGACCCGTGCCAGGCTATCGAGGATCGTCGGGTAGTCGCCGCCGGGCAAGTCGGTTCGCCCGATCGAGCCGGCGAACAGCAGGTCGCCGGTGAACAACGCGCCGCTCCGCCCGACCTGGTCACCGGCAGCCTCATCGGCAGCGAGCCTGAACGCCACCGAGCCCGGGGTGTGCCCAGGCGCGTGATCCACGGTCAGGCTGATTCCGGCCAGGTCGAGCGTCATCCCGTCGGCCAGATCGATCACGTCAGCCGGCTCGGTGAAGGTGAGGCCGCCGAAGAGCTGACGGCCTGCCAGCGCGGAAATTCCCCGGCCAGGATCGGTGAGCAGCGCCCGATCGTCTGGATGAATGTAGGCCGGTATGTCAGCAGAGTCGCATACCGGCGCCACCGACCAGATGTGATCGATGTGGCCGTGGGTGGCGAGCACGGCAACCGGCCGCAGCCGGTGCCTGGTAACGATCTCTTCGATGCCAGGGGCCGCGTCCTGGCCAGGGTCGATGATCAGGCAGTCTTCTCCGGCCTGCGGCGCTATCACGTAGCAGTTCGCGGCGAACGAGCCTGCGGGAAAACCTTGGATCAGCACGGGCACTCCTAGCCAGCTTGCAACCCTTGTCAGGCTACCTACGTTTAGCCACGCTGAGCGCGGCTGGCGAAGCGCCGCGGTGCCGCTTCCTGGCCTCGCGGTGGGGTGCGGCAGTTACAGGACGGCTGCGGTTGGTGCGTCGAACCGATAACGGCGGGCCTACACCCTTGCCTCATCCGGATACCATGCGCGAAGTTTTGGAATAGCACCACTACCGGTCGATAACGGGAGGCGGAGCGGGTGGCGGGTAAGCAGGAGCGCCAGCGCAAGCTTGCCAGGGAGCGGCACGAGCGCCGGATAGCACGAGAGGCAGAGCGTCAGGCGAACGCGCGCAAGATGGCGAAGGTCGTCGGCAGCGGCACGGCGATCGCGCTCATCGGCGCCGCTGTCGTGGTCGGGGTCATCGCGCTGACCCATAACAAGTCGACCGCCAAACCGATCTCCGCCCCGATTACGGCGACTCCGTCGACGAAGCCGTCAAAGACTCCGTCGACGTCGCCCACACCGACGGCTTCCACGGCCGCCGAGCCCGCGCACAGCTGCTCGTACGCGCCAGAACCGCCGGCCGCACGCAAGGTCGGGTTCCCGCCAACCAAGCCCGACTACAAGGCGACCTTCCAGGCCACGATCAACACCAACCGTGGCGCGATCGTGATCAACTTGCTGAACAGCAAGGCGACCTGCACGGTTAACTCGTTCGTGTTCCTGGCCGAGCACGACTACTTCAACAACACCACTTGTCCTCGGTTGGTGACGGCCGGCATCTTCGTGCTGCAGTGCGGTGATCCAACAGGAACGGGCTCAGGCGGCCCTGGTTATGCGTTCTACAGCGAGAACCTCGCCGGCGCTTCTTACCCGGCATCGACGGTGGCGATGGCCAACTCCGGCTCACCAGGCAGTAACGGCAGCCAGTTCTTCCTGGTATTCAAGAACACTCCGCTGCCGCCCTCGTACACACCATTCGGCAAGATCGTCTCCGGGCTCAGCATCCTGCAGGATCTGGCGAAGGCAGGCATCGTCCCTCCGATGAACCCAGCCGGAGGCGGCCACCCCAAGGACAAAGTCACCATTGAGAGTGTCACCATCAAAAAGACCTGATCAGACGGCAGAGATTCGAGACTAGACATCACGGGCATGTCAGTCAGGTACTGAGCGGGAGGTAACGGTGAGCACGGGAAGCCATCCGTGGGGCCGGGTAGCCGATGACGGCACCGTCTACGTGCGCACCGCTGAGGGGGAGCGCGTCGTCGGGATCTGGCAGGCAGGCAGCCCAGATGAGGCGCTTGAATTCTTCACTCGCAGGTACGACTCGCTGGCGACCGAGGTTAACCTGCTCGAGCGCCGGATTTCGACGACTGACCTGGCGCCGGGGCAAGCCAAGGCCACCATCGCCAGGCTGCACTCCGCGATCGAAGAGGCCAAGTGCGTCGGCGATCTTGACGGTCTCAGGCGTCGCCTGGACGCGCTGTCCGAGCGGGCGGACCACAGGCGCGAGGAGCACAAGGCCGCTCGTGATCGTGCGCGCGCCGAGGCCATCGAGGTCAAGGAGGGCATCGTCGCCGAGGCCGAGCAGATCGCGGCCGAGGCGACGCACTGGAAGTCCGGTGGCGAGCGGCTCAAGCAGCTGCTCGACGACTGGAAGGCGGCGCCGCACGGTGACCGCCAGGCCGAGGCCGGGCTCTGGAAGCGCATGTCGGCGGCGCGTACCACCTTCGCCAAGCGGCGCAAGGTGTACTTCGCCGCGCTCGAGGAAGAGCGCGATGAGATCAGGGAGCGTAAGCAGCAACTCGTCGCCAGGGCCGAGGAGCTGTCCGCGTCGACGGACTGGGCCCTCACGGCCGCCGCTTACCGGGACCTGATGGCGTCATGGAAGGACGCGGGACGCGCCGACCGGGCTACCGAGGACGAGATGTGGAAGCGGTTCAGGACCGCGCAGAGCACCTTCTTCGACGCCAGGTCGGCGGCGATGTCGGCCAAGGACAGCCAGCTGCGGGAGCGGGCGACCGCCAAGGAGCAACTGCTCGCCGAGGCCGAGCGGCTGCTGCCGATCACCGACGCGAAGTCCGCGCGCTCGGCGCTGCGCTCGATACACCAGCGCTGGGACAGGATCGGCGCGGTGGCCAAGGAAGCGCAGGAGCGGCTCGAAGGCGGCCTGCGCAAGGTGGACGAGGCAGTGCGCAAGGCCGAAGACATCGAGTGGCGGCGCAGCAACCCGGAGGCACTGTCCAGGGCGAGGGACACCGTCGACCAGATCCGCAGGACGATCAGCCAGCTCGAAAGCCAGCTAACCCAGGCGACTGAGCGCGGCGACGAAGCCGCCTGCCAGCGCGCCAGGTCAGCCATAGCCACCAGGCAATCCTGGCTAACCGAGGCGGAGAAGACCCTCGCCGACCTGACCGGCTAACTCGGGCCCCTTCCCGACGTTAACTGGTGACAAGTGCTGACTTGGCACGGTCGAGGTCGGCGGCGGCGTTGGCTTCGCCGAAGTTGTTCCCCATTTCGTGATGCAGGGTGATAGCGCTCGTCAAGCTGGCAATCGCCGCCTGGTAGTCGCCGGCCGCGTGCTGCGCGCGGCCGAGATCCCTCGTCGCGTTCGCCTCACCGAGCCTGTTGCCGAGCTGACGATGCAGCTCGAGCGCCTGCGTCAGGTCGGCGATAGCCGCATCGTGCTCGCCAGCCAGCGACCTCGCGATGCCGAGCTCGTTGAGCGCATTGGCCTCACCGAGCCTGTTGCCAAGCGCACGCTGGATTTCGAGCGCCAGAGTCCCGCTCGTGATCGCCGCCGCGTAGTCGCCTGACCGGTACTGTACCGAGCCGAGCGTGTTCAGAACGCTGGCCTCGCCGAGTGAGTTCCCGACCGCGCGCTGCAGCGTCAGCGCCCGGCTCAAGGTCTGCTCCTGCGCTGCCGTGTAGTCACCCGTCCTGTGCTGTACCAGGCCCATGATGTGCAGCGCGTTCGCCTCGCCGAGGCGCTCGGCAGCGGCCCGGTAAAGATCGAGAGCCCGCGTGAGGCTTTTGGTCGCCGCCACGTGATCGCCGGTCATGCTCTGCATGTCACCGAGGTCGGTCCTGGCGCTTGCCTCCGCTAGCTGATCGCCGGCCGCGCGCGCGGCTTCGAGCGCCACTTCGTACAAGATCAGGGCCTGGTTCCAATAGCCCTGGCCGCGCAGGAAGCCGTGCATCGCCGCCGGGATCGCGGCCGCGTGCGCCGCGAGGCCGTGGTGCGCGGCATAGACGACCGCCACGTGCAGGTTGGATCGCTCGGTGGTCATCCACGACACCGCATCACGTGACGCCGACAGGTCAGGAACGGACCTCGGCTCCGCCACGTGGACGTCGGGTATACCAGCGGGTATCCGCCTCGCCAGGTGCTGCCCGGCGGTCCGAGCGGCGTGCAGGTAGTAGTCGAGCAGCCGGGCGATGGCGGCGCCGGAGTCCGCGATCGGATCGGTGTCCGCCAGTGCCCTCGCATGCTCCCTGACCAGGTCGTGCGGCCGGTACCTGCCGCGGGTCGGCTCGGCCAGCAGGTAGTGATCGTAGAGCGAGTCGAGCAGCCGGCGAGCCGCGGTGTGATCGACGTCGAGCAGCGCGGCCGCCGCGTAGGCGTCGATCTCGTCTCCAGGGAACATGCCGACGCAGCGCAGCAGCCGCTGTTCCCGCTGGTCAAGATCTCGGTAGGACAGGTCGAACGCCGCGGCCACCGACATATTCTCGGCGCTGAGCAACTTGAGCCGGTCGCGCGCCAGCGCGAGATCGGCGGTCAGGTCGGCGACCGTCCACACCGGGTGGTGCCGCAGCTGGCTGGCCGCCATCCCGATCGCCAGCGGCAGGCAACCGCACATCGCGATGAGCTCGGCTACGGCGGGGTCACCTGGGTCAAGATCGGGCCGGCCTGCCAGCCTGGCGAGCATCTGCGCGGCCTCCGCCGCCGACGGCGTGTCCAGGCTGATCACCTTGACGTCTTCGAGCGCGGTCAGATGCCGTCGGCTGGTGATAAGCACCAGGCTGCCCGCTGTGCCGGGCAGCAGCGGCCTGACCTGATCATGTTCGAGCGCGTCGTCGAGCACGACGAGGAACCGCCGCCCGGCGAGCCGATCTCGCCACAGCCTGATCCGCTCCTGCAGCCCGCTTGGGATCTGCGCAGGGGCGACGCCAGCCGTCTCAAGCAAGCTGGCGAGCGCGTCGGTCGCGCTGACTGGCTGCTGGCCGGGAGTGTGACCGTTCAGCGGCAGAAATATCTGGCCGTCCGGATACCGCTCGACAAGCCGGTGCGCCACGTGAATGGCGAACGCGGTCTTTCCGATCCCGGCCAGGCCGCCGATCGCGCAGACGTCGACGACGCCACCAGCTCCTGAGCTGTCGGCTGCCGCTACACCGGAGGCGGCGTCACCGGACACCGCCGCGACCAGCCGGCTGACTTCGGTCTGGCGACCAGTGAACGAAGCGATGTCGCGCGGCAACGTTCTGGTGGCCGCGGCGAATCCCAGAGCGTCGCGATCCGCGCTGCTCGTGCCATCCGCCGCGTCGGCATCGCCGGCGAAGTCGCGCTCGCTCCACGATTCACCGCCTGCCCGGCCGCGCGCTACCGCCTCGAACTTCAACCGCGCCTGACCGGAAAGCTCAAGCGCATCGGCAAGCATCCTGGCGGTATCCCGCCGCGCCTTCTGGTTGATGCCGCGCTCGAGGTCGCTGACCGATCTGATGCTTATGCCAGCTTTATGGGCGAGTTCCTCTTGGGTGAGATTGGCTTCGGTGCGCAGATAGCGAAGCAGTGCGGCGAAAGATTCCGACGACGGCTCCGGCAACCTTGCCACCTCTACTTGCCCGCGATTGTGATCTATTAGACCACTAACTGATTACGCGGTGCGCGTCGTAAACGCCGTCGACGTTGCGTACAGCCTTGAGCACGTGCCGCAGATGCTCAGGGTCGCCCATCTCGAAGGTGAACTTGCTCAGCGCGACCCGGTCCCGCCTGGTCGTCACCGTCGCGGACAGGATGTTGACGTGCTGTTCTGAGATGGACCTGGTGACGTCGGACAACAGCCCAGTCCGGTCGAGAGCCTCGACCTGGATGGCGGCCAGGAACCTCGAGCTCTCCTTGGGCGCCCAGTGCACCGACACGACGCGCTCGGGCTCCGAGCCGATCAGGTGCTGCACGTTGACGCAATCGGTGCGGTGCACGGACACGCCATTGCCCCTGGTGACGAAGCCGGTGATCTTGTCACCGGGCACCGGGGTGCAGCACTTGGACAGTCGTGCCCATACATCAGCCGAGCCTTCGACTGACACGCCAGAATCGCCCGCCGGCGCCTGCGTGGCTGGCGTCCTGGTGATCTCCGTGGCCTCGGCGATGTCCTCCTGGGCGCCAGCTAGGCCACCAGCGGCGTTGACCAGCTTGGTGACCACCGACTGGGCACTCACGTGATTGTCGCCGACGGCCGCGTACAGCGCTGACAGGTCCTGGTAGCGAAGTTCGTGTGCGATCGCCAGCAGCGCGTTGGCGGTCGCGAGCCGCTGCAGTGGCAGTCCTTGCTTGCGCATGGTGCGCGCGATCATCGCCTTGCCGGTGTCGGCCGACGCTTCGCGGCGCTCCTTGGAGAACCAGTGCCTGATCTTGTTGCGCGCCCTGGCGCTCTTCACGAAGCCGAGCCAGTCCTGGCTAGGCCCGGCGTCGGGCGCCTTGGATGCGAGCACCTCGACGGTCTCGCCGTTGCTCAGGGTGGACTCAAGCGGTACCAGCCTGCCGTCGACCTTCGCGCCGATGGTGCGGTGACCCACCTCGGTGTGGATCGCGTAAGCGAAGTCCACCGGCGTCGCGCCTTGCGGAAGCCCGATCACCTCACCGCGCGGTGTGAAGACGTAGACATCGTCGCTGCCCACCTCGAACCGCAGCGACTCGAGAAACTCGGCCGGATCGGCCGTCTCGCGCTGCCAGTCCACGAGCTGCCGCACCCAGGCGAGATCGGAAGGGCTGGTGCCCGTCGTCATCTCCTCGCGGTACTTCCAGTGAGCGGCGACGCCATACTCTGACCTGCGGTGCATGCCCCAGGTCCTGATCTGCAGCTCAACCGGCTTGCCACCGGGACCGATCACCACGGTGTGCAGCGATTGGTACATGTTGAACTTCGGCATCGCTATGTAGTCTTTGAACCGGCCTGGCACCGGGTTCCACCGGGCGTGTGCCGCCCCGAGCACCGCATAGCAATCCCTGACCGTGTCGACAAGTATGCGGATGCCGACCAGGTCGTAAATGTCGTCGAAGCTCTTATTCTTCGCGATCATCTTCTGGTAGACCGAATACAGGTGCTTCGGGCGGCCGGTCACCCGCGCCTTGATCTTGGCCTCGCGCAGGTCGGCAGAGACCTCTTCGATCACCTCTTGGAGAAACGCCTCGCGACGCGGCGCCCGCTCTGAGACCAGCCTCGCGATCTCGTCGTAGCGCTTGGGAAAGAGCGTGGCGAACGCTAGGTCCTCAAGCTCCCACTTGACCGTGTTCATGCCGAGCCGGTGGGCGAGCGGGGCGTAGATCTCCAGCGTTTCCCGTGATTTCTGCTCCTGCTTGGGCCGCGGCAGGTACCGCAGCGTGCGCATGTTATGCAGCCGGTCGGCCAGCTTGATGACAAGCACGCGGATGTCGCGCGCCATCGCCACGACCATCTTGCGCACAGTCTCGGCTTGCGCCGCCTCGCCGTACTTGACCTTGTCGAGCTTGGTGACGCCGTCGACCAGGGCCGCGATATCGTCGCCGAAATCCGCGCGCAGCTCCGTGAGCGTGTAGTCGGTGTCCTCGATCGTGTCGTGCAGCAGCGCGGCGCACAGCGTCTCGTGATTCATCCCGAGCTCAGCCAGGATCGTAGCCACAGCGAGCGGATGGGTGATATACGGATCGCCGCTCTTGCGCAGCTGGCCGGCATGCCACTTCGCGGCAACCTCGTAGGCACGTTCGATCAGCCTGACGTCGGCCTTGGGGTGCGTGGTGCGTGCCGTCTTGATCAGCGGTTCGAGCACCGGGTTGACTCCCCCGCCGCGGGACGAGGCGAACCTGCCGAGCCGGCGCCTGACGCTCGGATGACCGTTCGCTCCGGCCAAGCCGTTGCCGCCGACGCCGAGCTGCTCATCGGGCACGCCAAGCGCCGGGGTCACCTCAGTGCCTGCCACGGGCAAATCCCGGTCTTGCCCGCTATGCCCGGCGGGCTCCTGGGCGACTCCGCTTCCGGCCGTCCCGGCCGTCGCTACGTCACCGGCCACTGCGCTCCTCGCGTCAGTTGAAGTTTCCAGTCTACTTAGTGGCGTATCGAAGGTGTCGGCACTCCTGCGACACACCACTAGTCACATCAACCAGCGAGCAGCGGTCCGGTGTTCCCCGTGGTCAGATCGAGAGCAGCGCCCGGACATCCAGGCCAGGCAGGTTCGCGCGGCCGTGCAGGAAGCCGAGTTCGATCAGCACGCCGAGCGATATGACCTGAGCACCGCACCGCCTGATCAAGGCTGACGTCGCGGCCGCCGTGCCACCGGTGGCGAGCACGTCGTCGATGAGCAGCACCCGATCTCCTGGCGCGAACGCGTCCGTCTTCACCTCGACGGCCGCGGTTCCATACTCGAGCTCATAGGTCTGTGAGTGCGTCGGTCCTGGCAGCTTGCCGAGCTTGCGGACCGGCACGAACCCGACGCCAAGCCGGCACGCGACAGGAGCGGCCAGGATGAACCCGCGCGCCTCGATGCCTGCGACCTTGTCGATCTGGTGGTCATGGCCCGCCGCGAGCGCGGCGATCGTGGCGGCGAAGGCGACCGGGTCAGCAAGCAGCGGCGTGATGTCCTTGAAGACGACGCCCGGCTGCGGATAGTCGGGCACATCCCGAATCAGCGCAAGCAGCGATTCGCTGCTTGCGCTGTCTGTGACATTGGTCACGTTCCGCTACCGCCGTTTCTTCTTTCCTTGCGGCCTGCGTTGCGCTGCTGTGGACCGGCGTGGCTGCTGGCGGGATCCAGGCACGGCACGGCCTCCGGTCGAGCCGCCGACCGGACGTCCGGCGCTCACCGACGCGGCCGTCTCGTCTTGCGTGCCTCCGGGCTGGTCTTCGGCTTCGGCCAGCACGTCGTCGTCGACGTCGTCGTCGCCCACCCCGGCGGCCGAACCGCCGTTGCCCGTGCCGACGCTCGCGCTCGCCTTGGCGACGGCGACCTTGGCCTGCCGCTTCGCGCTCGTCGCCCGCTGGGCGATCTGCTTGGCGAGCTGCCGGTATTCGGGCTGGCGTTCCTTGAGGTCGGCGAGCACCGGCGTGGCGATGCAGATCGACGAGTAGGTACCTGACAGCATGCCGACGAACAGCACGAGCGACAGGTCCTTGAGTTCGCCGTTGCCGAGCAGGAACGCACTCACCGCGAGGATCGCGACGACCGGCAGCAAAGCGATCAGCGAGGTGTTGATCGACCGGACCAGGGTCTGGTTGAGCGCCAGGTTCGCCGCCTCGCTATATCTGGTCCGCCTGGTGGCAAGCAGACCGGCGGTGTTCTCCCTGACCTTGTCGAATACCACGACGGTGTCATAGAGCGAGTAACCGAGAATGGTCAGCAAGCCGATCACGGTCGCCGGACTGACCTCGAAGTGGACCAGCGCGTATACACCGATGGTGATGACGATGTCGTGAATCAGTGCCACAAGCGCCGAAACGGCCATCCGCCATTCGAATGCGACCGACAGGTACAGCACGATCACGATCAGGAAAGCGATCAGCGCCTCAAGCGCCTTCTGGGAGATCTGTCCGCCCCAGCTTGGCCCAACGGACTGAAGGCTGACCTGGCTGTTGGACAGGTGCGCCAGCTTGGCCAGCGCGCCAAGCACATGGTACTGGGTACCGGTGTGACCGAACGCCGCGGTCTGCACGCTCCAGCTCTTGCCGCCGACCTGCTGCACGATCGTCGACGGGTTCGCGCCAGCGTTGATCGCCGTGCTGGCGACTTGCGTCTGGGTTAGGTGCACCGACGCGGGAGGCGTGAACTTATAGATGTCACCGCCCTTGAAGTCGACGCTGAAGTTCAGGTGGAAGATCAGCAGCGCGGCAACGCTGATGACCAAGATCACGCCGGAGATCGTGTACCACATCTTCTGGCGACCGACGAAGTCGAAGGAGACCTCGCCGCGGTACAGCCGGCCGCCGATGTTGCCGAGCCGCGACATCACGCCTCCTTCGGGGTGGTCCTGGCCGAGACCGCGCTCGCCGCGCTGCCCGTGGCTGGTCTTGGCGTCGCCGGGCGCGAGCCGCGCCATGGCGATCGCGCTCCGAGCCTAGCTGGGTCGAGTCCGGATAGCGGCCTGCCGGAACTGTAGAACTTGGTCCTGGCAAGCAGGGTAACCATCGGCTTGGTGAACGAGAAGACGACCACGACGTCGATCAGCGTGGTCAGCCCGAGCGTGAACGCGAAGCCCTTCACGTCGCCGATCGCGAAAATGTACAGCAGCAACGCGGCCAGGAACGAAACCGTGTCTGAGACCAAGATGGTCCGCCTGGCCCTCGTCCAGCCGCGTTCGACAGCGGCGCGCAGAGTCCGCCCTTCTCTCACTTCGTCGCGCAATCGCTCGAAGTACACGACGAACGAGTCGGCCGTGATTCCGATCGCGACGATAAGCCCAGCCACGCCAGCCAGCGTCAGCGAGTAGCCCTGGTACTTGCCGAGCAGGATGACCGCGAGCCAGGACAGCAAGGCAGCGATCGCGAGGCTGAACACCGAGACTAGGGCCAGGCCGCGGTAGTAGAAGAACGAGTAGAACACGACGAGCAGCAGCCCGACCGCGGCGGCTATGAGACCGGCGTCCAGTTGCTGCGAGCCGAGCTGAGCCGATACCGACTGAATCGTCTGGCTGTCGAAGCTCAGCGGGAGCGCGCCGTACTTGAGCACGTTCGCCAGGTTGGTCGCCGACTTCTGGGTGAAGTTGCCGGTGATCTGCCCGGAACCCCCGGTAATCGCCTGCTGCACAAGCGGCGCGGAGACGACCTTGCCGTCAAGCACGATCGCGAACTGGTCGAGCACCGACGTCTCTTGCTGCTGCGTCGAGTTGTAGTACGTGTTGACCATCTGGGTGGTCTTCGCGCCGAATGCGGTAGATCCCGGGCCGTTCAGGTTGAAGGTGACGACCCACTGGTTGCTGGTCGACGACAGCGCGGCGCCCGGCGACTTCAGCTCGGTGCCTTGCACAATCGGCGGGCCGAGCACGTACTTGACGCCGGTCCCGTCACAGGCGACGATCTGCGTCTCGTTGTCATACCTGTTCGACTCATTGCCATAGACCAGGTGCTGCCAGCCCGCCTTCCTGCAGTCCAGCTTCTTGAACAAGTCAAGCGTCTTAGCGGAGACCATGCTCTCGTTACCGGCCACGTACAGGGTGTTCGCCGACGGAGCCGACACGGATGGCGATGGCGATGGCGATGCGCTCGGTGAGGCTGACGGCGACGACTTGGTCTTCGACGAGGCCGACGGGGACGCTGACGGAGAAGCTGACGCCTTCGGCGAGCCTGACGACGATGGCGTAGGCGAGGCCGATGCCAGCGGCTTGGCCACATCCCTGGTCACGTCGCTTAGCTGGCGTGCGCCGACCGCCTGGCCTGAGCCGCCCGACTTGCTCGCCTTGGAACTCGGGCTCGATGACGGCTGCGCCTTTGGCGATGACGAATGCGAAGGGCCGGATGACGGGACCGGCGTCGGCGCGGGAATCGGCGCGGGCGGCGTGGTCGGCGCACTCGGCGCGGCAGCGGGCAGCCCGGGGCCGGCCGGATGAGGCCCCGGCTGGCACGCCGCGTTCGTCGGCAGCGCTGTCGTGCACAGCAACACCTGCCTGAACCGCAGGGACGCCGAACTCAGCAACGGCGCGATCTGGCTGGCGCTCGCGCCAGGGATCGAGATGTTGATGAACTGCGCGCCCTGCTGCTGCACGGTGGTGTTGTTGATGCCAAGGCCGTTGAACCGGCTCTCCAAGATGGAGATCGCGGTGTTCATGTCAGTCTTGTTCGGAACCCCGCCGTTCGAAGCGACGGCCTTGAGCGTCACCGTCGTGCCACCGTGCAGGTCGAGGCCGAGTCCGACTTTGAACTTGTGGTGCCAGTCGGCCGGGTGCAGGGCGGCACCGCCGATCACGGCCGCCAGCATGACAAAGATCAGCACGGCGAGCGCGGCTAGGTGGACACCCGGCCGAGATTGTGCGCTGCCCTGCTTAGACGTGCTACTGCTGCTGCCAGGCCAGGCATTGCCGCGCGGCCTAGACGGCTTGCTTGGGGAAGTCACCTGTGCTGTCCTCAGGTTCGGTCGGGGCCCGCGGTAGCGGCCCAGGGGAACGGTCCCGCAGGCCACCCGCGGTGGCGGCTAGACGTTACGGTCCTTCAGATCCAGGTCATCTGATGACGTCTCATCCTTGACGTTCCAGTCATCATTCTTAACGTCCCAGTCGCCGCCTTGGTTGTCGGAGTGCGGCTCGCCTTCGTCGACGGGATCGGACAGCGGCTGGTCGTCGGAAATCACATCCATGATTGCCCGCCGCAGCATTGTCACGTGCACTCCGGGCGCGATCTCAATCACGACATCGCGGTCATCGCCTGAGACCACGGTGCCGTACATGCCGGCCGTCGTACGGACGCGCTGGCCCGGCATGACCTGGCTCTGCGTCTGCATAGCCTTGCGCTGCCTGTTCCGCTGCGGACGCATGATCAGCAAGTAGAACAGGCCGATCAGGACGGCGAGGATCAGGAACGTATAAGCCGGGTTGCCCTTGGACGTCGTGGCCGGGGCAGCGAGATGCGTCCCAACGGCGAGTGTCATAGTCCCCATCGCGGGGCTTCCTTCCAGTTGATGGCGCAGCGGCCGGTGGCAGCCAAGGCACCGCGCGGATGGACCGGCGGCAGACCCTGGCGGCTGGGAAAGACCAACTGCCGAAGTGTAGCGGCGAGCGAGCCGCGCATAAACAGGCTACGGCGTTCGCCGGACGATCGTGACCAGCCCGCAACCAGATGCGACAATCCGTCCGCGCGCCTGGCGGTTTTTTAACCAGCTAATCAAACAACGTCACGGGGCCGGGCTCATCCCCCTGACTTCTCGCATCTTCCTTGGGTACCGGCGGCGTCAGCCCCAGATGCTCCCACGCCGCGGGTGTCGCGACCCGGCCGCGGGATGTGCGCGCCATCAGGCCAGCCCTGACCAGGAACGGCTCCGCGACGACCTCGACCGTCTCAGCCTCCTCGCCGACCGCGACCGCCAGCGTCGACAGCCCGACCGGGCCGCCGCCGAACCTTTGCACCAGCGCGACGAGCACCGCGCGGTCGAGCCGGTCAAGGCCGCTTTCGTCGACTTCGTACAAAGCAAGCGCGGCCCGCGCCGCCTCTTTGGTGACGACGCCGTCGCCACGCACCTCGGCGTAATCCCTGACCCGCCGCAGCAGTCGGTTGGCGATCCTCGGCGTGCCTCTGGAGCGGCCGGCGATCTCCTGCGCGCCTTCGTCGCGAAGCGCTACCCCGAGCAACCCGGCCGAGCGGCGGACGATGATGCCGAGTTCATCGGGGTCATAGAAGTCAAGGTGGCCGGTAAATCCGAATCTGTCCCGAAGCGGCGCCGGCAGCAGGCCTGCTCTGGTGGTCGCGCCGACCAGGGTGAACGGCGCGATGTCGAGCGGTACCGCGGTAGCCCCCGGACCCTTGCCGAGCATCACGTCGACGCGGAAGTCTTCCATCGCCAGGTAGAGCATCTCTTCGGCCGGCCTGGCCAGCCGGTGGATCTCGTCGATGAACACTACTTCGCCGCCGGTCAGCGAGGTCAGCATGGACGCCAGGTCACCGGCCCGCTCGATCGCCGGGCCGCTGCTGATCCGCAGCGGCGCGCCAAGTTCGGCCGCGATGATTATCGCGATCGTCGTCTTGCCTAGCCCTGGCGGCCCCGACAGCAGTACGTGATCAGGAGCCTTGCCGCGCCGCGTCGCGCCTTCGAGTACCAAGGTGAGCTGCTCTCTCAGCCTGGCCTGGCCGACGAATTCCGCGAGCTGCCTTGGCCTGAGCGCACCTTCAATCTGCCGTTCATCCAGCTCGGCGAGCGGCGAGACGACCCTGTCCGCCTCGCTGTGAGCGTCGCTGTCGATCCCGGCCACCCCTATCGTCGCCCGAGTACCCGCAGCGCGGCGCGCAGCGCTCCGGCTACGTCGACCTCACCGTCGGCCTCGTCTGGCTCGATGGCGGCGATCGCCTCATCGGCGTCCCTCGGCTGCCAGCCAAGATTGACCAGCCCGGTGCGCACTTGGTCCCGCCAGGTCACCTGGCCGTTCCTGGCAGGCGCGCTCACCGCGCCGTCACCTGGCGAGCCAAGGCGCCCGGCCAGCTCGAGCACGATCCGCTGTGCTCCCTTCCTGCCGATGCCGGGTACCCGGGTCAGCGCCGTCACGTCGGATGCGGCGACCGCCTGGCGCAGGCCGTCGGGGCTGAACGTCGCGAGCATCGCGAGCGCTAGCCGCGGCCCGATGCCGCTGGCAGTCTGCAGCAACTCGAACGTATTGCGCTCGTCGTCGCTGCCGAACCCGTACAAGGTCAGCGCGTCCTCCCTGACCACCAGCGAAGTGCTGACCTTGGCGCGCTCCCCTGGCCGCAGCCCGGCCAGCGTCCCTGGTGAGCACTGCACGAGCAACCCGACTCCGCCCACGTCGATGACGGCACCTTCGGGCGCCACCGCCGACACAACGCCATCCAGATGCGCGATCATCGGGCAACTCCCCTCGATCGGGCGGCCGATGCGAGCCTTGCCTGGGCGCCGCCGCGCCACAAATGACAGATCGCCAGCGCGAGAGCGTCGGCCGCGTCGGCCGGCCTCGGCGGGTCAGGCAGCTTAAGCAGCCTGGTCACCATGTGAGTCACCTGAGCCTTGTCGGCGCGCCCGTTGCCGGTGACCGCCGCCTTGACCTCGCTCGGAGTATGCATGGTGACCGGCACGCCTCGCTTGGCAGCACAGACGATCGCCACCGCTCCCGCCTGCGCTGTGCCCATCACCGTGCGTACGTTGTGCTGGCTGAACACCCGCTCGACCGCGACCGCGTCAGGCTGGTGCCTGGCGATCCAGGCCTCGACCTGCTCTTCGATCTCCAGCAGCCGCTGACCTATGTCCGCGCCAGCAGGAGTGCTCACCACCGTGGTCCCGACCAGGCGCAGCGCGATCCCGGGCCCGCCCTCGACGACGCCGATGCCGCACCGGGTCAGACCTGGATCGACGCCGAGCACCCGCATGCGGTAACCACCCTGAGCCATCGACGAACACGTGTTCGGAACAAGACCCTACAACGTTCCCTCGCCTACGCGGCCGACCTGAGCACCGCGTGTCGCCGGCAGCTCAGCCGCGGTGATCACGGAAGATCCCCGTGCGGTGCGCGGAAGATGGCCGGTCGATGATCCCTAGTCCTCGGCGCTTAGCTTTTCCATGATGTCGTCGGAGACTTGATAGTTGGCGTAGACGTCTTGCACTTCGTCGGACTCTTCGAGCACGTCGATGAGCTTGAACACCTTCTTGGCGGTCTCCTCGTCGAGCGGCACCTCGACCGACGGCAAGAACGGCGTCTCGGCCGACTCGTAGTCGATACCGGCATCTTGCAGCGCGGTCCGCACCGGCACCAGGTCCGTCGCCTCGCTCACCACTTCGTACGACTCGCCGATGTCATTGACCTCTTCAGCGCCCGCGTCGAGCACCGCCATCAGCACGTCGTCCTCACCGAGCGAGGGAGTCTTCGGCACGATAACGACGCCCTTGCGGCTGAACAGATAGGACACAGAGCCGGCGTCGGCCATCGAGCCGCCGTTACGGGTAAGCGCGACCCTGACCTCAGAAGCGGCCCTGTTCCTGTTGTCGGTCAGGCACTCAACGAGCAGCGCGACCCCGCCGGGCGCGTAACCCTCGTAAGTGATGGTCTCGTAGGCCGCGCCGCCAGCCTCGAGCCCGGCGCCCCGGCGCACTGCCCGGTCGATATTGTCGTTCGGCACTGAGCTGCGCTTGGCCTTCTGCACGGCGTCATAGAGCGTCGGGTTAGCGCTCACATCAGCGCCACCGCTGCGCGCGGCCACCTCGACGTTCTTGATCAGCTTGGCGAACAGCTTGCCTCGCCTGGCGTCGACGACCGCCTTCTTGTGCTTGGTCGTGGCCCATTTGGAGTGACCGCTCATGAGCCTTCCCTCACCATGTCGATGAAAATTTTGTGCACGCGATTGTCCTGGGTGAGCTCGGGGTGAAACGCGGTGGCGAGCGCCCGACCCTGACGGACGGCGACGATCTTACCCTCGGCGGGCTCGGTAGCCAGAATTTCTACGCCTGCGCCGATCTCATCCACCCACGGCGCCCTGATGAAAACCGCTCGGAACGGCGGACCTGGCACGTCGCTCAGCGCGATGTCACTTTCGAAGGAGTCAAGCTGGCGGCCGAACGCGTTCCGCCGCACGGTCATGTCGATCGCGCCGAGCGTCTGCTGGTCGCTGGCGACATCGACGAGCCTGCTCGCGAGCAGGATCATCCCGGCGCACGAGCCGAACACCGGCATCCCCGCGTCGATCCGCTCCCGCAGCGGCGCCGCGAGGTCGAAGATGTCGAGCAGCTTCCAGATCGTGGTCGACTCGCCGCCAGGGATGATCAGGCCGGCGACCTCATCAAGCTCCGCCCTGCGGCGGACAAGAACTGGGCGGCCGCCCGCCGCCCCGATGGCGCGCACGTGCTCGGCGACGTCGCCTTGCAGCGCAAGCACCCCGATCGTAGGCTCGCCGGGGGCTGACGGTACGGCAGCGGACGCACCGAGCGACACCATGACAGACACGTAACCTCCGTAGCTCAAACGCGGCCGATCCGAGACTATCCGCGCGCGGCGGCGCGCCGCCGTTGTGACCGGCTAGTGTGCCCTAGTCGCGCTGCGGGTAGCGATCACTGAACTACGCGGTGCGCGGTCAGGTGCGGCCAGTCAGGCCAGTCCGCTCTAGGAGGACCCAGATGGGGCAGGTCTGGACATTTGATGGTGCTCCCGCGAGCACGGTCGGCGCATTCAGCGGCCTGGTGACGCTGCTGGAAGGTACGACGTTCTGCATCTGCGAAATGTCGGGTGACATACGGCCTGGCGCTGCTCAGGGGCTGTTCGTCAGGGACACCAGGCTGATCAGCAGGCTCGAGCTGAGCATTAACGGGCACGTGCCAGAGGCGCTCGCCCCGCAGTCGCGCGAGCCGTACGCCTGCACGTTCCTGGCTCGGATGCCGCCCTCTGACGGCCTAGCCGACAGCACGCTCCTTGTCACGAGGCGCCGGGTGCTCAACGACGGCATGGACGAGTCGATCACGCTGCGCAACATGAGTTCGGAACCGCTGCCGGTGAACCTGCGGATCGGGGTGCAGGGCGACTTCGCCGACGTGTTCGAGGTGAAGGAGGGCAGGGCACGCGAGCCAGGTGACCTCGACGGCCTGACCGTCGACATCGAAGACGACGCGATCAAGCTGAACCGGCAGGCTGGCAGCCACCTGCGCGGCGCGTCGATCACCGGAGCCAGGCACTCGGACGGCGAGCTTGAGGTCTCGGCCACCCACCTCAACTGGCACGCGGTCGTGCCCGCCCATGGAGTCTGGGGCACTTCGCTGCACATCACGCCGTCGCTTGACGGCAGGGATCTGATCGAGTTCAGGTCGACGGCCGCGCACCAGGCCATGAAGGCAGGGCCCGAGCAGCGCCTGGCCGACTGGCGGCGGCAGAGCCCCCTGGTTAAGGCGTCGGACTCAAGGCTCGCCGCGGTATTCGCAGCGAGCACCGAAGATCTCGGCAGCCTGCGCATCTTCGATCCCGAGCACGCCGACCGAGCGGTGATCGCCGCGGGCGCGCCCTGGTTCATGACCATATTCGGCCGCGATTCGCTGATCACCTCGTGGATGATCCTGCCGCTCGACCCGTCGCTTGCCCTCGGCACGCTGCGCACGCTGGCCAGCCTGCAAGGGACCAAAACCGACCCGTCGACCGAGGAGCAGCCGGGCAAGATCCTGCACGAGATGCGGTTCGGCATGCAGGCATCGCTGTGGCTGGGCGGCAGCAGCGTCTACTACGGCTCGGTCGATGCGACCCCGCTGTTCGTGATGCTGCTTGGCGAGCTGCGCCGTTGGGGGCTCGAACGCAGGGTCGTCGACGAACTGCTCCCGCACGCCGACCGCGCGCTCGACTGGATCGTCAACTACGGCGACGCCGACGGCGACGGCTTCGTCGAGTACGCCAGGACTACCGAGCTTGGCCTGGCCAATCAGGGCTGGAAGGACTCATTCGACGGCATTACGTTCGCTGACGGCCAGATCGCCGAGCCGCCGATCGCGCTTGCCGAGGTACAGGGGTACGTATACGCGGCGTTCCTGGCCAAGTCGCACTTCTGCACCGAGCGCGAGGACGCCGAAGGCGCCGCCTACTGGGGCCAGCGCGCAGACCAGCTCAAGGAGGACTTCAACCGGGCGTTCTGGATGCCAGACAAGGGGTACTTCGCGCTCGGCCTCGATGCGAACAAGCGGCAGATCGACTCGCTGGCGTCGAACATAGGCCACTGCCTGTGGACTGGAATCATCGACGCGGGCAAGGCCGCCGCCGTGGCGCGCAACCTGACCGGGCCGCAGATGTTCTCAGGGTTCGGGATCAGGACTCTGGCCTCCTCATGCGGTGCCTACAACCCGATGAGCTACCATAACGGCTCGGTCTGGCCGCACGACAACGCGATCTGCGCGGCTGGCCTGATGCGGTACGGCTTCGTGCGAGAGGCGCAGCAGGTGGCCGTCGGCATACTCGAGGCGGCCGAGTGGTTCGGCGGCCGACTGCCCGAACTGTTCTGCGGCTTCGACCGCACCGACTTCAGCGAGCCGGTCTACTATCCGACATCCTGTTCACCGCAGGCATGGGCGTCGGCCGCGCCGTTCCATCTGCTGCGCACGCTGCTGCGGTTCGACCCGTCGGTGCCGAACGGGATGCTCTGGTGCGACCCGGCGCTGCCCGCCGCGTTCCTGCCGCTGCGGATCGAGTCCATCCACGTGGCAGGAGCCCGGGTAGCCATCGACGTCACAGAAGACCGCTGGTCACTCGACGGCCTCGGCGAGATCTTGACCTTGGTCCGCTCAGGCCGCGACCCTCTGACCGCGATCAGTCCGTAATCAGAAAATCCGAGCGTGCCAGGCTCGCGCTGACGTGTCGGTGAGCGAGGCGACCTGGTCAACGATGACCCGCAGCCGGCCGGTGTCGCTGTCAGCGGCCAGGTAGGCCGGCCGGAACATCGGGTCAAGCGCGGCGGGCGCGCCATCGGCCAGCGCCCGGGCCAGTTCGATCAGCATGGTGCGCTCCCTGGCCTGCGACGCGATCGCGCCTTCCCGCCTCATCACGTAGTGCGCCGTCATGCCCTTAAGCAGCGCGCATTCCAGCCGCTGCTGGCGGGGAACCTCAAGATCAGTCGCATAACGAATGGTCGCAGCGGTGCTGTCCATCCTTTGGGTAGCTCGCTCGGCGGCCCGGCAGAACCTTCCGATCAGCTCGCTGGTCAGGTTCTTGACCGAGGCGGCCGTCTGCGGGCCGCCGTCAAAGGAGCCAGGCCAGAAGCCGAGCGCGAGCAGCCGATCGAAGGTCGCGGTCAGCTCGGCTTCGTCGACCGAGCCTGGTCGGCAGTAGTCGGCGAGCGTGATCTGGACGACCGCCCTGCGTTCATCGTGATCTTTGAGTTTTTCCAGCGTGATCAGGCCGGAGTGCAGTCCGTCCTCCAGATCGTGCACCGAATAGGCGACGTCATCGGCCCAGTCCATGACCTGCGCTTCGAGGCAGGGCCGGCCCGGCGGCGCGCCATCCCTGATCCAGCCGAAGACTTCAGCGTCCTCATCGTAGGTCCCGTATTTAGAAGTGGTAGCTTGCGAGGCCAGCCACGGATACTTCAGCGTGGCGTCGAGCGCCGCCCTGGTGAGGTTGAGGCCGGCCCCAGGTACCTTCGCCTCAAGCCGGGTGAGCAGCCGCAAGCTCTGTGCGTTGCCCTCGAAGCCGCCGCAGTCCCGCGCGACCTGAGCCAGCGCCAGTTCGCCGTTGTGGCCGAACGGCGGATGGCCGAGGTCGTGGGCCAGGCAGGCGGCGTCGACCAGGTCGGGGTCACAGCCGAGCGCGGCGCCGAGTTCCCTCCCGATCTGAGCGCACTCCAGCGAGTGGGTCAGCCTCGTGCGCGGAAAATCCGCCTGCCCTACCTCGACTACCTGCGTCTTCGCGGCCAGTCTGCGCAGCGCGGAGCTGTGCAGCACCCGCGCCCGGTCCCGCTGGAAGGGGCTGCGGCCAGGACGCTTGTCCGGCTCAGGGATGAACCTCGCGGTATCCCGGCCGCTGTACCCGTTCCAGCCGCTCACCTGCTGTCGCTGCCGCCCGCCTCAGCTAGAGCGACCGCCCGGCCCGCCTCGAGCCTGGCGACCGGCACGCGGAACGGCGAGCAGGACACGTAGTCAAGGCCCGCGTCGTGGAAGAAGTGCACGGAGTCAGGGTCGCCGCCGTGCTCACCGCAGACCCCGATCTTCAGCTCTGGCCTGGTCTTGCGGCCCTCTTCTACGGCGATCCTGACCAGCCTGCCGACGCCGTCGGCGTCCAGCGTCTCGAACGGCGAGACGCCGAATATGCCCATCTCGATGTACCGGCCGAAGAACGAGCCCTCCACGTCGTCGCGGGAGAAGCCCCAGCCCATCTGGGTCAGGTCGTTGGTGCCGAACGAGAAGAACTCGGCCGCCGAGGCGATCTGGCCGGCGGTCAGCGCCGCCCTCGGCACCTCGATCATCGTGCCGATCAGCGTGGGCACGGACACGCCGGTCTCCGCTTCCACTTCCTTGAGCACCTTCTCGGCCTCGTCGCGGGCGGCTTCGAGTTCCTGAACCGCGCCTACCAGCGGGATCATGACCTCAGGACGCGGGTCTCCACCCGCCTTCACCCGGTCGGCGGCCGCGTGGGCGATCGCCCGCACCTGCATCTGGTACAGGCCTGGGATGACCAGGCCGAGCCGGACGCCACGCAATCCGAGCATCGGATTCTGCTCGTGCAGCCTGCGCACCGCGTCGAGCAGCTTGCGGTCCGCGTCGGTCGCCGCCTCGCCCGCCAGCGCCACCTTGACGGAAAGCTCGGTGAGGTCGGGCAGGAACTCGTGCAGCGGTGGGTCGAGCAGCCTGATCGTGACCGGCAGCCCGTCCATCGCCTCGAGTATGTCGACAAAATCGCCACGCTGCAGCGGCTCGAGCTGGGCCAGCGCGGCCTGTCGTCCTGCCTCGTCCTCGGCCAGGATCAGCCGTTCGACAAGCTGCCGCCGCTCACCGAGGAACATGTGCTCGGTCCTGGTCAGGCCGATGCCCTGAGCACCGAACCTGACCGCGCGCGCCGAGTCGTCGCCGGTGTCTGAGTTGGCGCGGACGCCGAGCCGGCGCCGGTCGTCGGCGCGGGCCATGACGCGGTGCACGGCCTGCACGAGCTCGTCGGCCTCGGACGGGGCGATGTCGCCCTCGAAGTACTCGACCACCGGCGAGGCGACCACAGGGACCTCACCGAGGTAGACGGTCCCCGAGGTGCCGTCGATCGAGATCACGTCGCCTTCGCGCACCGTGACGCCGGTGCCAGAAACGGTGAACTGGCGCGCGTTGACGTCCACCTCAAGCTGCTCGGCGCCGCACACGCAGGTCTTGCCCATGCCGCGGGCGACCACGGCCGCGTGGCTGGTCTTGCCGCCTCGTGAGGTCAGGATGCCGCGGGCGGCGATCATGCCATGCAGGTCATCGGGGTTAGTCTCGCGGCGGACCAGGATCACGTCTTCGCCGGCGTCGGCCTGCTTGACCGCGGTGTCCGAGTCGAACACGGCCTTGCCGACAGCCGCACCGGGCGAAGCGCTGATCGCCTTGGTGATCACCTCGGCCTTGGCGGACGTGTCGAACCTGGGGAACATCAGCTGGGCAAGCTGGCTGCCGCTGACCCGGCGCAGCGCCTCATCCATGTCGATCAGGCCCTGGTCGACAAGCTGGACCGCGATCCTGAACGCGGCGGCGGCGGTGCGCTTGCCGACCCTGGTCTGCAGCATCCAGAGCTTGCCGCGCTCGATCGTGAACTCGATGTCGCACAGGTCGCGGTAGTGGTTCTCAAGCGTGGCCATGATGTCCATGAGCTCGGCATAGGACTTGGCGTCGATCCGCTCGAGCTCCTGCAGCGGCACCGTGTTCCTGATGCCGGCCACCACGTCCTCGCCCTGGGCGTTCTGCAGGTAGTCGCCGTAGACGCCCTGCTGGCCGCTCCCCGGGTCCCTGGTGAACGCGACGCCGGTACCTGAGTCGGCGCCCAGGTTGCCGAATACCATCGCGACGACGTTGACGGCAGTGCCCAGGTCGGAAGGAATGCGCTCCTGGCGCCGGTACAGGATCGCGCGGTCGGCGTTCCAGCTGTTGAAAACCGCGTTGACGGCGAGGTCCATCTGCTCCCTGGGGTCCTGCGGGAAGTCCCTGCCCGTTTCGTTCTTGACGATCCGCTTAAACGTATCGACGAGCGTCCGCAGATCCTCGGCGTCGAGATCCAGGTCGTTGGTGGTGCCCTTGGCCTTCTTCGCGGCGTCGAGCGCGTGCTCGAACTCGCTGCCCTCGATGTCGAGCACGGTCTTTCCGAACATCTGGATCAGCCGGCGGTAGGAGTCCCAGGCGAAGCGCTCGTTCCCCGCCTTCTTCGCCAGCCCGTGGACCGATGAGTCGGACAGGCCGATGTTCAGCACCGTCTCCATCATGCCCGGCATCGAAAACTTGGCGCCCGACCTGACGCTGACAAGCAGCGGGTCATCGTCGGCCCCGAGCGTCCTGCCCATGGCCTGCTCAAGCCGCTTGAGGTGATCTGTCACCTCGGCGGCGAGCCCGTCGGGTACGCTGCCGTTCTCCAGGTAGAACCGGCAGGCGTCCGTGCTGATGATAAAGCCCGGCGGAACGGGCAGGCCAAGGTTGGTCATCTCGGCGAGGTTGGCACCCTTCCCGCCGAGAAGGTCCTTCATATCCTTGTTGCCCTCGTTGAAGTCATAGACAAGCTTCGGCACTGCGCGCATCTCCTTGGCGGTACCGCGGGCCAGGCGGCACGGCGGCTCGCCTTGGGCTCCCAGCGGCTCTGTGATCGCGGATCGCGGCCTGTTCGGCCCTCAGGAAGACTCTACCGAGCCAGGGCACCAGCGGACGTCGCAGCCACCGGATCGAGCCGACAAATCGCGATCGGGCTGGATGCGAAAGGTCGCTCGCGACGGCGACAATGGCCGTCGTGGACGAACCTAATCAAGAGGCGATAGCGGTACTTCATCCTGGCGAGATGGGCGCCGCGGTGGCGACCTGCCTGGTAGCGGCCGGCCATGGCGTGCTATGGGTATCGGACGGGCGAAGCGGACCGACCGCTGCGCGCGCACGGGAGGCTGGCCTGGCGGACGCCGGGACGATCGACGAGGCAGCGGCCCGTGCGACTGTCATCCTGTCGATCTGCCCGCCGCATGCCGCACTCGACGTGGCTCGCGCGGTGCGCGGCTTCAGCGGCTGCTACGTGGACGCGAACGCGGTATCGCCGCGGACAGCGAGCGAGGTCGCTGGTGTCGTAGAGGCAGCCGGCGGTACCTATGTCGACGGCGGGATCATCGGCCCGCCGCCGGTCGCCTCGGGAAGCACCCGCCTTTACCTGTCAGGCAACCAGGCCGATATGGTGCGGGCGCTGTTCGACGGCACCGCGCTTGACGCCAGGATCGTCGCCAGCGGCGGCCCCTACGGCGCCTCCGCGGTGAAGATGGCGTACGCCGCCTGGACGAAGGGGTCGGCCGCGCTGCTGCTCGCCGCTCGCGAGCTCGGCGAGGCCTGCGGGGTCTCCGACTCGTTGCTGAGCGAGTGGGCGCTGTCCCAGCCAGCGCTCGCCGATCGGCTGGCTAGCGCGGCTCAATCGGCGGCTAAGAAGGGCTGGCGTTGGATAGCCGAGATGGAACAGATCGCCGCGACTATGAAGGCGGCCGACTTGCCGCCTGGATTCCACCAGGCCGCCGCTGAGATCTACCGGCGCTCGGCGGACAGCTGAATCGTCCCGGCTAAGCTACCGGCGTCGCCGCGCACCATTTCGGCCGATCGGCATCGGGCGGCAGCACACATTTCGGTCATTTACCCCAGCTGAGAGGACGATTCATGCACGACGGACCCGATGGGGCCGAACTCATCAAACGGTTCGACGGTAACCCGATCCTGCGTCCTGAGGGCTTTCCGCACGGGGTAAGCGCCGTTTTCAACCCGGGCGCGGCTGTCGTCGATGGTCAGACGCTGCTGCTCGTGCGGGTGGAAGATCGGACCGGTTACTCCTCGTTCGCGGTCGCTACCAGTCACGACGGTCTCACCGACTGGCAGGTTGACCCGGCACGCAGGCTCCTGCCGCAGCGTGACAGCTTCGCCGAGCAGGGGGGAATAGAAGATCCGAGGATTACCCAGATCGGCGAAGAATACTTCATTGCCTATACCGGCCTGTCCGCGCAAGGCCCGCTTGTCTGCCTGGCGAAAACTAAGGACTTCGCGACCTGGGAACGGCTCGGCGTCGCGATGCGGCCCGACGACAAAGATGCCGCCCTTTTCCCAGAGAAGTTCGGTGGTCGCTGGGCAATGTTGCACCGGCCGACCATGGCGAAAGGATCGCACGTCTGGCTGTCATTCAGCCCCGACCTCAAGCACTGGGGCGACGCCAGGATAGTGCTGACCGCTCGCCCAGGTGGCTGGTGGGATAACAGCAAGATCGGGCTCGGCCCGCCGCCGTTGCTTACCAGGGACGGCTGGCTGCTTTGCTACCACGGCGTGCGGATCACAGCGGCAGGCGCGATATACCGCGCCGGGCTCGCTCTGCTCGACCGGGACAACCCTGCGCAGGTGCTGACGCGCGCCGACGAGTGGGTGTTCGGGCCCGAGGAACCCTACGAACGGCAAGGCGACGTTGGTCAGGTCGTGTTTCCTTGCGGGTGGATACTCCGCGACGACGGCGACACCTTGCACATCTATTACGGCAGCGCCGACACGGTGATCGGGGTAGCGCAGGCTAGCGTGGACGCCCTGCTCGGTTACCTCAAGCCGTAACGTCCCGGCGCGGGCGCCTCGCCGAACGCGAGTCGAGGCGCCCGCCATATCCAGCGCCGTGTCCCCCCGGAGCCGGAGTTACCTTCCCGTCGGCATTAGCAGCCGGCGAGCCTTTCAGTCAAGTAGGCGACCAGGTTATCGACGCTAATCCTGTCCTGCTTCATTGAGTCCCGCTCACGTACGGTAACAGCTTGGTCGGACAGCGTCTCGAAGTCGATGGTCACGCAGTACGGCGTTCCGATCTCGTCCTGGCGGCGGTACCGCCGGCCGATCGCGCCGGCGTCGTCAAAGTCGGCGTTCCAGTGCTTGCGCACAGCCGCGGCCACGTCACGGGCCTTCGGCGACAGGTCGGCGTTGCGTGACAGCGGCAGCACAGCCACCTTCACCGGGGCCAGCCGGTGGTCGAGCCTGAGCACGGTCCGCTTCTCCATGACGCCCTTGGCGTCGGGAGCCTCGTCTTCGGCGTACGCGTCGAGCAGGAAGGCGAGCATCATCCGGTCGACACCAGCGGCAGGCTCGATCACGTAAGGGATGAACCGCTCGTTGGTCTCGGCGTCAAGATACGACAGGTCCTGTCCCGACGCTTTCGCGTGGGTGGACAGGTCAAAGTCGGTGCGGTTGGCGATCCCCTCAAGCTCGCCCCACTCGCTTCCCACGAAATCGAACCTGTACTCGACGTCGACGGTCCGCTTGGAGTAATGCGAGCGCTTGTCTTCGGGATGCTCCTGCAGCCGCAGGTTCTCCTCCGGCAGGCCGAGCCCGAGATACCAGGCCATCCTGGCCTGGATCCAGTGCTCATGCCACTGTTCATCGGTGCCCGGCTTGACGAAGAACTCCATCTCCATCTGCTCGAACTCGCGGGTGCGGAAAATGAAATTTCCCGGTGTGATTTCGTTGCGGAAAGATTTTCCGATCTGCCCGATACCGAAAGGGATCTTCTTGCGCGAGGTCTGCTGGACGTTCTTGAAGTTGATGAAGATGCCTTGTGCGGTCTCCGGACGCAGGTAAGCCAAGCCCGACTCGGCACCCGCCTCCCCGTCCCGCTCCACCGCACCCAGGTAAGTGCGCAGCAGACCGTTGAACATCCTCGGCTCGGTGAACGCGCCTCTGGTGCCGCAGTTAGGGCAGGCCAGGTCAGCCAGGCCATGTTCTGGTTCCTTGCCGTCGTGCTTCTCCTGGTAAGCCTCGATCAGGTGGTCGGCGCGGAACCGCTTGTGGCAGGACTGGCACTCGGTGAGCGGATCGACGAACTCGGTGATGTGCCCGCTTGCCTGCCACACCTCGGGCGCCAAGATCACACTCGAGTCCACGCCGACGATGTCGTCCCGCTCGGTGACCATCGACTTCCACCACTGGCGCTTGATGTTGTTCTTGATCTCCACGCCCAGGGGACCGTAGTCCCATGAGGCACGCAAACCACCGTAGATCTCGCTCGACGGGTAGACGATCCCCCGCCTTTTGGACAGGCTGACGATGGTTTCCATGCGGTCGGTGCGGCGAGCCATCAAGTTTCTCCAGCGCCTGAGGCGATCTGAGATAGTGCGGACGTAGGCGATCGAGCAAGCGGGTGGCGGTGCCTGCCAGCTTAGCGGTGATCAGCCGGTCCTTGGTGCCGCTATCGTGGTCGGTGACCAGCCAAGCCGCAACTTGTTTAGCTGCCAGACGGAAGGATGTCGCAGGTGCCGGGGTCAAGAGGGCGTGCGCGCGGACCGAGGCCGCTGCCGAAAGGCGACACGTTGTTCACCCCAAGCGCCGCGCCGTCCAGGCAGGCGCTTGAGCACCGCAGCGCCACCTCGCTGCTCTGGCTCCATCAGCTACCCCGCTGGCTGCTGCCTGTGCTGACGGCGGGGCTGCTCGTCGCCGGGTTCGCGGTAGGCGGTCTGGGCGGCGCGGTCGCACTCTGCGGGCTCGCGGTCGTGCTCGGCTGGCTGGCCGCGATCTCCTGGCCGCGGCTATCCGCTCAGGGCCGCCTGCTCAGGATCGCCGTGATCTGCGGCGTGCTTGCCGTCGCCCTACTGAGGGGCTTTCACGCAGGGTAGTACAGCAGCGCCGCGCTCTTCGACACCGCCTCATCCCATCGGCGTCAGTGAACCGAGCTCAGGCTAGATCGGAGACCGGGTTCGGCACGGCGCCGCCGTAACGGCGATCGCGGCTTGCAAAGATCTCGCAGGCTCTCCACAGATGACGCCGGTCGAAGTCGGGGAACAGCGTGTCGAGGAACACGAACTCGGCGTAGGCGGACTGCCAGATCAGGAAGTTGGACGTACGCTGCTCGCCAGAGGACCGGACGAACAGGTCGACGTCCGGGATCCCAGGTTCGTCGAGGTACCTGGCGAAGACCTTCTCGTCGATCTTGTCGGCACGCAACTTGCCCGCCGCCACATCGACGGCGATCGCCGCCGCCGCGTCGGCGATCTCGGCCCGGCCGCCGTAGTTCACGCAGAACTGCAAGGTCAGCACCGAGTTTCCCGCCGTCATCTGCTCGGCGTCCTCAAGCTCTGAGATCACGCTGCGCCATAGCCTCGGCCGACGGCCCGCCCAGCGCACCCGCACTCCCATCTCGTTGAGCTGATCCCGGCGCCTGCGTATGACGTCGCGATTAAAGCCCATCAGGAACCTGACTTCATCGGGAGAGCGCCGCCAGTTCTCTGTCGAGAACGCGTAGGCCGACAGATAGGGGATGCCGAGCTCGATCGCGCCCATGATCACGTCGAACAGCGAGTACTCGCCTGCCTTGTGACCCTCGGTGCGCGGCAGCCCGCGCTGCTTCGCCCACCGACCATTGCCGTCCATGACCAGCGCCACGTGCCTGGGCACCAGGTCAGGCGGAATGTCCGGAGGCTTGACGCCAGAGCGATGCGGCTCCGGCGGCCTGACGCCGTGGCGACTCATGCGTGCTCCACGTGCTTGAGTGACCGTAGCGAGTGCTCAAGGTGCCACTGCACGTAGGCGGCGACCAAGCCGCTGCACTCGACCTGATACCTGCGCTCGCTGGAATCGGCCAGCTCCCACTCCCCTCGCAGCAGCGCGCTCATCAGGTCGACCGTCGACGCCGAAGCCGTCGCGGCACCGGGTGCGTGGCAGGACCGGCACACCAGCCCCCCGGCCGCGACTCCGAACGTCCGCCGGCCCGATCGCTGGGTGCCGGTCGGTCCGGTAGGCGCTGGTGTCTCAGGTGCCGGCGCGCGCGTGCCGCAGATCGCGCACTCATCAAGCGCCGGAGCGTAGCCAGCTACAGCCAGGGAGCGGAGCAGGTAGGCGTCGAGCACCAGCCTGGAATCGTGTTCGCCTTCAACGAGCGTCCGCAGGCCACCGACAAGCAGCAGGAACTGCCGCAGGGCAGGCTCCTTCTCGACCGTGGTGAACCTCTCGGCTGTCTCCAGCATCGCCACGCCGGTTGTGTACCTGCTGTAGTCGCCGACTAGCTGATCGCCGTAGCTGCGCACGGACTCGGCTTGGGTGATGACGTCGAGCGTGCGGCCCGTATACAGCATGAGGTCGACGTGAGTGAACGGCTCAACCCGCGCGCCGAACCTCGACTTCGTCTTGCGCACGCCCTTGGCCACGGCCCTGACCCTGCCGTTCTTGCGGGTCAAGACGGTGACGATGCGGTCGGCTTCGCCTAGCTTCTGTGCGCGCAGCACGATCCCATCGTCACGGTAGAGGCTCACTCGATCATTCTCGCGCATCGCGCCTAGTTGACCGGCCACTACACGCGGTCAATCGGTTGATCCTGGCTCCGGCGCGGTTAGCCAGCCTGCGCGGCTTCCTCGGCGAGCTGTATCACGTCTTCGGCCCGCGCCTGGCTCAGTCCCAGGTAGCGAGCGACCGTCCCGACGACGTCGCGTTCGGCGGTGCTGAGCGAGCCATCAGCGAGGCCGACCTGGACGACCCTGGTGAGGAACCACTCCTTCGAGTACGTCTCGAGCTGTATCGCCAGTATCTCCACAGCGCCGCGCAGCCCGGGAACTGGCACGCAGCTCAGCTCGGCCACGGCCGGCTTGATGTCGAGTCCGAGCGCGGTGTCCAGATCTGGTTCGGCGTACTGCGGCGAGCCAGCGCTGGCGATCAGCTCGATCGCCCGGCGCCGCGAGGCCTGACTAGGCGCGCCGTTGGCGTTCAGCATCGCGAGCGCGGCGGCGGTTGTCGCGCTCAGCAGCGCAACCTGCATCTGCTCGGCCGTCGGCACCGCGAGCAATTCGACCCGGTAGCAGGTCCGGCAGTTCACGCATCGCAGATGCTCGCCGGTACGGTCGAGCGGCACCACCGGCAGACCGATGAACTGGCCCCAACGGCGCCCTGATCGATGCCGATAAGGCCGGTCGCCACCGCAGCGCTCGCAGTGAAAAACCCCGTGCGCGATCGTGCGATAGTAGGCCCGCGACCCGAGACCGACCAGCATCGCTCCCCCTCCGCCCCGCCCGTCCAGGCGAGCTGCCTGTCCAGGCGAGCTGCCCGCCGAGGTGACCCTTACGTCAGAGTCCCGATCATCACATGATCGTCACACCATGGTAATCGATTCCACAGAATTTCCTGTCTTGGCCAAGAATCTCAACCTAGTAATTCGTTACTACCGTCGAATTCCCTATCCGGCTGAATTCATGTTTCAGCCATGAAACTCGCCCGCAAGCGGAAACTCAGTCGTAAAAGCCGAGCCGGCGCAACTGCCTGGGGTCGCGCTGCCAGTCCTTGGCGACTTTGATCCGCAGGTCCAGGTACACCCGACTGCCGAGCAGCCCCTCGATCTGCCGCCTGGCTCGTGACCCGACCTCCTTGAGCCTGGCACCTTTGGCGCCGATCACTATCGCCTTCTGGCTGGCTCGCTCGACATACATGACGGCGTGCACGTCGACCAGGTCGTCCCGGCCAGGCCGGGGCGCCATCTCCTCGACCACGACCGCGATCGAGTGCGGCAGTTCGTCACGTACGCCTTCCAGGATCGACTCCCTGATCAGCTCGGCGACAAGCTGCTGTTCAGGCTCGTCGGTCAGCTCTCCGTCCGGGTAGAGCGGCCGGCCGGGCGGCAGGTGACTGATCAGCACGCTGGTCAGCACGTCAAGCTGGAATCCCGTCACGGCGGATACCGGCACTATGTCTGCCCAGTCGGCTAGCTCGGCGACGGCCGCGAGCTGAGCGGCGGTCTGCTCCTTGGTCGCCTCGTCGGCCTTGGTGACGATCGCCACTACCGGGGTCTTGGCGTGCGCCTGGCTGGACAGCTCGGCTGCCAGGTACTTGTCGCCAGGTCCGATGCGTTCTGCCGCGGGCACGCAGAACCCGATCACATCGACTTCGGTCAGCGTCGAACGGACCAGGCTGTCGAGACGCTCGCCGAGCAGAGTCCTCGGCCGGTGCAGCCCAGGGGTGTCGATGATGATCAACTCGGCATTGTCGCGCCTGACGATCCCCCTGATCACCCTGCGCGTGGTCTGGGGGCGGCTGCTGGTGATCGCCACCTTCGTGCCGACCAGCGCGTTCATCAGTGTCGACTTGCCGACATTAGGCCGGCCGGCGAAGCAAGCGAACCCAGCAACGAACCGCTGCTCCTGCCGTGCGTGTGCTGGCATCGCTCCCACGCAGGCGATTCTCCCCTACCGCGCCGCTTCGGTCATCTCGGGCGGCGCCGTAGCCGCCAGCAGCATCGTCGACCCGACGCCGCTGTTCACCCGCCCCGCCCAACAACAGCAACGGTCCAACGCCGCTGTTCACCCGCCCAGCCCAACAACAGCAACGGTCCAACGCCGCTGT
>DATNEK010000124.1:0-45723 GCA_035553055.1 Streptosporangiaceae bacterium | reverse complement strand
GCCCAGGCTGGAACGCCGATGACCTGCTCTGGCATCTGGGCGAGGTCCAGTGGTTCTGGGGGACGATCGTGCGCGACCGGGTCGACGTCGACGAGGCGGAGAAGATGAAGCCGCCGCGCCCGGCGAACCGGCCTGGGCTTGAAGAGTTCTACCAGAGCGCGAGCAAAAAAACTCGGGTCCGCACTCGCGATTACCCCGCCTGACACCCCCGCGTGGACATGGGCCGACGACAAGACCGTTGGATTCATCCGTCGGCGCCAGGCGCACGAGGCGCTGATCCATCGTCTCGACGCCGAACTGACCGCGGGCCGACGTTCCGGCATGGATCCGCTGCTCAGCGCGGACGGTTTCGATGAGGCGGTCAGGATCATGTACGGCGGGGACCTGCCTGCCTGGGGCAAGCTCGACACCGATGGGATGACCCTGAGAGTCCAGGCCACCGATACCGGCGACTCCTGGCTCGTCACGCTCGGCCGGTTCACCGGCACTGACCCAGACGAGCAGCGCGCCTACGATCAAGCGGGCATCGAAGTCGCCGACGCGGACTCCGGCGCCCGGGCGTGGGCGAGGATCACCGGCATGGCGGCCGACCTTGATTGCTGGCTATGGGGGCGGCCCACGCAAGCCGCGATCGAGCGATCGGGGGACCCGGCCGTCATCGATGAATTCGATGCGATCATCGCCGAGGGCATCGGCTGAGTGATGCCGCCCAAGAAGCAAAAAAAGGTCAAATCGGCGAGGGCAGCGACGTAGCTTGGTAGACAGTCGTGTGACTGGCGGCTTCCAGGGAAGCTAAGGCCGCACGTGACGGCGGATCTGGCGGCCAGACGCCATGCGCAGGACGGAACGGCAAAGTGAGCGAAGTTTATGAGGCGCCGGCGCGCGGGTTCGTCACCAGGGCGGCCGCATGCGACCCGGCCAGGCTTACGTATCCCAAGGACGCGATCGCCTGGCTGATCGAAAGGCTCGGCATCAAACCTGGTCGTCAGATCGTGGACCTCGCCGCTGGCACCGGCACGCTGACCGCGCTGCTGGCCGACGTTGGCGCCGATGTCGTCGCCGTTGAGCCTGTTACCTCGATGCGGGACCGACTGCGGGCGCGACTCCCTGACATTCCTGCCATCGCCGGATCCCCTGAGCAGCTTCCGTTAGCCGACAAGTCGGTGGACGCCATCGTCGTGGCCAGGGCCTTCCACTGGTTCGACGCCAGGCGAGCGATGAACGAGATAGCGAGGGTGGTCCGGCCAGGCGGCTACCTCGGGCTGATATGGAACGCCAGGGACCGCAGCGTCGAGTGGGTGGATCAGGTCTGGTCTGTGATGAGCCGGGCGGAACGGCCCGTAGCGCGTCACGACGGCAGCACCTGGTCGCCGTGGACCGAGGCAACCTTCAATCACGTGCACGACGGGCTCCCGGCCCGGGTGGACGTGATGTACACCGAGCGGCTGACCTGACGTCCGAGATGGGTCAGCTAGCCAGTCATGGACCATCAGCACCGCGCGATGGTGTTAGATAGTCATGGTTGTTAGTCGAAGGTTCGTGCACGTGCATAGCGCCTGCGAAACTAGACAGCGGGCGTCCTGGACAGCCGAGGGTGAGCCTCAGGATTGGGCAGGCGGTCGCACAGCCCGGGAACCATTGGAGTGGATCCCGAAGATCGCTCATATAGGAGAAGTACATGCCTCAGGGCACCGTGAAGTGGTTCAACTCAAGCAAGGGCTACGGATTCATCGCACCGGATGACGGGGGCGCCGACGTCTTCGTCCATCACACCGCCATCATGGCCGATGGCTTCCGTAACCTCGAGGAGAACCAGCGGGTCGAGTTCACCGCTGGCCAGGGCCAGAAAGGCCCGCAGGCAGAGCAGGTCCGTCCGCTGTAAGCAGAAGCCGTCTGGGGCCGTGCGGTCATCTGACCGCACGGTCGCCACGGCCGGTAAGCCGGCACCTGGCCGGTTAGCTCAGGGCGGTTAGCTCAGACCCCGCGCTGGGCGAGGATCTTGCCTGACTTCGCCGCCTCATCCAGGGCTGCGATGTCGGCCTCGGTCACGTCGGCGTAAGTCGACGCGAACTCGGCGATGGCTCGGTCGAACGTGTCCGACGTGCCGAGGTAGGCAGCGATCGCGATCCGGTCGCCAGACCGCGCGTGCGCTCGGGCCAGCGTCCAGCCGCATACCTCACCGTAGGTTGACAGCCCGCTCGGCGTCATCGACTGGGTGTCGAACGAGAACTTCCAGTCTCTGAGCTGGCGGACGTAGAAGTCCCTTGTGATGCCTTCAGGCGCCGGGCTGACCCGGAGCCAGCCGAGGAAGATGTCGCTGGCCGCTTGCATCAGCCGCTGCCCCTCGACAACCCGCTGGCCTTGGTTGTCGTACTTGCTCGGGCCGACGAAATCGCTAAGCACGGCCTGGTTTGCCTCCTTAACCTGCAAGATGAGCGGATCGCCCGCATCCTTGCCGTGCATCAGCATGATCCAGCACCTGGTGCTGACGCTGCCCACCCCTACCACCTTGCGCGCCACGTCGGATTGCTCGAATTGATACTGGTCGAGCAAGTACTTGCGGTCGCCTGCCAGCGTGCGACGGTACCTGTCGACCACCTGAATCAGCTGAGCCTCGATCCCGCTGGCGTCCAGGTCCTGCGACACCAGGCTAGACAGCGGGACCACGAGCGGCGGATCGGCGACAATCCGCGGCCTGCCGTCGACGGTCATTGTCAGCTTGTCGAGCGCCTGCATGCTGTCCCTGGTTCGCGCCTTGGCCATGCTTTTAGCGACGTTGGCCCGCTGTCGCGAACGCAGGTGCGCGGTTAGCTCCGGCCACGACCGCTCGATGTCCGCGCTCGCGTACCACACGGCGAGATTCGACTGACCGGCGAACATCGCCATCGCAAGCCGATACCGCCGAACCGCGGCGCGCACCATCGCGGTCCGCTGCCTGGCCCTCACGCCGTGGTCGCGCGCCACTATCTCCAGGCTCGCGGCCAGTCGTTTGACGTCCCATTCCCATGAACCAGGCAGTGTCTCGTCGAAGTCATTGATGTCGAAGACAAGGCGCCGTTCGGCCGTTCCGAACATGCCGAAGTTGCCGACGTGAGCGTCTCCGCACGCCTGCACGGCGATGCCGCTGACCGGGGTGGTTGCCAGGTCGCGCGCCATCGGCAGGGCCGCGCCCCGGAAGTAGGCGAACGGCGAGGCGAGCATCCGTCCGTACCTGATCGGAACCAGGTCTGGCAGCCGGGTCGCTGACTGCTCGATCAGCACATCGATCGGGTCGCTCTCGCGCGCTCGCGCATCGAAGTTCGCGTGGCTGCTCCTCGGGACCTCAGCACGGATGCGCCTGCCACGCTCCGCCCGGTCAGCGGGCGTCAGCTCTTTGATCATGGTATCGAGCTGGAACCGGCGCGCGGGCTTGGCACGGGCTGGCGTCGCGGCGGCGCGCTGGCGCTGCGCGGGGACCTTCGCCGAACGCACGCTTTGCCGCGCCGATGTCATAAGCCAAGTCCAGCGCCACCGCTACATGATCGCGTCATCCTGCCTGGGTGATGTTCAAGCAGGGATGTTCCGGCACGATTACAGCCAGGCGGCCGGCCTAACGGAAGGAGCGGACCCATGTCATCGCTGACAGTCTGGAAGTTCAAGTCGCCATATGGCGCGCAGGAAGCGCTTGATCAGCTCATGGAACTGCAGCATCGCGAGCTCATCCAGGTACTCGACGCGGCCACTGTGAGCTGGGAGGTGGACAAGAAGAAGCCCAAGACGCGCGAGCTCAGGGACGCCAAGAAGGTCGGCGCGCTCGGCGGCGGGTTCTGGGGCCTGCTGTTCGGATTGATCTTCTTCATCCCGATTCTGGGCCTTGCCATCGGCGCGGCCACCGGCGCGCTGATCGGGTCGATGGCTGACGTAGGGATCAGCGACACGTTCATACGCGACGTACGCCAGAAGGTGACGCCAGGCACATCCGCGCTGTTCCTGCTCAGTTCCGACGCTGTCGTCGACCGGGTCGCCGAGCAGTTCGGCCCCGCCGACGCCGAGCTGATCAGCACCAACCTGTCCACCGAGCAGGAAGCCAAGCTCCGCGAGGCCTTCAGCGAGGAGTAGTCAGTCCGGGTTGCTGCCAGCATTAGACGGGTACGGTCGGTATCGGGCTGCGAAGCCGCGTTCGCCTGTCGGGATGGGGCCTGACTGAGTTCGCGCGACGCGATGCTCGCACCCGTCGGGGGATCAATGACGAGCACGATCAGCGAGCCGATCGTCGGCCGCGACTCGCGCGATGCACATGCGAACGAAGCACATATCAACAGGCGGCGCCGGCTTGAGCGCGGGCGCATCGGACTGCGGCCGGCGAGCGATAGGCTCCGGGTGCCGTCTTCGAGCGTGCCTTTGCTGCACCGGCATCGGGTGACGGATCTCATCCAGCGCGCCACAGAGCGCCGGGTCGTTGTCGTCACCGGGCCGACCGGCGCGGGAAAGACCATCGCCTGCGCTATCTGGGCCGACGACGCGGCCAGCCACTGCGCCGACGCCATCGCCTGGGTCGGTCTTGACCCAGGCGACCGTCAGCCGGCCCGGCTGCGGGCGAACATGGCCGCTGCTCTGGCCGGCATACCGAGCGCGGCCGGCGTCGTGGCCAGCCTTCCTGATCCAGCGGATCAGACATTCCCGTTGCGAATGGTCGAGGCAACGCGAGACCTGTCAGAACCAGTCACGATCGTCATCGACGACATTCAGGAACTCGGCGATAGCCAAGCGCTCGCCGACCTTGACCTCCTGGTCAGGCACGGACCTGCTCGCCTGCGGCTGGTGCTGTCAGGCAGGCACCTGGGCGGCCTGTCCGTCGCGCGGCTCCGCGTCGGCGGCGATCTCGCTGAGATCGGCGCCGGCGACTTGGCTTGCACGCCTGACGAGGCCGGGGCATATTTCGAAATGCTCGGCATCGACCTGCCGGCGCCGCGGCTCGACGAGGTGCTCAGGCGGACCGAAGGCTGGATAACCGGTCTCAGGCTGGCGACGTTGCGCGGTGAGCCCGATCGCGAACCTGCCCCGCCCTGGCGGATCAGGGGCGACGAGCCGCACGTGGCCGACTACCTGCGGGACGAAGTGCTGGCAACGCTGTCCGCTGACCATCGCGATTTCCTGCTCAGGATCTGCGTCGCCGATCGTATCTGCGGTGATCTGGCCGACACGCTGACCGCTGGCACTGGCGGCAGCGCCACCTTGGACGAGCTGTGCAGGGAAAACGCCCTCATCAGTCCCACCGGACAGGCTCGCGCGGACGCCGGACCGGCGCAGCCGACCACGCCGGGCGGCGTCGAGTACCGGTGTCACCCGTTGCTGCTCGACCTGCTGCGGGCCGAGCTTCGCCGCGAGCTTCCTGCTGAACTCCCGCTGCTGACCAGGCGAGCAGCGCAGTGGCAGGCAGCGCGCGGCGACCACGCCGACGCGCTAAGAAACGCGGCCCTGATGGGTGACTGGGACTTCGCCGCGCGCGTGCTCGCGAAGGCGGGCCCTGAACTGCTGCTGCCAGGGCAGGCGGAGGCGCTGGAGCCGGTGCTCGCGACGTTCCCTGCCAGTCGCTACGCCAGCGACGCGGCGGTGGCGGGAGCGCTGGCCGCGGCTGGGTTGCGTACCGGCGACATCTCGGCCACCGCGCTGCACCTAGACAACGCCAGCGCGGCGCTCAGCCGTTGTCCAGGCAGCCTGCGGCCACAGGTGTCGACCTGGCTGCTGGCGCTGCGGCTGATGCACGCGACCGCTTGCGGCATCGTGGACGCTGAACTGATCGAAGAAGGCACGGCTACGGCAATCCGGGCGGCCCCCACCATCGGTGACAACGCCGAACACCAGGCGGTCGGGCTGTTGTGGAGCGCGGTCGGCGTGGCCGCCCTTTCCCGACTCAGCGTCGCCGATGCCAGAGCGGCGCTGGCGCATGCGTGCGGGCACCTGCGCGACAGTGCTAGCAAACACAGCGGGCGCAGCGAGTTCCTGGCCAGCGCCATGGCCTGGCGCGCGGTGTGCGAGGCCATGTACGGCGACCTGCTGGCCGCGAACGAACTGATCACCGAGCTTGGCGGACAGCCCGATGGGACCGTCGACCCGGCCTGGCAACAGCTTGCGTACCTGGCCAGCGCGTACCTGCACCTGGCCAAGGACGAGACAGCCAGCGCCCGGCAACTGCTTGATCACTGCGAAGTCCAAGACCGGAGCTGCGACGGCCAGGTGACTTGCTCGCTGGCCACTGTGGCCAGGGCGAGGATCGCGTTGTGCGAGGGCGACCAGGCGACCGCGCGCCGGCTGGCGACCCGGCTGCGCTACCAGGGCATGATCCCCGGTGGAGCGGGGCGCGGCAGCAACGCGGTCCAGCCGATCGGCCGGATACCGGCTGCCGCTTTCGGCAGCACCAGCACGGTCGACAGCGCGCTCGCCATGCTCGACGCCGACATCGCGCTCGGCGAGGGCAACGTGACCGGAGCGCGGCTCGCGCTGGCCCGTGCCACCTCAGGCGCCAAGGGAGAGCGGGCCGATCTGCTGCTCGGCTCGGCCCGCGTGTCCCTGGCCGAGGGTGACAGCAAGACCGCGCTTGCTACCGCTGAGACGTGCCTGGCGGGCACGGCGACCCAGGTCACCCTGCGCGATCAGGTGTCCGCACTGGTCACAGCCGCGGTCGCGCGCAGAAGGCTTGGCCAGCCCGATCAGGCCGCCGACCAGCTCGGTTATGCGCTGACTTTGGCCGAGCCGCATGGCTTGTACCGGCCATTCCTGGATGGCGGGTCGGCCGCCAGGTCAGCGTTGACCGTTCTGATCAGGCCGACCAACCACGGCGCCGCGGTCGCGGCGAGAATCCTGCAGCGGTTCGACACTCGGCCCGCCCGGCAGTCCGACGCGCCGGTCCCCGTGCCGCTGACCGGCAGCGAACTTGCCGTGCTTAGGTTCCTGCCATCGCACATGACCAATCAGGAGATCGCCGAGTCGCTGTTCCTGTCGATCAACACCGTCAAAACCCACTTGCGCTCGGTCTACCGCAAGCTCGGCGTGACTACGAGGCGGCAGGCGATATCGACATCCCGCAGGCTCGGCCTGCTCTTAACGGCGAGCGGCAGGGAAACACGCGCCCCGGTCGCGATGGGGGCGACCCGTCAGGTACAGTGGTGCGATCATGCGGCGCTTCGTACTCATTCTTAGTAGCCGTAGCGGGACCTGATCAGGCAGGCCAGCAACCCGCTACGGGGATGAGGCGCTGGCCGCATGCCGCCGAGATCACTCCGGTTCCACCTCGATATCCCTTCCTGGGATTTCAATCTTGCGGCAACGGCCCGTCTCCTGCTGGAAACGCCTGGCAAATCAATGCCCTCAGCGAAGCAACAGGAGAAAGTGATGCGGCAGCGCAACCATACGCAAGACCAGCAAGCCGATTCCGCGAGCAACTCGGCCCTGCAAGCCGTCCAGGTCGCGCTAGACCGGCGTGACAACGGCGGCGACGCGCGCACGGCTGACAGCGAGTAGGGCGAGCCTCGATGCACAATCGCCTCTTCGACAAGGTGTGGGAACGTCACCTGGTGGCCAGCCCGGACGGCGAGCCGCCGCTGCTCTATATCGACCTGCACCTTGTGCACGAGGTCACGTCCCCGCAGGCATTCGAAGGCCTTGAACTGGCCGGCCGGAGGGTACGGCGACCCGAACTGACCGTGGCCACGATGGACCACGACGTCCCGACGCTCAATCCGGACGGCCCGATCACTGACCCGCTGGCCGCCGAGCAGATGGCCAGGCTGCGCAAGAACTGCGAGGCGCACGGGATCACGCTCTATCCGCTCGGCAGCGCCGAGCAGGGCGTCGTGCACGTCATCGGCCCGCAGCTCGGGCTGACCCAGCCCGGCATGACGGTGGTCTGCGGCGACAGCCACACCTCGACCCACGGCGCGTTCGGCGCGCTCGCGTTTGGCATCGGGACCACCGAGGTCGAGCACGTGCTCGCGACCCAGACATTGCGGCAAGCCAAGCCAGCCGCGATGGCGGTCACGGTGGACGGCGAGCTTCCGCCCGGGGTGAGCGCCAAGGACCTGGTGCTCGCGATCATCGCCGAGATCGGCACGCACGGCGGCACCGGCCACGTGATCGAGTACCGGGGCGCGGCGATTAGCTCTCTGGACATGGCCGGCCGGATGACCGTGTGCAACATGTCGATCGAGGCCGGCGCTCGCGCCGGAATGATCGCGCCTGACGACGTTACGTTCGCTTTCCTTGAAGGCCGGACCCACAGCCCGAAGGGGACCGACTGGGAGCGGGCGCTTGATGACTGGCGGTCGCTGGTCACCGGGGAAGGCGCGGCGTTTGACCGCGAGGTGCGGATCGATGCGGCGACTCTGCGCCCCGTCGTCACCTGGGGCACCAACCCGGCTCAGTCGGTCACGATCGACGACGCCGTGCCCGACCCTGCCAGCTTCGCCACCGACGCCGAGCAGCGGGCCGCGCAGCGAGCGCTCGACTACATGGGCCTGATGCCAGGCACGGCCATGAGGGACATCGCCGTCGACACCGTGTTCATCGGCTCGTGCACGAACGGCCGGCTGGCTGACCTCCGGGCAGCAGCGGCCGTGCTGCGCGACAGGAAGGTCAGCCCAGGTGTCCGCGCGATCGTGGTGCCGGGCTCGGCGAGGGTCAAGGTCGATGCCGAGGCCGAAGGCCTTGACGAAGTGTTCAGGTCGGCCGGCTTCGAATGGCGATCGGCTGGCTGCTCGATGTGCCTCGGCATGAACGGCGACATACTCGCCCCGCAGGAGCGAAGCGCGTCGACAAGCAACAGAAACTTCGAGGGCCGTCAGGGGCCAGGCGGGCGCACCCACCTGGTCTCCCCCGCGATGGCCGCAGCGACAGCCGTGGCCGGCCGGTTCGCTGCCCCCAGCGATCTGGAAGGAGCACGCTGATGCGCGCGGTAACGCGGGTCGAAGGCCCCGCGGTCGTGATCGACCGTCCGAACATCGACACCGACCAGATCATCCCGGCGGCGTGGCTCAAGCGGGTGGAGCGGACCGGGTTCGGTCCTGGCTTGTTCGGCGCCTGGCGCGGCGATCCTGACTTCGTGCTCAATCAGCCGGGCGCTGACCTGGCGAAAGTACTCATCGCCGGGCCGAACTTCGGCTGCGGCTCGTCCCGCGAGCACGCGGTGTGGGCGCTGCAGGACTTCGGCTTTGACGCGGTGGTGGCGCCGAGCTTCGCCGACATCTTCCGCGGCAACAGCATCGGCGCTGGCCTGGTGACGGCCCAGGCCGACGAGAGCGCCGTGGCAGCGATCGGCTCAGCGCTCGCCGCCAATCCATCGGCGACCGTCTTGGTCGACGTAGTCGATCGCACCGTGGCCGTTCCCGCCGCCGGGCTGACTTTCCCGTTCGCGCTTCCCGATTACGCGCGATGGCGGCTGCTCGAAGGGCTCGACGACATCGGCATCACGTTGCGGCACGCCGACGCGATCGCGGGCTTCGAGCAACGCCGGCCGATCTGGCTTCCGTCATCTCGACCCCAGGTCCGCGCGGTTACATGAAATGCCCTATTGTGGGGGGCGGCGGGCAGCGTCGCCTCCCACGGCCTCATCGAGCTAGCCCTTGCCCGATCTCACAGAAATCTTGATCTCTTTGATCCGAGTACTCCTTATCACCTAGCGCGAGCCCAAGCAGACGGGCTCGCGCTACTCCTCCTCGGCCGGACGGCCAGGAGGTTTTTTGTTGAGCGGGCGAATAGTAGGAAGACCAAGCAGTGGCTGGCCCGGGGGCGACCCCGGACCCCCGCAGAAGGAGCAATACCGTGGAAGTGACCGGAGCCCAGGCGCTCGTCAAAAGCCTGGAGTGCCAGGGCGTCGACATCGTGTTCGGCCTGCCCGGCGGAACCATCCTGCCCGCCTACGACCCCATACGCTCGTCCTCCCTTCGGCACATCCTGGTCAGGCACGAGCAAGGTGCCGGGCACGCGGCCGAGGGCTACGCCTGGGCCACCGGCCGGGTCGGCGTCTGCATGGCGACCAGCGGCCCTGGCGCGACCAACCTGGTAACGGCGCTTTCCGACGCCTATATGGACTCGGTCCCGATCGTGGCTATCACCGGCCAGGTCGTGAGCCATCTGATCGGCACGGACGCCTTTCAGGAGGCAGACATCACCGGGATCACCCTGCCGATCACCAAGCACAATGAGCTCGTCACCGAGGTCGGACGCATCCCGGCCGCCATCGCCGAAGCCTTCCACATCGCTTCGTCCGGCCGGCCAGGCCCGGTCCTGGTCGACATTCCCAAGGACATCTTGCAGACGCAGGGCCCATGGGCCTGGCCGCCCACCATGGACCTGCCCGGTTACAAAATCCCCGGCCCGGCCGACGCCAGCAAGATCGCGCAGGCGGCCAGCCTGATCCGGCAGGCCAGCAAGCCGGTGTTGTACGTCGGCGGCGGGGTGATCAAGTCGGACTCGCACGCGGCCGTGCGCGAACTGGCCGAGCTGACCCAGGCCCCGGTGACCACCACGCTGATGGCCCGCGGCGCGTTCCCCGACAGCCACCGGCTCGCCCTCGGCATGCCGGGCATGCACGGCGTGTACGCGGCGGTGACCGCGCTCCAGGAAAGCGACCTGCTCGTCGCGCTCGGCACCAGGTTCGACGACCGGGTGACCGGCAAGCTGGCCGCGTTCGCGCCGCACGCCAAGATCGTGCACGTCGACATCGACCCGGCCGAGATCGGCAAGAACCGCCGCCCCGACGTGGCCATCATCGGCGACCTGGCCGATGTGCTACCTAACCTGGTGAGCGCCATGCGAGCCGAGATCGACGCGAACGGTGAAGGCGACACCACGGAATGGCGCGCGACCACCGACGGCTGGAAGCACAGCTACCCACTGCGTTATGCCCAGCAGCCGGATGGCCCGCTGAAGCCGCAGCACGTGGTGGAACGCCTGTCCGCGATGACCGGCGGCGACGCGATCGTGGTGGCCGGCGTCGGCCAGCACCAGATGCACGCCTCCCAGCACTACTCCTTCACCAAGCCACGCAGCTGGATCAACTCAGGCGGCGCCGGCACGATGGGGTTCGCGGTGCCGGCCGCGATGGGTGCCCAGATCGGCAGGCCCGGCGAGCTCGTCGTGGCGATCGACGGCGACGGGTGTTTCCAGATGACCGCGCAGGAGCTTGCCACCTGCGCGATCGAGGGCCTGCCGATCAAGGTGCTGATCTTCAACAACGGCTTCCTCGGCATGGTCAGGCAGTGGCAGGAGTTGTTCTACGACGAGCGCTACTCCGAAGTGCACCTCGGCACGAAGATCCCTGACTATGTCAAGCTCGCCGAGGCCTACGGCTGCGTCGGGCTTCGCTGCGAGCAGGCAGGCGACGTGGACGCCGTGCTCGAGAAGGCGCTGGCGATCTCCGACGTGCCGACCGTGGTCGACTTCCGCACCCACGACGCCGAAGGCGTCTTCCCGATGGTGCCTGCCGGTCACTCAAACGACGACATCGTGCTTGGACCGGAGTTCTCCGCCGCCGAGCAGCGGGCGGCCGCGCGCAGGGAGGTGCTGGCCCGGTGACTACCCACACGCTGTCCGTTCTTGTCGAAAATAAGCCGGGCGTACTCGCCCACGTCGCCGGACTGTTTTCCCGGCGAGCCTTTAATATCTCGTCCCTCTCTGTCGGCCCGACCTCCGACCCGGCGGTCAGCCGGATGACGATCGTCGTGGACGGCGCGTCCACTCCGGTCGACCAGGTGCACAAGCAGCTAGAAAAGCTCGTGCGCGTGCTCAAGGTCACTGAGCTGGTGCAAGACGAGGCGATCGAGAGGGAGCTAGCGCTGATCAAGGTCCGCGTCAATCCTGAACTGCGCGCCGAGCTTGTCGATCTGGCCACGTCGTTTCGCGCCAACGTGGTGGATCTCGGCTCGGACACCATCGTTCTCGAAGCGGTCTGCTCTCCCGGCCGGCTCGACGCCCTGCTTGAACTCCTCGATCGGCACGGCACGGCTGAGCTTGTGCGGTCGGGGATGATCGCGATTTCTAGAACCCGGCTCGTGGGCCGGGGAATCGATTAAGTAAGAACTCTCGAAAGGACAAATGACAATGGCCACCGTTTACTACGACGAAGACGCGGATCTCGGGCTGATTCAGTCGCGGAAGATCGCCGTGCTTGGCTACGGCTCACAAGGGCATGCGCACGCGCTGAGCTTGCGTGATTCGGGGTGCGATGTGCGGGTCGGGCTGCCAGAGGGGTCAAAGTCGAGGGAAAAAGCCGAAGCCGCGGGGCTGACCGTCGGCACTGCGGCGCAGGTGTGTGCTTGGGCCGATCTGGTCATGGTGCTTACGCCGGATACAGGGCAGCGGCATTTGTACGCGGACGCTATCGCGCCCTCCTTGAAGGCGGGGGACGCGCTGTTCTTCGCGCATGGGTTCAACATTCATTTCGGGTACATCACGCCTCCCGTTGACGTCGATGTGGCGATGGTGGCGCCTAAGGCGCCCGGGCACACGGTGCGCTGGCAGTACGAGGCGGGGCAGGGGACGCCGGTGCTTGTCGCCGTGGCGCAGGACGCTTCCGGTAAGGCGTGGGACCTGGTCAAGTCCTACGCGAAAGCGATCGGAGGTACCAAGGCCGGGGCGCTGGCGACGACGTTCCAGGAAGAGACTGAGAGCGACCTCTTCGGTGAGCAGGCGGTGCTGTGCGGCGGGGTTACCTCGCTGGTCAACATGGGGTTCGAGACGCTGGTCGCGGCCGGGTACCAGCCGGAGGTCGCGTACTTCGAGTGCCTGCACGAGCTCAAGCTGATCGTTGACCTGATGCAGGCCGGCGGCATGAACTGGATGCGCTACTCGGTCAGCGACACCGCCGAGTACGGCGACTTGACCAGGGGGCCGAAGGTCATCTCAGAGCCGACCAGGGAAGCGATGGCGAAAATACTGACCGACATCAGGTCAGGTGACTTCGCCCGCGAGTGGATCGCCGAGGACGACGCGGGCCGGCCGAACTTCCAGCGCCTGCGCGAGCAGGCGTCGACCAGCCACATCGAGCGCGTCGGCAGGCCGCTGCGCCGCATGATGAGCTGGCTCGACGCACCGACCGACCACGAGGAGGAAGGCTGATGCCTGACCACGTACGCAGCTATGCCGTCACCCACCTCGCGGGCGACGGCATTGGTCCCGAAGTCACGGCTGTCGCACGCGAACTCGTCGACCAGGCAGGCAAGCAGCACGGCTTCTCGATCGACTGGCGCGACTGCCCGCTCGGCTCCGATTACTACCACAAGACCCGTATCGTACTACCCGATAACGTACTATCCGAGATTCGAAAATCGGATTCGGTGCTATTGGGCGCGATCGGGAGCCCCTCGGTGCCGCCGGGTGTTCTCGAACGCGGGCTGCTGCTCAGGCTGCGCTTCGAGCTTGACCTCTACGTCAACCTGCGCCCGGCGCGGCTTCGGCCCGGCGTAGCTAGCCCGCACGGTGACAGCGGCCTTGACGCCGTCGTCGTCAGGGAGAACACCGAAGGCCTCTACGCCGGCGCCGGGGGCGTAGTCCATCGGGGCACGGCGTTTGAGACCGCCACGGAGGAGTCGCTCAACACGAGGGCTGGGGTTGAGCGGTGCGTTCGCTACGCGGCCGCGCTGGCTGCCAAGCGCAGCGGCAAGCTCACGCTTGTACACAAGACCAACGTGCTCACCAACGCGGGCTCGCTGTGGATGCGGGTAGCCACCGAAGTCGCTTCCGATACCGGCGTCCAGCTTGATTACGCTCACGTGGACGCGGCCTGCTTGTACCTGGTCAGCGATCCCGGCCGGTTCGATGTGATCGTCACCGACAACCTGTTCGGCGACATCATCACCGACCTCGCCGCGGCCTTGACCGGCGGGCTCGGGCTCAGCGCGAGCGGGAACCTCAACCCGGACAAGACCGGGCCGTCGATCTTCGAGCCAGTGCACGGGTCGGCACCGGACATCGCCGGCACCGGCACGGCGAACCCGGCGGGCGCTGTCCTCTCGGCCAGCCTGATGCTCGATCACCTCGGCGAGACGGCAGCGGCCGCCGACCTCGATGCCGCCGTCGACGCGGTGCTCACCGTGGGCGGGGCTGCTTCTACCTCGGCGTGGGCCGACGCTCTGGCTAGAGAACTCGACCGGGCGGAGGGATCGCGGTGAGCGACACTGGACTTCGCGGGTCGGTCGAGATGTACGACACGACGCTCAGGGACGGGTCTCAGCAGGTCGGGCTTGACCTCACCGTGGAGGACAAGCTCCGCGTCGCCGCCGCGCTCGACGCGCTTGGCGTGGACGTCGTGGAAGGGGGCTGGCCGGGGTCGAACCCGAAGGACAAAGAGTTCTTCGCCCGGGCCAGCGAGCTTCCGTGGCACAACGCCAAGCTGGCCGCGTTCGGGGCGACGCGCCGGCCCAACCGGTCGGCCGACGGCGACGGGGATCTCGCGGTTCTGCTTGAGGCCAACACGCCGATAGTGACGTTGGTCGGCAAGTCGTGGACGCTCCATGTGGACGAGGCGCTGCGAACCACGCGCGAGGAGAACCTCGCTATGGTCGGGGACTCGGCGCTGTTCTTCGTCCGCGAGGGGCGGCGGGTCGTGTTCGATGCCGAGCACCTCTTCGACGGCTACTTCGCTGACGCGAGTTACGCGCTTGAAGTGCTTGCCGCCGCCGCGCAGGCCGGCGCCGACACGCTCGCGCTTTGCGACACCAACGGGGGGACGCTGCCCGATGACATCGCGCGCATCGTGCGCGAGGTCATCGAGAAGTTCCCCGAGCTGCGAGTGGGCGTGCATTGCCACAACGACTCGGCGTGCGCTGTCGCCAACTCGCTCATGGCGGTCGGCGCCGGGGCGACTCACGTGCAAGGCGCGGCCAACGGGTACGGCGAGCGGTGCGGCAACGCGGATATGTTCGCGATCATCGCTGGCCTCGAGCTGAAGCGGGAACACGAGCTGCTGCCGCCTGGGCGGCTTGGCGCGCTCGCTTCGACCGCTCGGGAGATCGCCGAGCTGGCGAACCTGCCGTTCGACGCCAGGCAGCCCTACGTCGGGTCGTCGGCATTCGCCACGAAGGCTGGGCTCCATGCCTCGGCCATCGCCCGGCGGCCTGACGCTTACTCCCACGTCGACCCGGCTCGGGTTGGCAACCAGGCGCATGTGCTCGTCAGCGAGCTGGCCGGTCGAAGCAACGTGCTGGTCAAGGCGGCCGAACTGGGTCTCGATCTGTCAGCCGATCCTGGACTGGCTACGGCTGTGCTCGATGAGATCAAGGCGGCTGAGCATCGGGGATACGCGTTCGAGGCGGCGGACGCATCGTTCGAATTGCTGGTACGGCGGGTCGCGGGGCAGGAGCCCTCCTGGTTCGATCTTGAGGGGTACCGGGTGGTGATCGAGCGGGCGGGCAGCGCCGACCGCAGCGAGGCCATCGTCCGGCTGCTACTCGGCGACCAGCGGGTGGTCGCCGTGGGCGAGGGCGTGGGACCGGTGCACGCGCTCGATCAGGCGCTGCGCAAGGCGCTCGCCGACCTGTATCCGCAGCTTGCCGACATTGCGCTGGTCGACTACAAGGTCCGGATACTCGACGGGCGTGCTGCGACGTCGGCCGTCACCCGGGTCATGCTGACCTCGGCCGACCACGACGGCGAATGGACGACAGTCGGAGTGTCCGACGACATCGTGACCGCCTCCTGGGAGGCTCTGGCTGACGGAATCAGCTACGGCCTGCTCCGGGCCGGAACACAGACGTTGGTACCGGCCTGAGCCTTAAGGACGGCGGCCGGCAGCAAGCAATTTCTGCTTAGAAGGGTTTGAATTTTAGACATGACCAATCTTCCACGGCCGCGCAGCGGGCCGCTTACCACAGGACCAGCCAGGGCGCCGCAGCGGGCGATGCTCCGCGCGGTCGGGCTCAGCGAGGACGACCTCAAGCTGCCGCAGGTCGCCGTGGCGTCCTCGTGGAACGAGGTGACACCTTGCAACCTGCACCTCAACGTACTCGCCGCCGCGGCCAAAGAGGGCGTCAGGCAGGCGGGCGCCGTTCCGATCGAGTTCGGGACGATCGCGGTGTCCGATGGAATCGCGATGGGCCACGAGGGCATGAAGGCATCGCTGGTCAGCCGGGAGGTGATCGCCGACTCGGTTGAGCTGATGGTGCACGCGGAACGGTTCGACGCGCTCGTCGCGATCGCCGGCTGCGACAAGTCGCTGCCCGGAATGCTGATGGCGTGCGCCCGGCTGAATGTGCCAGCCGCCTTCCTCTACGGAGGCACGATCCTGCCGGGTCACGCGCTCGGCCGGACGCTGACGATCCAGGATGTGTTCGAGGCGGTCGGAGCGCAGGCAGCCGGCGAGATGTCGGACGCCGACCTGCTCGCGGTCGAGCGCGCCGCTTGCCCAGGGGCCGGGTCGTGCGCCGGGATGTACACGGCGAACACCATGTCGGCGTGCTCAGAAGCGCTCGGGATGGCGCTGCCAGGAGCGGCGTCGCCTCCGGCCGTGAGCGCTGAGCGGACGGCGCTGGCCAGGGCGACGGGCGAGGTGACCGTGCGCGCGCTGGCGGCTGGACTTCGTCCGAGGGACATCATGACGAGAACCGCGTTTCTCAACGCGGCGGCAGTAGTCATGGCTACGGCGGGCTCCACGAACGCGATCTTGCATCTGCTCGCGATCGCGAACGAGGCGCAGGTCGAGCTCACGCTTGATGACTTCGATGTGGTGAGCCGGCGGACGCCGCTTATCGCGTCGATGCGGCCGACCGGCCGGTTCGTAATGAGCGAGCTTGACCAGGTCGGCGGGCTGCCTGTCGTGCTCAGGGAACTGCTGTCGGCTGGGCTGATCGACGGCGATGCCGTCGGGGTCAACGGACGGACGCTGGCCGAGAACGTGGCTTCGGCGCCGCACCCTGACGGCGCCGTGGTGCGCCCGGTGAGCGATCCGATCCTGGCCGAGGGCGGGCTCGCGGTGCTGCGCGGCAGCCTCGCTCCGAACGGGGCCGTGGTGAAGGTGCCTGGCCTTGAGACGTTGCGCTTCGAAGGCCCGGCACGTGTATTCGAGCGGGAGGAAGACTGCTTCGCGGCGATCACCGGCGGCGGCGTGTCCAAGGGCGACGTCGTGGTGATCAGGTACGAGGGTCCGAGGGGCGGGCCCGGCATGCGCGAGATGCTGGCCGTCACGGCGGCGATCAAGGGCGCCGGCCTCGGCAAGGACGTCGTGCTTGTCACCGACGGGCGGTTCTCCGGTGCCACGTTCGGCGCGTGCATCGCGCACACCGCTCCCGAGGCGTTCGACGGCGGGCCGATCGCGCTGGTGCAAGACGGCGACAAGATCGTGCTCGACGTGCCGGGGCGGCGACTCGACCTAATCGTGGAAGAGTCCGAGATGGAAAGGCGACGGGCCGGCTGGAAGCGTCCTGCGGCGAACTACACAAGCGGCGCGCTGGCCAAGTACGCCGCGCTGGTCTCAGGCGCCGACCGGGGCGCCGTCTGCGTGCCGCACCCAGGCTGAGTGCGGGCCGCCGCGCGGCTCAGAGGGGAGCGCGACTAGCAAGCCAGTCAACGTTGAGCACGGCGAACTGACGGCTCGTCTCGCCGAGGACGGCAACGCGGTTCGGTGCGCCAGCGGACCACAAGCCGAGCAGCCTGCCGTGCTGGACGAGCAATCGGCTGCCGCGTGGACTCCAGCTCAGCGGCAGCCATCCTCGCGGCAGCATCTGCCTCCTGCCGCTAGGAAATATCAGTTCGGTACGGTGGGCGACGGACGCGACGGCCAGCGCGACGGCATTGGGCTGCCAGATGACTTCGGCCAGCGACCAGAACGGCGTGTTAACGATCTTGGTCTTGCCATCCGGTGAGATCATCAATAGGTGCGCACGTCTGCCACGAAGTGGCGGGCTGTAGGGCCGGTTCATAACCGCGATCTGCCCGTACGGACCGAAGGCTTCACCTACGAGCGTGTCGCGCTGTTTGTAAAGGATTCGGCCCCGTTCCAAGAACGACGGTGCTACCCAGACAGCGTAGTAGTTATGTGCCGGGCCGTAGTTAGCTGGCGGGACCACATATGTGATCTGTCCGGATGGGTCGATGGCCGGCGCCTGCCCGCCGATCTCAGGTTCGCGCGCTTGGCCTACTGGCAGCCACTGCGGGCCATGCGCGGTCAGCTTAGCTAGCTCGTCTGCGCCGTTGCTCGCATCTGCCATGACTATCCCGGCTGGCGACGCGGAAAACCAGGAAACTCCCAAACCAACGCGATTATGCGTAAGTTGTACTTCACGCCCGGCAGGCGTGACCTCCCAGATGTTGGCCGAGTAGATGTTCTGGCGGCCAGCCAGCAAATAGAATACGCCGGCGGGCAGTCGGTTCAAAGTCTCGACCGGGACGGGCAACCCGAGCCCGCTCTGCGGACCGTGACCCGAGCAGCCCGTCAGCGCGACCGCGAACAGCGCCACCAGAACGCGTACCTTGGTCAAGATCACCGGAATGGCTTCGAGCAGTGATGGAAGGGCTCGCCGCACAGACCAGCGATGCCGACCACATCGGCAAAGTTGAGCACATGCTTCCTGACGTAGCTCATTGCCCATTCATAGACTACTTGACCAGTGTTTCCTTCGAAGTGCGCCGTACCGTCCCAGATGAAGATACTCCCCTAGACCCGACTGTCCTTTTCCAGCCGTGCACCCGTAGTCTGGTCGACACCCAAATCGTAAGCCGACTTGTTGCCTGCCGACTAGCAATATATGCCACCATACTCTGATCCGTAAACGGTCCTTTATTCTACACGCTTCGGTCGATGTAACTCGTCCAATAGGTAGACAGGCCCATGGCAACAATGTCACGTCACGAACATGGCGGCTGTTGTTGCCTGCGTCGGTCAGATTCAGGTCAGCAAAGCGATCGGGTTCCGCTACCCAGACTCTACTTCAAGTGAACTTGAACTCTTAGACTGTCACTTCAAGATCTCGCAGATGGGGGGCAGCGGATGGGCGAGGGGTTGTGGTCGGCGCGGCGGCGGGCGCTGACCGGCGGCCTGGTGTTGACGATCACGTTCGTGGCGGCCGAGGCGCTCGCGGTGGTGACCGTGATGCCGTTGGTGGCTCGTGACCTTCGGGGACTCGGCCTCTACGGGTTCGTTTTCAGCGCGTTCTTGCTCGGCACCATGATCGGGATCGTCGCCGCCGGGCGGTCGGCTGACAAGCGGGGCCCGGCCATCCCCTACGTCGTCGGGATCATCGTCTTCGCCGTCGGCCTGACGATCGCCGGGCTGGCGCCGTCGATGCCGGTGCTGGTAGCCGGCCGGGCGCTGCAAGGACTTGGTGCCGGCGCGGTGCCGTCGGTGGCCTACGTGGCGATCGGGCGGAGCCTGCCTGAGGCGTTGCGAGCCAAGATGATGGCGATCTTGTCCACTGCCTGGGTGGTACCTGGGCTGGCTGGCCCGGCGATAAGCGCGGAGATCGCCAAGCTGTTCGGCTGGCGCTGGGTGTTTCTGGGCCTGCTGCCGTTCATCGCCCTGACGGGTCCGTTCGCCATTCCGGCGCTGGTCAAGCTTGGCCGGCCGGAGAAGCCGTCCGGTGCGGGGCACCGACTGGTCGACGGTGTCGGCGTAGCAGTGGCGGCGGGTCTCGTGCTAGGCGGGCTCACGTTGGCGGCCGGCTCCGGGAGCGCCGCTGCCGGATCTACGGGAACCGCTGCAGCGACGCCGTCAGTCGCGAGGCATGCGGCTTCGGCGGCGGCTTCGGCGCGGCTGGCCGGGCTCGGCTGGCCGACCAGGGACCTTGCCATCGGGGCCGGGGCGGCGCTCATCGCCCTGGGCATCGGCATCGGCGTGCCGTTGCTGCGGCGGCTCATGCCAGCAGGCACGTTGACGGCCAGGTACGGGCTGCCGGCCACGATCTTGAGCCGGTCGCTGGTAACGTTCGCGTTCTTCGGCGCCGACGCTTTCGTGACATTGACCATCACGATCCTGCGGCACCACAGTCCGGTGGTGGCCGGTCTCGCGGTCACCGGTTCGACGCTAGCGTGGACGGCAGGTGCGTGGTTTCAGGCGAAGGTGAACACTCGCTGGGAAGGCCGCCGCCTGATCAGGATCGGTCTTTCGATCGTACTCGCGGGCATCGCCGGCCTAGCGCTGATGCTCTCGAGCCAGGTCAGCATCGTGGAAGGCATCGTTTCCTGGACGGTCGCCGGGCTCGGCATGGGCCTGTCCTACGCGCCGATCACGCTTTTGATGCTGGATGCGGCGCCGGCCGGCCGGGAGGGCTGGGCCTCGGCGTCGCTCAACCTGGCCGACGTACTCGGCAGCGCTCTCGGCATCGGCATCGGCGGCGCGGCGATCAGCGCGGCGGTCAGCCTCGGCTGGCCGCTGGCTTCCGGGGTAGCCGTCGCCTTCGTGATCACCGCCGCCGCTGCTGTCACCGGGCTGGCGATCAGCCGAAAACTCCCGTTGCGCGGAATCCAGGCAGTCCCGAGGACCGCCGCCCCGGCGATCACCACTACCTCCACCATGTAAAGCCGACATAAAGGCTAAATCAGTCACCTGGTTCGGGTCGCGGTGAGTTGGCGGCCCCCGCATGTGCGATGGATACCCGAATCCATCGCACCCACCGATCCAGGCCGCGCGATGGATCCCCGAACTCACACCCGGTTTCCCTGATGGGTTGCCAGATCCATCGCGCGGGTTGGCGCGCCGGCTGCGATGGATACCCGAATCCATCGCGCCGGACGGCTAGCCCAGGGGCGAAACGGCCCGCGGAGGTCGCCCCGGGCACAGCGTCGCCCTGGGCACAGCGTCGCCCCGGGCACAGCGCCGCCTAGGCCCGCGGCAGTCGCTAGGGCACTGCGTCGTTTACGGCCTGGCGATTGGCGCCACCGTCGCGCCGGTGACCAGCACCAGGTCCTCGGGAGCGAGTTCGATTTCCAGGCCGCGCTGGCCGGCGCTGCAGAACACTGTCTTGTGACCGAGCGCGGAGGCGTCGAGTACCACCGGCAGGCTCTTGCGCTGGGCAACCGGCGAGATCCCGCCGACGACGTACCCGGTGGCCCGCTCGGCGACTGCCGTCCGCGCCATCTCCGCCTTCTTGCCGCCGACCGCCTCGGCCAGCGCCTTGAGGTTCAACTGGCCGGTCACCGGTACGACGGCCGCCGTCAGCTGGCCATCCACGGACGCGATCAAGGTCTTGAACACCTGCTGGCCCGGCACTCCGAGTGCCGAGGCCGCCTCGGTCCCGTAGGACCGTGATTTGCGGTCGTGCGGGTAACTATGCAACCGGAACGGTATGCCAAGCATCGATAGCCGCTGCGTCGCCCGGGTGCTTTGACCCCCCACGGCCATTGAGCCTATACCTGCCCTCTGGCGGGCTGTTTCAGAGTCAGAACCTGGCTGACGGCGTGGTTTCGCGCACGTTGGCGCGCGCTGGCGAACAGCAGCGATGTGCCCGTTGCCGTCTGGTCGGCAAAAGGCCGAGCCGGTGGCCACCAGCTCCCCGCTAGCGGCCACCGGCGACGAAGTGGCCAGGTCAAAGGCCAGGTCAGCTGAGTGGCGTCAGATGACCGGCGCCGACCCGGCGATGGTCATCCACGGCTCCGGCGGGCGCGCCAGCGCCTGGCGGTAGACGGCCTCGTAACCCGCCGCCATCACTTCCACGGTGAAGCTCGCCTCGACGTGCTTGCGGCACGCTGCCGGGTCGATCTGCCTGGCCCGTGTTATCGCCTCTGGCAGTTCGCCTGGCTGGTCGACGATAACCCCGGTGTGGCCGTCGACAACTAGCTCGGGCACCGCACCGCGGCGAAGCGCGACCACCGGCGTGCCGCACGCCATGGCCTCGATGACGACCAGCCCGAATGGCTCCTCCCATGAGATGGGGAACAGCATGCACGCGGCCCGTGACAGCAGCCGCCGCTTGGCCATGGCGTCGGCGATGCCGAATATCGTGACGTCGTTGCCGATCCTCGGCTCGATCTCGCGGGTGTAGTAGGACCGCTCGACCGGCTCGCTGCACTTGCCAGCCAAGATGACCGGTAGGCCGGCCGCCCTGGCCGCGTCGATGGCCAGATGGGGCGACTTTTCGGGATGAAAGCGGCCGAGGAAGAGCGCGTAACCCTCCTTCTCGCGGCGGAACGGGAACGTCTCGGTCTTGATCGCGTTGTGCACCCGCGCCGACCAGGGCAGGTCGGGCGCCATCGCGCGTTGCGCCTCGGATATCCCGACGAGCTGTATGGTGTCGCCGAGCGCCCGGAAGTACTCGCCAGGGTCACCGTGCACCGGGCCGTGCGCGGTTACCACGGTGGGTGTCAGCCGCCCCCTGGCCATCAGCGGCCCCGCCATGGTGTGGTCGTGGATGACGTCCACATCGATCGTGTCGAGTATGGCGGCCGCCTTCGCCGCGTGCACAATCTCTGGCATCGGTTCCCCGAGCCGGTCAGCCGGTCCTACGTCATACGTGGTGATGAACCGCTGGGCCCGGGTGGCGTGCCGGCCGGCGCCGATCAAGGTCACCTTGTGACCACGAAGAACGAGCGCGTCTACCAGGTCGGCGACCACCGTCTCGATCCCGCCGTACGCGGTGGGCGGGACATCGAAGTAGGGCGGAGCGATCATCGCGATGTGCAGTTGCCGCGCCCCAACAGGGACTTGCTGAGTTCGGGTGAGGGTCGAGCCTGTGGTGCTCACAGCGAACGCCTCCTTGCCTCTTGAGTCACCGGCGCGGCCCGAAGCGCCAGTGAGGTGCCCGGTCCGGCCGTAAATGATCATGCCCGGCCGACCGGAACGCCAATGCCTTAGTGAATTAATAAAAGGCCAATCGCCAAGTAAAGAGTTTAGCTTTCCTGGCATGTAAACGCGGCGCTAATAACCACGTCACCTAGAGTTTGCCCAGCGTAAGGGCATACCGTGCATTACTCGGCAGAACGTCCGTGCTGGTAATTGTCCACAAAGGCAGGCTTAGCCCAGCTAACGGCGCATTCGGCGCCACATGGACCTCGGCACCATACGCAGCACCGTCGCGAGCACGCTGAGGCTTCGCGGTACCCACACTTGCGACGCGCTGCCCTCAAGGGCGGCAGCCACGGCCGCGCCTACTTGTGCTGGCGTCGACGACAGCGGTGCCGCGGTCATGCCGGCGGTCATCCGCCCGATGACGAAACCAGGACGGACGAGCAGCAGTCGGACCCCCGTGCCGTCCAGAGCGTCGGTCAGGCCGCGGGCGAACGCGTCGAGGCCAGCCTTGGCCGCGCCGTATACGAAGTTAGCCTTCCTCGGCCGCACCGCCGCGATCGAGGAGAGCACCACGATCGTGCCGTGTCGCTGGGCCTTCATGCGGGCGACTGCCTCAAGCACGGTGGTCACGTGACTGGTGAAGTTCACCTCGATCATGCGCGCGCCAAGAATCGGGTTAGCGTCGACGTCGGCCTGCGGGGTCAAGATGCCGGTCGCCGCTATCACCAGATCAACCGGTCCGTCCGCGAAGACCTTGTCGATCACGGCCTTGTGTGCCTCGAGGTCAAGAGCGTCAAACTCTATCCCGACGGCGTTGAACGGCAGTTCCTTGCCTGCCGCCGCCATCCTGGCTTCATCCCGCCCGGCGAGCAGCACCTGCGTGTCCGCCGGGGCCTTGAGCGCGGCTATGATCGCCAGGCCGATCTCGCTGGTGCCGCCGAACAGCAGTATCCGAGCCGGGCGACCAAGGTTGTCGAACATGACAGGCTCCTTCAACGAAACAAGCCGCAGCCTAGCCGTCAATCCTCATGGCCGTAGCCGAGCCACGGTCACAGGCAGCTAAAGCCCAAGCGCGAACAGCACCAGCCAGGCGATCTCGCAGCCGACCATCACGGGATCGCGGGCAATCAGGTCCTCGACCGGCTTGCTTGTCGCCCGAGCGGTCAGCCGGTCAAACCGGGTCAACGCGGCTAGCAGCGCGACGGAGCTGATCAGGTGCCACGTCCGAGTGCGCAGCACCGGCTCGTTCGCCGCCCAGAAGACGTAGCTGACGATCATGACCGCCGACACGACACGCTGCGCGATCCGCAGCGCCTGCGCCGAATACCCGCGCATCGCCGGCCGGTGCTTGGCCGCGTCCGCGCCGAGCACGGTCAACTCGGTGAATCGCTTGGCGATCGCCACCATCAGCGCGCCGAGGCTGCATACGAGCAAGAACCAGCCACTCGGCGGCACATGGGTAGCAACGGCGCCGCCGAGTACCCGCAGCACGAAACCCGACGCCACGCTGGCAAGCTCGATCACCGGGGTGTGCTTGAGACCGGCCGAGTAAAGGAACGAGATGATCAGGTAGCCGGCGATCACCGCCGTGAGCATGGGCTCGCCGATGACGAATCCCGCGGCGAGAGCAGCTAGCACGCAGCAGACGGCCACGCCGATCGCGTGCGAGACAGGCAGCCGGCCGGCGGCGATCGGCCGTGATCGCTTGTACGGGTGGTTGCGGTCCCGCTCCACGTCGACCACGTCGTTGACCAGGTAGACGGCCGACGACGCCGCGACGAACGCGATCGCGGCCGTCATCGCGTACCAGAACCCGTAGGGGCGACCAACCGTGTGCCCAGCCAGCGGTGCGGCGAACACAAGCAGGTTCTTGGGCCACTGCCTCGGCCTGGTGGTCTGCAGCACGGCAAGCACCCACCGCAAGGGCCAGGTTAGGCGCGTAGCGGTACTGCTATGCGGCTCACTTACCTGAGTCGCTGGTGTCGGCACTGTCATCGGGCAAAGACCGCCGTGAAGTCGCGGTTAGCAGGGAAGTAGTACCTGTCAGGCGGCTGAACCTGCGTGGGCAGCAGGTTCAGCGGCGTCGGGTTAGCTGGATGATTTTTCGCCAAATAGTACATGAACGACATCCAGTCCGGATTGATATCAAGCTCCATGCCCGTTTCGCATCCGGCGCGCCTCAGCAGGTCGGCAAGCTCCCTGACGTTGAGCGCTGGCCCGTAGGTGTAGATGACGCGGTTGTCCTTGGTGGTGCAGACGCCAGAACGCCAGACGTAGTAGCCACCCCCAAGCGTCGCTCCCCAGCTCGACAGCACATTCTGGTCGACCGCGGCCGGAACCTTGCCATTGACCACGATCAGGTGCAGGTTCTGCCTGACGGCGGCGATGTTGTGCCCCATGTGCAGGTTGCCGCGCCCCCAGATCCCGACCGCTAGCCGACCGTCCTTGTAGTAGACCTCGGACGCGACGCCCTTCACCAGCGCGCCTTGGTAGTGCCCGTGCAGGTAGAAACCGCCACCTGACGCATAGATCCTAAAACCGCTATTGAAAGTAGCGACCAGGCCCGTCCGGCGTCCTGAGGCAATGTAGTTCGGCGCGCCCCAATTACCAGGCCCAGGGTCCTCGGTGCCTGGCCGGAGACTGAACCTGAGCAACCGCTGGTCCATAGAGACGAGTCCCGCGTAATAGGACGTGTACACGCGGCTGAAGCGCAGGTAAGTCTTGAACACCGCGGGCTTGCCCTTGACGGATTCGACCTCACGCCAGATGCCCTCGCCAGGCAGCCTATGCCCGGCGATGGGAGCCAGGTTGTCAGGGATGATCGGCACCAGCCCGTGGTAGTGCTTCTGCTTGTGAACGATCTGCCCGCCCTGCTTGTTGAACGCCACGTTGGGCTTGCCGCCCTTCGTGGGCGGGTTGTAGGTCAGCCATTCGCCGAAGGTGACAAGCGGGCTCAGGTAGTGGGTCCGCGCCCACTCGGCGACCCGCTCGGCGACGGTGCCGCCACCTGGCGTCGTCAGCGCGTGGCCTAGCGACCATCCGACAACGAAGACGAGCGTCGTCACGCACGCGAGCAGCACCCGTGTGATCAGGCGCATGCCGCGCCGCTGAGGCTCGCGACGCCAAGGAACGGGACCGCGCCTGCCGGCTCCGTCCATCGACCTATGCGACTGATGGACTGGCGCTACAGGGCGAGCCACACAATCCTCCTTAGCAGCGCTGATGCGGTTCCTCGAACGGTCACTCTATGCGAGCTAGCCGGACAGTTGGGCATACTCACCAGACCCGGCGAGGGCCGCCTGCATCAAAAAAGGGTAGCTGCCGCAGCGGATCCAACGCACGGGACTAACGTGCGCTCGCGTCGAGTGATAGATCGCTGACCGGCAGGCACCCCTCCTTCATATGCCTGCATCTCACCCCAGCGAATCCTTCTATGCGGCAGCCGCGCTGTTTGTTGACGGCTCGTTGACTGCCAGGACACCACGTTGCTAGCTAGGGAACCACAGGCCGATCTCGTAGTTCGCTTCTTGCGCGTTGCCGGACGCGTGCACCAGATTCTGTATAGGCCGTTTCTCGGCGTTGGCCGCCGCCGCGGAGTCCGAGCTGAAGCGTCCCCTGATCGTCGACGGATCGGCCATGGCCGGAACGGTGTTGCCGCATAGGGTCCGCACCCGGCCGATCGCCTCGTTGCCGCGCAACACCATCGCCACCACTGGACCCTGGGTCAGGTAGTCGACCAGCCAGTTCTTGATCACCCGGCCGATGGCAACCGGGTCGACGCCGCCGAAGAATTCGGCGGGATCAAGCCCAAGCCGCTCATAGTCGGCGATCGTCTTGCCGCCGACCGACGACAGCCAGGCTTCGTCATCCGGATAGTGCCGCTCAATCAGATCGGCCGACGCGCTCCTTAGTTCAAGCCGGGTCAGCACAAGCCCCGCGTCAAGAAACTGCTCGATGATCCGGCCGGTCAGGCCGCGTGCCACGCCGTCAGGCTTAATAACAACCAGCGTCTCCTCAGTCATGGCTTGGAGTGTGCCATAGCCAGCGGACCAAAGCTGACCGGGGGGAGACCACGACGGCCAAGATGTGATACCTCCTCCGTTATGGAGCCAACAGGCAACGAGCCAGACGAAGTCACCCGGGCCGCGCTAGAAACCGTCTCAGAGGCGGTCGAGCTAGCTACGCAGGATGAGCGCAGGAGCGCCGAGCCGCGCAAGCGGGGACTTCGGGGCCTGCGGGCACGGTTCGCCAGGCGGGCAGCCAGGCGAGCCGATCGGGTGTCGAAGACCAGGCGGCTAGGCGCGGCGATCTCCGATGCCGCGCGCCGCGGCGCACGGATTACCGGCAGGGGCATGAGTTCAGGCGGCAAGTGGCTGAGCGGCCAGGTGCTTGCCATGGCGCCGCGGCTGCCAGTGAGGGACCTGGCCACGCTCCGGTCCCAGTATCCGGATCGGAGCCCAGACCAGATCGCCGATGCCCTGATCGAGGGTGCCTCGCGGGCGTCGGCGACCGTCGGCGTCGCGGTCGGCGCCTGGTCGATGCTGCCTTTCGTGCCGGTCGCAGGGGTGGAGGTCGCGACGGAGACGCTGTCGGTCGTCGGCATCGAGATCAAGCTGGTGGCAGAACTGCATGAGGTGTACGGGATACGCGCGCCTGGCGGCGTCATCGAGCGGATGACTGCCTACGTCGGCGCGTGGGCGTCACGCCGAGGTATCGCGCTCGCACCAGGCGGCCTGGTGGTGGCCGCCGGGTCGCCGCTGGCCAGGCAGTTGCAGCGGCGACTGACGGCGCGGGCGGGCAGGAGCGTGTTCTCGCTCGGCCCGCTGCTGACGGGCGCCGTGGCTGGTGGCCTGATCAACCGCAGGGAGACCCGTAAGCTCGGCCGGATGCTGCGTGATGACCTGCGCGCCCGATCACCCTTCCAGGCCGGATACCCCATCTAGGAGCCTAGCCACCGGTCCAGCCAGCTGAACTGCTCAGCGAGCACGTGAAGCACCGACTCCCTGGCGATGTAGGAGTGGCTTTCGAACGGCAAGGTCACCAGCCTGGCCGTGCCACCTGTGCCCTGGATGGCCTGGAACAGTCTCTCTGACTGGACAGGAAAGGTGCCGGAATTGGCGTCCTGCTCGCCGTGCACGAGCAAGATCGGAGCTGCGATCTGGTCCGCGTACCTGAACGGAGACACCTGGTCGTAGACGCCGGGCACTTCCCAGAAGCTGCGCCGCTCACTCTGGAAGCCGAACGGAGTCAGCGTTCTGTTGTACGCGCCGCTCCTGGCGATCCCCGCGGCGAAAAGGTCGGTGTGCGCCAGCAAGTTGGCCGTCATGAACGCGCCGTAGCTGTGGCCGCCAACGGCCACCCGCGCCGGGTCGGCGATGCCGCACTCGGTGACCGTCTTGATGTGAGCGGCGGCGGCCGCAGTGATCTGCTCGATGTAGGTGTCGTTCTTCGTCTCGGGATCACCGATCACCGGCATCGTGGCGTTGGCGAGCACCGCATAGCCGCGCAGCACGAACCAGGCGGGATCAGCGGAGTTCAACCTGGTGAACCTCGTGCTGGTGACCCGTACCTGGCTTGCGGTGCTCGCGTCACCGTAGTCAAGCGGATAGGCCCAGATCACCAGCGGAAGCCGACCGTCGCGATCAGGCTCGTAGCCTGGAGGCAGGTACAGCATGCCGGATAGCTGGACGCCGTCGCCTCGATCGGTCAGCATCAGGCGCTTTTCCATCAAGGTGAACGCCGGGTGCGGGTCAGGCCAGTCGGTAAGCCGCCTGGTGCCCCCGTCCCCCCTGGCCAGCACCTCGATCACCCGCAAGTTGGGCGGCTCGGTCTTGCTCTGATGCCAGATGACGATCTGGTCGACGTCGCCGCCAGCGAAGCAGAGCACAGTCTCGTGTGCGTCGGCCGGACTGTGGAACAGCCTGGTCGTCTCGCCGGTCTCCAGGTTGTATCTGTCGATGAACGGGCGCTCGCCGTCCGGCGTGGCGCCGTCGCCACGCAGGAAGATGTCCTGGCCGACCTGACGGATCGTCCTGGCACCGTCTCGATGCAGCCGTGGCATCGGATCGCCAGGATCGCCGTAGGCGTCGTCTTCTGACACGTCGAACAGCACGCGGTTGCGCTCAGGCTCGGCGAGGTCGCAGATCCAGGTCCGCAACCAGCGACGGTCCCTGTCGTGCTCGGTGAGCATGACCGCGTCAGCCGCGTCCATGTGGTTCCAGCCCAGGCAGCGGTGCTCGACACGGAAAGCGAGCCGTGGCTCGGCATCGAACGGGGCCGTCAACGTCATGATCGCGTCGCGGTGCTCGGCTGGTGCCATCGGGTCGCCGCCGTCGAGCGCGCGGGTCCACAGCAACGTGGCCGGCGATCGCTCAGCCCAGGACACGAACCTCGGCCCGACCGGCACCCCGAACATCGGCACCTCGTCGCTGACCGGCAGATCGGCGATCACCGTGACCGACTCGCCCGCGGCCGTCCATACCTCGATCCGCCTGGCGAAGTAGCCGTAGGGCACGCGGAAGGAAAATGGCCGTCGCAGGCGGTAGACGAGCAGGTACTGGCCATCGGGCGAGTCGCCGACGTACTGGTAAAGACCAGGCGATCCCAGCCGCTGCGAGGCTCCGGTCTCAGGGTCAACCCGCAGCGGCACCGATGTCGCCAGCGCTTCGAACCTGTCCTCGTCCGCCGCGGTCTTGAGCAGATCCTGGAAGGTCGCCATCTTGGTTTTCTTGCCGATGGCCTCGTCCACTCTGGGCTCGATCACAGAAGACCCGACCACCGTCCCATCGACCACGGGGCCATCGACCACGGGGCCATCGACCACGTTCTGGCGGCCGGCAGCCCCGAGCGCGAGCAGCCAACGGCCGTCCCTTGACCAGCCGATGGTCGCACCGGTACTGGGCGGCTCGCCGCCAAGTACGTCAACAACGCGCAGCCCAGGAACCTGGACAGGATCAGCTTCGCCGCTCCCTTCGGCCACCCACACGCCGACGCCGTCAGGCTCGTCGACCATGAAGGCGAACCGGCTGCCGTCAGGCGCGAAGACCGGCAGGCTCACCTGGGCCTGCGCAGGCAGCGACAAGTCATGCAGCGTTCCGTCGCTGATGCGCAGCACAGAAAGCCCGCTGAACCTCCTAGTGCGCTGACGCGTGCCGAGCACAGGATCGATCCGCAGCCCGGCCAGCTTGACCGATGGTTTCGCCAGCATCGAGATCGGCGGGTGCGACTCGTAACGGAGCAAGACGAGGTACTGCTCATCGGGCGACGGCACGGCGAGCGGGGTTGGCGGAGCGTCGATGATCGATACGATGTCGCTGTCGGGTAGCGAGAACGGCAACTTGGCCCCTTCGGTTAGCAAAGACCAGCAAAGAGTACGGTAGCCAGCATGCTTGATGACCGAACGAAGCGGCTGCTCGATGCGCGACTGGCGCGTGACCAAGCCGCCGAGCGGTTGCCGTCAATCGTCGCCGGGCTGGCCAGGGACGGCGAGTTTGCCTGGGCTGGCGGCCGCGGCGAAGTCAGCGGGCACAGGCCGGATTGTGACACCCAGTACCGGGCCGGGTCCATCACAAAGACCTTCGTCGCCCTCTGCGTGATGCGGCTGCGCGACAGCGGCAAGCTCACCCTGTCCGATCAGCTTGGCGAGCATCTGGACGTCACCGGTCTTGGCGCGTCTGCCGCTGTCGCGGCGATGACCATCGGCCAGCTGCTCTCCCACTCGTCCGGGCTACGCGCCGAGACCGCGGGCCAGTGGTGGGAGCGCACGGCTGGATCATCGCTGGCCGACTTGGCCGCCGGATCGCTAAGCGACGACGCGGCCAGGTTCGCACCTGGCAAGCGGCACCACTACTCGAACGTGGGCTACGCGCTGCTCGGCGCCCTGCTGGCCGCCAAGCATGGCATGGGCTGGTACGAGGTGATCTCCCGCGAGCTGCTTACGCCACTCGGAATGACCAGGACGACGCTCCGCCCGCAGCCGCCGCACGCGACCGGTTACGCCGTGCACCCCTACGCGGACGTGCTGCTCGCCGAGCCTGAGCACGACGCTGGCGCGATGGCGCCAGCCGGACAGCTCTGGACAACCGTGACCGACCTGGCCAGGTTCGCCCAGCTGCTGAGCGGCCAGTTGGACGGGATCATCGCCAAGGAAACACTCGCTGAGATGCGCGAGCCTGTGGTGATCGTCGAGGCGACCGGTCAGCCGTGGACCTCGGCCTACGGGCTCGGCCTGCAGCTGTGGAACTCCGCCGGGCATCGTTACGGCCACACCGGGTCGATGCCTGGCTTCATGGCCTTGCTCGCGATCGCCGACGCGCCGGGCGCCGACACCGTGATCGTGGCCTGCAACTCCACCGCCGGCTATGGCATGTCGCTTGGCGCCGACTTGCTCGCGATCTTGGCGGAGGAGGAGCCTTACGTGCCGGCCGAGTGGAAGCCGACCCAGGTAGACGCCGATCTGCTGGCGCTGCTCGGTAGCTGGTTCTGGGGCCCGGCACCGTACACGCTCAGTCTGTCAGGCGATGAACTCAACCTGAGCCGGGATGGCGCGGACGGCCGCGGCATGCGGTTCAGGCGTGATGCCACCGGCGGCTGGCGCGGCCTCGACGGTTACATGGCAGGCGAGCCGCTCATCGCCGTGGCCGGGTCCGATGGAAAGGTGACGGCGCTCGACGTCGCATCCTTCATCTACACCCGCACGCCGTACGACCCAGCCGCCCCCGTGCCAGGCGGCCTGCCGCCTGATGCCTGGCACGGGGGCAGCGCTCGCTAACCCGTCAGTACCACCCGTCGTAGACTTCATGCCACCAGGCGCGCTTGGGTGATCTGTATGTGTGCTTGATGTAGCGCATGCCCCAGCGGATCTGCGTCTTGGCATTCGTGCGCCAGTCGCGTCCGCAGGACGCCATCTTCCCGGCAGGAAGCGCTTGCGGGATGCCGTAGGCACCCGAGTACGGGTTTGTCGCGTACTTGTTCCAGCTGCTCTCGCGGTCCCACAGCCACTTCAGGTACCTGAACTGCCACCTAGCCTTCCACCCGAACCAGTGCATGATGTTCCATGCGATCTGCTTGGGAGTCAGCCGCCTGCGATGCTTGCGGTGCGTGGTGGCCTGGACCGTGCTGGCACGTAGCGTGACGGTTTTGGCCTTGAGCGCGAGCGTGCTGGTCGTTTCTGCCATTCGCACCGCACGGATTTGACTGACCGGCTGTGCCGATGCGGTGGCGGACATCCCCCCGCTTGCGGCGATCGCCGTGACGGCGAAGGCCGGTGCGCTTAGCGCGACGATGATCCTTGACTTGAGCGAGGGCTGCGATGACAGCCGTCGTTGTGATGACAACCGCGGACTTTCCGACTTGCACGCCCTAATGGCGTGCTCAACTTCTCACCCAGACAACTGCCCGATTTCAGGCATTGGCGCGCCGATGTTCCGCAGGTTCAAGGCGATGATGGTTACTCAGAGTAACTCATCGAACACGCAGGGTGCTTACCGTTCCTTCTACGATGCCCGAACTTGCGGATGCACGTGCACCGAATGCCGAAATGCTGACTATGAAATGGGTCACAGCGGCCATTGCGCCAAGTTCTCCCATTGCAGACCAAGGCAATGGCCAGGGGTTCGCGGCGGTGCCGGGCGCAGGGTGATTGCAGAAAGATCGACGCCTGCCTGGCGGACGTTACCGTGTGCCGGAGGCTTTCCGTGTCCGCCATGGAGGGTTTTCGTCCGATGGCAAATGATTGTCGCGTTACAGAAATATTTAAGCGTTATCACATGAAAAATCAGCCGACGATCCGGGAACTCTCCCCCTCCCGTACGAAAACTCTCCGCTAGGCCCCGTTACGCGCCGCCGGACAGCGGCTTCCATCGCATCCGGACGGCCAGCCTGCGCGATGAGTCCGGGCATCCATCGCATCCGAACGGCCAGCGTGCGCGATGGGTTCGGGCATCCATCGCATCCGGCGGGCCAGCGTGCGCGATGAGTTCGGGCATCCATCGCACCGACCCGCACCAACCCGTGCGATGGATACGGCAATCCATCAGGGAAACTGGGTGTGAATCCGGGGATCCATCGCGCGGCCGGGCTCGGGAAGCGCGATGAATCCGGGTATCCATCGCACTGGCGGCGGCCGGGCGAGGTGGATTCAGGTGCCGACCCCCGCAGTCGAGAGTTGATTCGGCAATCCACCTAGCTGCTGCTCACTGCGGCCCCGGTCCCGGACAGCGGCGATGTGCACGTTGCCGTCGTTGGAGACGCCAGAAATTCAGTAGTCGCAGAGCTTCCTGACTGCGGCGGTCACGGACTCTACGGTGGGGATGACCTGCTGCTCGAGCACATCGGCGAACGGCAGCGGCACAGATGCGGCCGCGACCCTGCGGATCGGCGCGTCGAGCAGCTCGAAACCCTCGTCGGCGACGATCGAGGCGACGGTGCCGCCCCAGCCACCCTGGTAAGGGTTCTCCTCAACGATCATCAGCCGCGAGGTCTTTCCCACCGAGGCGAGCACGGTCGCCATGTCGAGCGGCACCAGGCAGCGCAGGTCGACGACCTCGGCGCTGATCCCGTCGGCGGCCAAACGGTCGGCCGCGGCCAGCGCCATCGGCACGGTGGCGGCCAGCCCGACGACGGTGATGTCACTGCCTTCCCTGACGACATTTGCCTCGCCGAGCGGCACGACGTGCCCTTCCGGTGCCGTCTCGCCCTTACTCGCGAACAGTCCCTTGTGCTCGAAGAACACCACAGGGTCATCACTGCGTATCGCCGAAGCCATCAGCCCGATCACGTCGGCGGGATTGGACGGTGCGACGATCTTGAGGCCAGGTATGGTCAGCGCCCAGTTCTCCGTGGCCTGCGAGTGCTGGGCGCCAAAGCCGAGGCCGCCGCCGTTGGCCGTGCGCACGACGACGGGAACGGTCACCTGCCCGCCCGTCATGTACCGCATTTTCGGCATTTCATTGGCCAGATAATCCCAGCACACCGCGAAGAAGTCGGAGAACATGATCTCGGCGACCGGTCGCAGCCCCGTCATCGCCGCGCCCATCGCCAGGCCGAGGATTGCCTGCTCGGAGATCGGCGTATCCCAGATCCTCGCCGACCCGAACTCTCCGAACAGCCCCTGGGTCGTCTTGAACACACCGCCGGCCAGGCCGATGTCCTCACCAAGGCAGACCACGGACGGATCCCGCCGCAGTTCGCGTGCGATGCCTTCGGCGACCGCATCACGGTAACTAATACTGTCAGCCACGCGACCACCTCAGCCACACGCGCCGAATGGCGCCTCGGAGACACAGCATCGTCTCAGCCACGTGACCACCTCAACCACACGCGCACGCGCCGAATGGCGCCTCGGCAAACGCAGATCATGTCCGCCATGCTGAACCTCCGTCTGCCCACACGTCTGTGAGTGCCTCAGCCGGATCGGCGCCCGGCGCGGCCTTGGCCGCGGCGACCGCGGCGGCGACCACCTGCTCGGCTCGCTGATCGGCCTGCTCGACTTCCCCGGCGGTCACCCCGAGCGTCGAAAGCCTGGATATGGCGATGCCGAGCGGATCTTTTTCAAGCCATTCCCGCAGTTCCTCGGCTGGCCGGTAGGTAGCTGGGTCGGTTCTGCTGTGCCCGAAATGCCGGTAGGTACGCGCCTCGATCAGCGCCGGGCCGTGGCCCGCCCGAGCCCGCTCGGCCGCCCGCGCGACGGTCTGTGCCACGGTCACCACGTCGTTGCCGTCGATGACCACGCCTTCCAGGCCGTACGCGGCCGCGCGATCGGCGGCCGGATTGGCCACGGCGGTGACCGAGCCTATCGGCGTGTACTCCATGTAAAGGTTGTTCTCGCAGATGAAGAGCACCGGCAGTGACCACACCACCGCGATGTTGAGCGCCTCATGGAACGCCCCGATGTTGGTCGCTCCATCGCCGAAGAACGCGACCGCCACCTGGCCGGTCCCGCGCAGCTTGGCCGACCAGGCGGCGCCGGCGGCCAGCGGCAGGTGCGCGCCCACGATCGCGTACGAGCCGAGCATGCCCGACGAGGCCTTGGTCAGGTGCATCGAGCCGCCCTTGGCCCGGCAGATGCCGGTCGCCTTGCTCATCAGCTCGGCCAGGCACTCTTCCGGAGTGGCGCCGCGTGCGATCGCGTGGTGATGACCTCGGTAAGTAGCGAACACATAGTCGTCGGGGCGCAGCGCCGCGCTCGCGCCGACCGCCACCGCCTCGTGCCCGGCGGCCAGGTGGGTGGTGCCCTTGACCAGGCCGGCCAAGAACAGGTCGTGCGCGGCCTTTTCCGTTTTGCGTATGATCGCCATCTGCTCGTAGAGCACGAGCAACTCGTCCGCGTTTGGCGTGGCCGACGCCGTGTCTTCAGCCTGAGTCACTGGGTTTACTCCTCCGCCCGACCCGATCCTTTTTCGCCCCGGCCCGCCGCCGTGTTCAGGTGCGACTGGCTCTCCCTCAGCGTGTTGAGTGCGCCGCCAGCCGTCCAGTACTTGCGGCCAGCGACCAGCAACTCCTCGGCTGGAAACTTCGTAATGACCTCGCAGCCATCCGCCGTCACCACGACCTCTTCCTCGATCCTCGCCGCCGACCAGCCGTCCCTGGCCGGCCAGTAGGTTTCGAGCGCGAACACCATCCCCTCCTCGAGCGGCTCGGGATGCTCGAGCGAGACTAGCCGACTGAAGATCGGTTTCTCCCATATTGACAGGCCGACACCGTGACCATATTGGAGAGCGAATGCCGCCGTCTCGTCGGGAAAGCCGAACTCTTGCGCTGTCGGCCACAATGACACGATGTCGGCGGTCGTGGCTCCCGGCTTGACCAGGGCGATCGCCGCGTCCATGTACTCACGGCAGCGCGTATAGGCGTCCCGCTGTGCCACCGAAGCGCTGCCGACGGCCAGCGTGCGGTAGTAGCACGTGCGGTAGCCGTTGTAGCTGTGCAGGATGTCGAAGAACGCCGGGTCCCCCGGCCTGATCAGCCGATCGCTGAACACATGCGGGTGCGGCGAGCAGCGCTCGCCGGATATCGCGTTGACGCCCTCAACGTACTCGCTGCCCAGGTCGTAGAGCACCTTGGAGACCAGCCCGACGCATTCGTTCTCGCGCACGCCTGGCCGCAGGAACTCGTATAGCTCGGTGTAGGCGGCGTCGACCATGGAGCAGGCCGCAGTTAGCAGCGCGATCTCGTCCTTGGTCTTGATGCGGCGGGCGGACAGGAACACTTGCTGGCCGTCGACGGCCTGGATGCCCTCGGCTCTGAGCGCGTCGAGCACCGGCATCTCGGCGACGTCGATGCCGAGCGGCGCGTCCGCCAATCCGTGCGCGCGCAACTCGTCCGCGACTTTCCTGGCCACGTCGGCGGCGATCCCGGCGTTGGGGTTGAACGCGCCGCGCAAGGTAGAAATGCCAGCCCGGGCACCGGTGCGCGCCGCGCCTGCCGCCGTCGGCTCACCCGGCGTGTGGTCGAGCCAGGGGTTGTATAGCTGGTGGTGCCTGGCCGCCGAGCCGAAGTCCCAGACGATGGGCTCGCCGCCGCGAGGCAGCAACGCGAACCTGATCAGCTTGTCCATCGCCCAGGTGCCGATGTGGGTCGCGGTCATGTACCTGGTGTTGGACATGTCGAAGCTCAGCAGCGCGCCGAGTTCTGACCGGTCGAGTTCGGCCTTGAGCCGGGCGAGCCGCTCGGCGCGCAGCCGCCCGAAGTCAATACGTTCCTCCCAGTCGACCGCGTTCGTTCCGAAAGTTCGAGTCGCCAAAGCCGTCACCTCACGCCGAATCACCTGCTGCGATCGCTCCGCCGAGATACAGAGCGCCGATCTCCGGATGTTCAAGTACCTCGCGACCGCTGCCTTCGAGCCGCACCCGCCCGTTCTCAAGTACCACGCCGTGCGTGGACAGTCGCAGCCCGGCTCTGGCGTTCTGCTCAACGAGAAGCACCGTCTTGCCGTTAGCGTTCATCATCGACACAGCGCCGAATACCGAGCGCAGGATCTTGGGCGACAGTCCCATTGACGGCTCGTCGAGAATGACGAGCTTCGGATCGAGCATCAGGCACCTGGCAAACTCCACCAGTCGCTGCTGACCGCCTGACAGGCTCCCGGCCTTCTGCCGCGCCCAGTGCCCTACGTCAGGGAAAAGTTCTTCGACCGCGGCCAGCCGCTGCTTGACAAGGGTCTGATTCCTGATCGTGTAAGCGCCGAGTTCGACGTTCTCGCGCACCGTCATCTGGCCGAACAGGCTGTGGTTCTGCGGCACGTGGACGACGCCGAGATCGAGTATCTTCCGCGTGCTCTTGCCGACCAGCGACTCGCCGAAGAACGTGATGCTGCCCCGGCGCGGCCGCAGCAGACCGCTGATAGCACGCAGCAGCGTCGACTTACCTGAGCCGTTCGGGCCGACGACACACGTCAGTCCGCCCTCAGCGACCGAGAAGGAAACGCCGTGCAACACATCACCGCCGCCGTAGCCGGCCACCACGTCGTCGATGACGAGCGCGGCCTGGCCAGTAGGTTCAGCTCTCATCGTCGCCCACGCCGAGGTACGCGTCGAGCACCTTCGGGTCATTGCGGACAAGGTCGGGCGGTCCCGACGCGATCACGCTGCCGTAGTCGAGTACCGTGATCGGATCGCACAGGCGCATGACGAAGTCCATGTTGTGCTCCACGATCAGGAATGTCTTGCCGGCCGCGTTCAGCTCGCGTATCCGCGTCGCCAGGTGGTTGATCAGCGAGGGGTTGACGCCTCCGGCCGGTTCGTCGAGCAAGACGACGTCGGGGTCGGCGACGAGCACGTAGGACAGCTCGAGCAGCTTGCGCTGCCCGTAGGACAGGGTCTGCGCCAGCGCGCTCGCGTGCGAAACGATCCCGGTGAACTCAAGGAGTTCCATGGCATGGCGCCGGGACGCCGGCCCGCCGGCGACCGCGAACGGGTTGCGCGAGCGTTCCTTGTGCTGCGCGGCGATCAGCATGTTCTCGAGCACGGTCAGGCTCGGGAAGATCCTCGTGAGCTGGAACGTCCGGCCGATGCCGAGGGCGAACACGCGCTCGGGCCTGAAGTTGGTGATCGGCCTGTCATCAAGGAAGACCTGGCCGGCGTCGGCGCGAGCATAGCCGGTGATGACGTTGAACAGCGTGGTCTTGCCCGAGCCGTTGGGACCGATCAGCCCGGTGATGCGGCCGGGCGAGACCTCGATACTGGCGCCGTTGAGTGCCTGCACGCCACCGTACGCCTTCGCCAGGCCCTCGGTGCGAAGCAGCGCGCTCACGCGAGCCCGCTAGCGGTGCTGGCGCGGGGTGATTGCCCCTGTGAGTCGTCCGTGGTCGGGTCAACCTCGGAAGAAGACGCGCCGACCGGCGGCCTTTGGCCGGTCGGCCCGGTGCCATTTTTCCGCCGCGTGAGCCATTTAGTAATCAGCTCGCCCGCCGTGGGAAGGATACCGCGCGGCATGATCAAGATCACGACCAGGAAGAGCGCGCCGTACAAGATCAGGAAGATGTAGCCGCTTGACACCTGCTGCTGGAAGTACAACTCGGCAGGCTCGATGATCAGCGCTCCGAGCGCGGGTCCTGCCACAGTGCCCAGGCCGCCAAGGAAAGCCATCAGCGCCACGGCCACGTCGAACAGCGGGTCGAAGCCAGACGAAGGGTCGACAAGAGTCGTGTAGTACCACCAGACCCCGCCGATCATCGCGACCGGCACGGCGGAGATGACGAAAGAGCTGAGCTTGACTTGCATCGCCCGCACGCCGAGCCCACGGGCTCGGTCCTCGTCGTCCCTGATGGCGCGCAACTGGAGGCCGAACCTGGACCGGCGGATCAGCCAGGACAATGTGATCGTGCCAGCGGCGATCGCGAAGGCAGCGTAGTAGAAGGGGTTGTTGTAGGTGGCAGCGTTGTAGTTGATGGTGGGTGCGAGCAGCCCGGAGGTCCCCCCGGTTGTGGCCAGGTTGTACGCCATTAGCTGGAAGATGAAGAACACCGCGATCGTCATGACCACGAAGGTGTGGCGGCGCACCTGCAGCGCGAGCAGGCCGAACGGGACGGCCAGTATCGCGCCAACCAGCCCGGCCAGCGGCAGCAGCGCGAAGACCTGCGACCCGGTGTAGTGCCAGTCACGGGTCGCGATGCCGGTGAAGTAGGCGCCGCTCCCGAAGAAGACCGCGTGTCCGAGTGAGATGTAACCGCTGTAGCCGGAGAAGATGTTCCAGGCGCTCGCGGCGGCGACGAAGATGAGGGTGTACACCCCGTAGTTGGTGATAGCGGGGTTGGTGAACGCCAGGGGGAAGACGGCCGCGGCAGCGAGCAGCAGCAAGCTTCCTGACCACTGCCAGACGCGTGCGGTCGTCACTGCGCCCGCACCGCCTTCTTGCCGAACAGGCCATTCGGCCTGAGGAAAAGGACGATTACAAGGGCCGCGTAGTAGACCACGACCGCCCAGGTCGGCTGCCAGATGTTGACAATCTCCTCGAGAGTGACCATAAACATCGCGGCGACGAGCGCGCCGCCGATGCTGCCGAGCCCGCCGAGTATGACTATCGAAAGCAGCCTTGAGATGAGGTCGTACCCGCTGTCCGGGTTGAACGCGTTGGTCGCGCCGAACACCATCCCGCCAGCGGCCGTCACCGCGACGCCTATGCCGAAGGTGACGGCCGCCACCCGGTCGACATTGATGCCGATCAGCCGGGCCGCTACCGCGTCCTGGGTCGTGGCCCTGATGCTGCGACCGAACTTGGTACGGTAAAGCAGCAGGTAGATGCCCGCGATCGCGACAACCGCCAGGCCGAATCCGATCAGGTAGATGTACCCGAGGTAGAAGCCGAGCACATGCACTTGGGCGGTCGGCGAGGTCGCGTACGACATGTGGATAGTGACCGGAGTGCCGCCGAACTCCGCGTAGAGCGCGCCCTCAATGATGACCGCGACCGCGTAGCAGACAAGCAGCGACATGGCCGTGCGCTCGCGGCCGCGCAGGCGCCTGATGAACGCCCACTGGATGATCACCCCGAGCACGAACATTACCGGCACGGTGATGACCAGGCCGAGTAGCGGGTCGAGCTGCAGGTGCACGGAGAGCGCGTAGCTCAGGTATGCCGCTAGCACGACAAGGATGCCCTGAGCGATGTTGATGATGTCAAGCACGCCGAAGATCAGCGTCAGCCCCGCTGCCATCAGCGCGTAGACAGCACCGCCCGAGATCCCGTCAGCGACGGCTTGGAGGAACCTCGCCATCAACCACTACCTCTTTCGCACGTGCTGGCGCCGCTCGCGCGTTCTGGCGTCGCGCGACTCTCCGTGCACCCGCATGATCACTTGCCCCAGGCGGGTTTCGGATACACGACCGTCGCCGAACCTGACCCAGGCGGAAGCACCTGGAGGAAATCGGCCCGCTGCCACTGGAATACGAACGCTGTCGCGGCCAAGTTCTGACCAACGGCGTCGAACTTCACCGGGCCCTGCACGCTGCTCATCGTGTTGGCGTGCAGGTACTGGATGATCTTGCTGTTGTCCAGACCCTTCGTGGCGGTGACGGCTTGGGCCATGACCTCGCCTACGGAGTAGGCCTCGGCAACATCGGCGTTGATGCCCGATGGGGTGCCGCCGTACTTGGCGATGTACTCAGCGACCATCTTCCTGCTGAGCGTATTCAGCGAGCCGCCGTACCAGGCATTCGGCACCATGACGCCGTCGGCGTTGCCCTGGCCGCCAACCGCCTTGACGTACGCGGCACCCTGATCGGGTCCCGCGGTGGCGATGAAGATCTTCGGCTGGTAATGCGCCTGGACGAACGCCTGGGTGAAGGCCGCGACGGTCGGAACGTCGACCGAGCCGAGCACGACCATCTGCGCCTTGCTCGCCGCCACCTGGTCGGCGATGCCCTTGTACTGTGTCGGCTCAGCCGGGAACACCTTGCTGTAGACCGACTTGACCCCGTCCGTGCTCAGCATGTGCTGCGCGAACTGGATCTGCGGCTGGGTGAAAGGGTCGTTGCTCGTCGGGAAGGCGGCCGTCTTGGGCCGCTGATTAACGGGCAGCGCGTTGATGTAGTCAATGAGCGGCAGCGTGGAAGCGTCGACCGGCAGGCTCACGTCAAACAAGTTGTCGAGCTTGGTGGCGAAGACCGACGGCGCGCCGCCAGCACCTTCGACGAACGCGAAGCCATACCTGTGGGCCACCTGCACCGTCGGGAGCGTGAGCAGCGAGGAGAAAGGCCCGAACAATAGGTTGACGTGATCAACATTGATCAGCGACTGGTAGTTGGTCACTGCTTGATTGGGCTGGCTCGCGTCATTCTTTATGTCCAGCTTGACCTGACGCCCCAGTAGGCCGCCCGCGGCGTTGACGTCATGGGCCCACAACTGGTAGCCCCGCATGAACGCCTGGCCGTCGGCGGAGAATCCGCCGGTCAGCGACAGCGAGGCGCCGATCAGTATGGGTGCCTTGGTGGCGGTGCCCTTTGAACCTGATGAACTGCTCGAGCAAGCTGCCAGCGCGGCGGAAAGCACGGCAGCGGTAATTCCAACAACCAAGAACCGGGCGTTGCGAACTCTCATCCCCGGTCCTCCTTCCGAGTTGATGGGAAACTCGATCAATCGGTGGCGAGCGTAAGCCCGTCAGATACCTGCGCATTCTCGCTCGTCAGCTCCAGACCGGCTGACCTGGCCTGCTGCACGAGCAAGGCGGCGAAGTCCTCTTCGCCGAAACCGTGGCCGACCAGGCTCTGCAAGAGCTGGTACACCGTTGACGCCACTGGCATCGGCACTTCATGCTCGCGCGCCGCTGCCAGGCCAAGGTCGAAGTCCTTGCGCAGCAGCACGGTGGTGAATGTGGGATGGAAGTCAAGGTTCACCAGCGCCGGGGTCTTGTACCGGCTGAAGGTTGAGCCCATGACGCTGTTGTTCAGGCAGGCGAGCAACGCCTGCCTGCTGATGCCGCTTTTCTCAGCGAGCACAGTCACCTCGGCGAGCGACTGGATGACGACGCCGAGGAATAGGTTGTGACAGAGCTTGACCGCCCTGGCCAGCTCGCCTTCGCCTACGTACGTGGCTCCTGCACCGAGTATGGCCAGGTAAGGCTGCACGGCGGCGAACGCCGCCTCCTGCCCAGACACCGCGAACGTAAGGCGCCCTACGCTGGCCACCTTCGGATTGCCCATCACCGGGGCGGCAAGCAAGCTGCATCCGAGCGCGGCAAGCTCGATACCGACCCGCTCGGAATCTTTCGCTGACACGGTAGAGCAGTCGACGACGATCGACGGAGCCCGCCCGCCAGACGTCACTCCCTTCGGCCCGATCACGGCGTCGATCAGATCCTGCGAGGTGCCGACGGTGACGAACAGGATGTCTACCATGGCGAGATCGGCCGCCGAGTCCACGATCTTAGCCCCGGCCTCCGCGAGCGGTTCGGCCTTGGCCTTGGTCCTGTTGTACACAGTAACGTCGCAACCAGCTTCAAGCAGCCGGTGAATCAGGGCAATACCCATGCGCCCGGTCCCGAGCCAGCCAAGCCGATGCTCGCTGCTCTGATCGGCTAGTGTGCCCACCCTTGTGCCACCTCCGACAATCCGCCCCCCAGCGCGTGCCCGGCCGACCCTGCCTTCCGCTGCTCAAGCCGCAGCCTGGCTACCCTCGGCAATCGTTTGCAGAAGAAACTGTCGCGTACTCGGCCGCCTCCTGTCAATGTACAGTTTTTCACCCGACAGACGCTGCAAACGTGTGCAATGCTTGCATCATGGCAGACAGTCGGGTTGCGGCAGCCATTAGCCACTGGGCACCGCGTTTCATCGCGAATGGGATCGACTACAGCGACTTCGTCACGGTGACATCGAAGGTCGAGACCTGGGATTCCTGGTGCGAGCAGTGGTGCCTGGCCGGCGCGGGGCATGAGGAGCTCGGCCGGGCGGCGCTCGCGGCTGGACGCGCCCGCGCTGCTGGCGCGCACCTAGCGCAGGCGGCCGTCTACTATCACTTCGCCAAGTTCATGTTCGTCGACGACATCGTTCAGATGCGGAAGGCTCATCAAGCCGCCGTCAGATGCCTTGGCGACGCGCTGCCACACCTCGACCCGCCCGGCGAGCGGATAGAGATACCGTTCGACGGCTCCGTGATCGCCGGCGTGCTTCGGCGCCCGGCGCGACCTGGCCCACATCCGCTGGTCGTGCTGATTCCCGGTCTCGACTCCGCCAAGGAGGAGTTCAGGCCGACAGAAGACCTGTTCCTAAGCCGCGGTCTGGCCACGCTGTCAATCGACGGCCCGGGCCAGGGTGAGGCCGAGTACGACCTGCCGATCAGGGCCGACTGGGAAGTGCCAGGCTCAGCCGTCATCGACGCCGTCACCGCCATGCCGGGCATCGACGCGAACAAGGTCGGCATCTGGGGAGTTAGCCTCGGTGGTTACTACGCCGCGCGAGTGGTGGCGGGAGACAGGCGAGTGCGCGCCTGCATCTCGCTGTGCGGACCCTACTGCCTTGGCGACATCTGGGAGATGCTGCCCGAGTTGAGCCGGGCGGCGTTCACCGTCCGATCCAGGTCACAGTCGCAGGAGCAGGCCCGGATGCGGGCCAGCGAGCTGACCCTGGTCGGTATAGGCGCGCGCATCACCGCTCCGCTGCTGATCATCGCGGGCCAGAAAGATCGCATCTTCCCATGGCAGGATGCCCAGCGCCTGCACAACGAGGTCGGTGACAACTCCGAGTTGCTGCTGCTGCCTGACGGCAACCACGGCTGCGCGAACGTGACCTATAAGCATCGTCACTACGGCGCCGACTGGATGGCTGGCAAGCTGACCTAACGACTCATCGGGTCAGGTGAGCGGGAGGAACGGGATCCGGCCATCGGTGCGGGCGGACCTGTGGAGCCACGGACCTTGAGTTCGGGCTTCAGGTAGTGGACCATGCCGTCATCCGTCGGCGGGCGGTTGCCCTGCGGGCCGACGGACTCCGCGCTCCCGGTTTCGGCGGTGCCGCCCAACGCGCCAGCACCGCGCGAAACGCCCGCGCCGCCCAGGCTCGCGATCTGCTCGAGTATCAAGCGGCCCGCCTCGGTGCCCACCTCATAGTGCGCGAAGCTCACCGACGTCAGCGGCGGAGTGAGCCTGTCTATGAACGGCATGTCGTTGAAGCCGACGACCGATATGTCCTTGGGGCACGACAGGCCAGCCGACTCCAGTGCGGCGTAGCAGCCGACCGCGAGCATGTCGTTCGCCGCGGCTATCGCAGTGCATCCGCTGTGAACCCCGAGCAGTTCGCGACAGCATCGCTCGCCTTCATCGATCGTGTACGCGGACGCCGGGACCACCAGATCGGGCTCGACCGGCAGGCCGTGCTCCGCCATCGCCGAGACGAAGCCGCGGTACCTGCTCAGGCCGGTTGAGATGTCCTGAGGCCCGGCGACATGGGCGATCCTGCGGTGTCCGAGCGAGGCCAGATGCGCGACCGACAACGCCAGACCTTCCTCGTTATTCACCGACACAGCGGGAAAGCCGTAGCCGGCGGCGTACCTGTTCACTAGCACCACGGGAATCCGCGCCGCCGCCGCCTCGGCGAGCAATGGGCTGCGCAGCCGCGCGGTGGCGAACACGAAGCCGTCGACGTGCCGGTCCCGCATCAACTCGAAGACGAGTCGCTCCCGCTCGTCGTCGGCGTCCGTGTTGCCGATAAGCGCCACATATCCGTCGGCCGCGAGCCGATCCTCAATCCCGCGCACGATCGGAGGGAAAAGCGGGTTATTGAGATCAGGTATCAACACGCCGACCGTGCTTGAGCGCCTGGTGCGCAGGCTCCTGGCCACCGTGTTCGGCCGGTAGCCGAGCGAGTCAGCCGCCGCGAGTATGCGATCGGCCGTCTCGTCGCTGACCAGTAGCCTGGTCTCCGGGTTGAGGGCGCGCGACACCGTAGCCGGATGGACACCAGCCAACGCTGCCACGTCCTTGAGCGTCACAGGCTGATCACTCATCGGCCTTTCACGCTCCGATCTGCCCTAGCCACCCCCACCGAGCCGCCTACGCGTTCCGCTTCCATGCCGTCTGGAGCATGCTAACGTCAACCGCGGGTTTTGCCACCATCAGCCTAAGCGCACGGTCGGCCTGGTCCGCCTTGATGCGTGACCTGCGGCCATGACTTAGGGCTGCATGGCAGCTACCCTGCTCGCGACTGGCGTTACTCCTATACCATGCGAGCACCGTATTTCCGGTTCGTGACATTGGTGTTCTAGCCTCTTGCTTGTACTCATCTAGATCCGCCAGGATCTAGGCTCGATGACAGAAGTACGGAAGTACGGGCGAGCATGACCGGCTAGATCGTCCTGGAGCTGCGCAGATGACATTTGCACTCCGCTACGCGGTCCGCTCCGACGTCGGCTTGCTCAGAGAGGGCAACGAAGACTCGGCGTACGCGGGACCCCGGCTGCTAGCGGTGGCCGATGGCATGGGCGGATATGAGGCCGGCGAGGTAGCCAGCGCAGCGGTCATCAAGAGCGTCGCGCCGCTCGACCGAGTGCCGATGCCAGAAGCCGAGCTGATCGACGCCATCGCCGAAGCGGTCGCGATGGCGAAGCAGAATCTGCGCGGCATCGTCGAAGCCGATCCGGCGGTCGGCAGCATGGGAACCACGCTGACCGCGATGCTCTGGTCCGGTCCGACCGCCGCGATTTGCCACATTGGCGATTCCCGCGCCTACCTTCTTCGAGACGGCGATCTGTACCAGATCACCAGAGACCACACGTTCGTCCAGGCCCTGATCGACCAAGGCAGGATCCGCCCGGACGAGGCGGCAACCCACCCGCAGCGCTCGCTGCTGCTGCGCGCGCTTGACGGCAGGACCGACGCCGATCCCGACCTGTCCCTGCTCACCGCCGAACTCGGTGACCGGTTCTTGTTGTGCTCAGACGGGCTGCCGGTGGCCGTCAGCGACGACGACGTACTGACGACGCTGGCCGAGATATCCGACCCAGCTCAGGTCGTGCTAGAGCTGATCGAGCAAGCGATCAGGGGAGGCGGCCCCGACAACATCACCTGCATCGTCGCTGACGTGATCGACACCGACCGAAGTCAGTTCGCG
>DATNEK010000123.1:0-6442 GCA_035553055.1 Streptosporangiaceae bacterium | reverse complement strand
GAGCAGTTCCACAGGGATCGGCATCACCAGCGTGCTGTTCTTCTCGGCAGCCACCTCGACCACGGTCTGGAGCAGCCGCAACTGCAGTGCCGCCGGGTCGCGCGCCATCACGTTCGCGGCGGCGGCGAGGCGCTTGGAAGCCTGGTACTCACCGTCGGCGACGATGATCCTGGCGCGGCGCTCACGCTCGGCCTCTGCCTGACGCGCGATCGACCGCTTCATGCCCTCGGGCAGCGAGACATCCTTGATCTCGACCCGCTCGACCTTGATGCCCCAGGGAATCTCGGTCGGCTCGTCGATGATCCGGCATAGCTGCCGGTTGACCCTGTCCCGGTCAGATAGCAGCTCGTCCATCTCCGACTGGCCGATGATGGACCTCAGCGAGGTCTGGGCCTGCTGCGAGACCGCGAACATGTAGTTCTGGACGTTGATGGTCGCCTTGATCGGGTCGACGACCTTGAAGTAGACAACCGCGTCGACCCGCACGCTGATGTTGTCCCTGGTGATGCCTTCCTGGGCCGGCACCGCCATGGCGATGATCTGCTTGTTGACCTTCTGCAGCCGGTCGCCGATCGGGCGGATGAAGGTCAGGCCCGGCTGGCGAGTCTGCGGCAGGACCCGCCCGAACCGGAAGACGATGCCCTCCTCGAACTGCTGCACCTGCTTCACGCTGCGGCCGAACATGATCAAACCACCCGCGGCGACGAACGCCACGAAAGCGATCAAGCCTTCCATAGCCGACACCTTCTTTATCCAGTTAGTTCCGGACCAAGACCTGTCCGCTGTCTTTCGTAATCAGCGTAGTCACCGTTCACAACCTTGCGTTAACGGCTGGGTGACGCACCGGCCACGATCCGGCCCGATCCTGCTTACGGATAGCCTCGTTCACGTGAGCGTGCGTGACACCGACTGGGATGGCGTGCGGCTGCACGTGGTCACCGGCAAAGGTGGCACGGGCAAGACTACGGTCGCCGCGGCGCTGGCGCTCGCGCTCGCTTCCAACGGCAAGCCAGTCCTGCTGATGGAGGTAGAAGGCAGGCAGGGCATAGCCCAGCTCTTCGACGTGCCGCCGCTGCCGTACGAGGAACGCCGGGTAGCAGTCGCACCCGCGGATGATGACCGGCCAGGAGGCGATGTTTTCGCGCTCGCCGTTGACCCGCAGTCCGCGCTCATCGAGTACCTGGAGATGTTCTACAACCTGCGGCAGGCTGGCCGGGCGCTGACCAAGCTCGGCGTCGTCGACTTCGCCACCACGATCGCACCCGGCCTCGCTGACGTACTGCTCACCGGCAAGGCCGCCGAAGCGGCGCGGCGCAAGACCGGCGGCGGGCCGGTCTACGGTGCGGTGGTGATGGACGCGCCGCCGACGGGGCGGATAAGCCGCTTCTTGAACGTCTCGTCCGAGATCTCTGGCTTGGCCAAGGTCGGGCCGATTCGCAACCATGCGGACACCGTGCAGAAGGTGATCAGGTCAGGTCAGACGGCTGTGCACTTCGTGACTTTGCTCGAGGAGATGCCGGTACAGGAGACGCTGGACGGAATCGCCGAGCTGAAGGATGTCGGCACCGGCGGCATCCAACTTGGCGGGATCATGGTCAACATGGTGCGCCGCGGCTGGAACGAGCTTGGCGACGCTGACGACGCTCGCGGCCACGCGCAGGCGCTTGAGGTTGCGCTGAAGGCCGCCGGCCTTGGCGAGGACGCGAGACTGGCCGCTGACCTCGCCGCCGAACTGGCAGACGAAGCGCGGACTGAGAAGACGCAGTCAGCGCGACGGCGCACGCTCGACACGGCGGGCCAGCCCTGCTATGAGCTGCCGCTGATCAGCGACGGCATCGACCTGGCCGCGCTCTACCGGCTCGCCAAGGCACTGCGCGAGCAGGGCGCGGCATGATCAAGCATCAGCGGGCGTATCGGGACATAGCCAGATGACGGCGAAGAAGGCGCTGCTCAGCATCGACAAGCTGATCGACGACCGGCGGACCAGGATCATCGTGTGCTGCGGCTCAGGTGGCGTCGGCAAGACGACCATCGCCGCGGCGATCGGCTTGCGCGCCGCCGAACGCGGGCGGCACGTGGTCGTCCTGACCGTGGATCCCGCCCGCCGGCTCGCCCAGTCGATGGGGCTGACCGTGCTGGACAATACACCGCGGCCAGTGCCCGGCGTCGGGGCCAGTAACGCCGCCGAGCAAGCTGCCGACGGGTCGCGGGCGGATCCGCCCGGCAGCATGCACGCGATGATGCTCGACATGAAGCGGACGTTCGATGAGATCGTCGAGGCCCATGCCGATCCCGACCGGGCCGCTCAGATACTCGCGAACCCGTTCTACCAGTCGCTGTCATCGAGCTTCGCCGGGACACAGGAGTACATGGCGATGGAAAAGCTCGGCCAGCTGCGTCGTGCGGATGAGTGGGACCTGATCGTGGTTGACACGCCACCGAGCCGATCCGCGCTTGACTTCCTCGACGCGCCGCAGCGGCTGAGCAGATTTCTCGACGGGAGGCTGCTCAGGCTGCTCGTAGCGCCGGCGAAGCTCAGCGGCAGGACCGGCCTGCGGGTGCTCAACGCCGGATTCGGCATGGTGACCGGCGTTGTCACCAAGATCATCGGTAGCCAGGTGCTCCGCGACGTGCAGACGTTCGTGTCCGCGATGGACACCATGTTCGGCGGGTTCAGGGAGCGCGCCGAGTACACCTACCGGCTGCTCAGGACACCGGGTACCGCGTTCCTTGTGATCGCGGCGCCCGAGCACGACGCGCTGCGCGAGGCGTCCTACTTCGTAGAGCGGCTGGAACGCGACGGCATGCCGCTGGCTGGCCTGGTACTCAATCGGATTCACAGGTCGCCAGCGGCAAGGCTGTCGGCGGCCAGGAGTCTCGCGGCCGTGGAGGCATTGCAAGGACTGCCTGATGGCGAGTCGTCCGCGCTGGCGGTCACCGCGCTTCGGCTGCACGCGGAAAGAATGCGGCAGGCCGCGACGGAGCGGCGGCTGGCTGAACGGTTCACCGCTGCCCATCCGCTCGTTCCGGTCGCTCGGATTCCAGCTCAGCCGGAAGACGTGCACGACCTCGATGGGTTGCGGCTGATTGGCACGGCTTTCAGCGACTGATCCCGGGCTTCGAGACGGCGGAATCGACACCGTCACTGCCGAGGATTGGCACGGCTTTGGCCGTCGGCCCACCAGGAGAATGACTAGCTGGCGACCAGTTCGTTCGAGACGCTCTCGTACTTGTCGCGAGCGCTCTCCAGCAGTTCACGCCACGAGACGACGTCAGACCTGCGGCGAAGCAGCGCACGCCGCTCACGCTCGGTCATTCCGCCCCACACGCCAAATTCGATCCTGTTGTCAAGAGCGTCGGCGAGGCATTCGGTGCGGACGGGGCAGCCGCGGCAGATCAACTTGGCCCGGTTCTGCGCCGCCCCCTGAACGAACAACTCGTCAGGGTCCGTCCCCTTGCACGCGGCGCGGGCGGTCCAATCGGTGATCCACATGTGGCCCAACTCCTCCTGATCGTCACGCCCGTGAACGGGTCGTCACGCCGGGTGGCGCTTTGTTGAGATGCTTTAAGGGCACGACCGCCTGGCAGTGCCCCCCAGTGATGGTTGCGAAAGAGTAACTTACGGAACTCCGGCCCGCTGCGCTAGTCCCCGGCCGACCCATTTCCCATATAGCCCTGATGGGCTATAGACACTTCGGTGTGTAGTCATTCCGCAACCGAGAGCTACTTTCTCGGCGCGGATCCGGTCGAAAGCCGCGATTATCTGCCGTTTCGATGTCCTCCTCTGACTAGTCCGCCCGGCAGCGTAACCTGTTTGCGTGTACAGACTTGGTCGCCACGCCGGCGTTAAGGCCATTGGCATGCTCGCCATCCTGTCGCTTGTCGCCGGGGTGCTTTCCGCCGTGGCGTTGCTGCCGATCGTGGGTGTCGCCGGGGTAGCGACACGGGACGCGGCCAAGACCTTCGATGACATGCCGGTGGCCGGTTTCGGCCAGGTGCCGTCGAGGTCGGAGCTGCTCGACTCATCCGGTCATTTGCTCGCGTACTACTACCCTGGTTATCCGCACCCGATCTACCGGGTGCCGGTGAAGTTCAACCAGATCGCGGCGGTCATGCGGCACGCGATCGTCGCGATCGAAGACGCCAGGTTCTGGCAGCACGGCGCGCTCGACCTGCGCGGGACGGTCAGGGCGATCACGCTCGATCTCGGCGGTCAAGCCGTGCAAGGCGGGTCTGACCTAGCGCAGCAGTACGTGAAGAACGCGTGCATCCTGACCGCCAAGACCAAGGCGCAGCAGAATGACTGCACGTCGCACACGCTCGCGCGGAAGCTGACCGAACTTAGGATCGCGGCAGTCGTCGAGCACAAAATGACAAAGGCGCAATTGCTGACCGCCTACCTCAACGCCGCTTATTTCGAGAATCAGGCGTACGGGATCCAGGTCGCGGCGCAGCGCTACTTCTCGACCTCGGCCAAGCACCTGACCTTGACCCAGGCGGCACTTCTCGCCGGGCTGGTGGAAAACCCGGCCGGGTACGATCCGCTGACCGACCCGGCCGCGGCGCGCGCCAGGCGCGCGATAGTGCTACAGCAGATGAACAAGTTCGGCTACATCTCCCAGGCCGCGGCGAATCGTGCCAGCGAGAAGCCGCTCGGCCTGCACCTGTCGGCCGTCCCGCTGCAGACCGGCTGCACGAGCCCGAAGGTGGCGATGGCGGCCTACTACTGCGACTACGTGCTGGCCGCCATGGCGCACGACAAGGCCTACAGCCGCGCGTACGGCGAACTAACCACCGTCGGCGGCCTGAAGATCCACACAACGCTCAACATGAAGGACCAGAAAGCCGCCGACAAGGCTGTGTTCTACGTACTGCCTGACAACGACTACGCGAACCCGAACCATGATGTCGACACCGAGGTGATGCTCCAGCCCGGTACCGGCTACATCCGCGCCATCGCTGTGAATCGCCGATACGGCTTCGGCTCCGGAGAGAACAGCATCGATTACGCGGTGAATACCCAGTACCACGGTGGCACTGGTGTGCAGACCGGCTCGTCGTCCAAGTTGTTCACCCTGGTGACTGCTTTGAAGCAGGACGTACCCTTCGGAGCCACGATCAAGGTGCACGACGGAGAGACCTTCGGGCCGTACTACAGCTGCCACGGTGCGTACGCCAAGTACAAGCCGTCCAACGCGGAGGGCGGCGAGAGCGGCGCTATTCCGCTTTACTTCGGCACCGTTGCCTCTATCAACGAGTACTACGCCGCTCTCGAAGACCAGGTCGGGTTGTGCAATGTGGTGAAGACCGCGGCCAGCATGGGACTCGAGCGTGCGGACGGCGTCTCGCTGCTTCGCACCGATCCGTTCCTGCCTAAGGGCAACAACTATCCCGCAGACGATCTCCCATCCTTTACGCTCGGCTCGGTCTACGTATCGCCGCTCGGGATGGCCGGTGCGTACGCCACCGTCGCCTCTGGCGGCGTCTACTGTCGTCCGATCGCGATCACAGGGATCAGTGACGTGCGCGGCAAGCAGTTGCCAGTCGAGCCGGCTCGATGCCATCGTGTTCTGTCGCGCGGCGTCGCGGCCGCTGCTAACTACGTGCTCTCCGGCGTGCTGACCAGCGGAACCGCGGCGGGGCGCACCATCGGCCGGCCGGCCGCCGGGAAGACGGGTACAGCGAACGACGGCTACTACGCCGCCTTCGCCGGTTACACGCCGACGCTCGTCGGTTATGTGTCGGTGTTCAACCCCAGCGATCCCACGACGATCCATTACGACGGTAAGCCCGGCGCGATGTTGAACTGCCCGGAGGCCACATACCGCCCCTACCCTGGCGGTGGGATTCCGGAGTGTCCCGGGGAGATGTTCGGCGATAACGCTCCGGGTTCCACCTGGCAGTACAGCTTCCTCCGCGCCGCGCTAGGCCCAGCGAAGGCCTTCGGTCCAGTGCCCGGCATCTACTTCTCGCTCGGCGACGGCACCTCGCCGCCGCCACCACCCAAGAAGCCCAAGCCCGTCGGCGGTGGCGGCGGTGGCGGCGGTGGTCACGGCGGTGGCGGTGGCGGTGGCGGCGGTGGTGGCGGCGGCCCACCAGGCGGCGGTCACTGAGCTGAGCAAAGCCAGCTCGCTTGAGCTAGGCGCCGCCACGGCCAACGACAGTAACGGCACAACGCTGCTGTTCCAGCGCCACGCCCAACGACAGCAAGGGTCCAACGCTGCTGTTCCAGCGCCACGCCCAACGACAGCAAGGGTCCAACGCCGTCGTCAGCACGACAGTAAGGGTTCAGCGCTGCTGTTCCTGGCGCACGCCTGGCGGCGGCGCACTCACGTGGCAGCGAGTTGGCGGCGGACTTCGGCGGCCACCCGCGAGCCTTCCGCCCGGCCTGCGACCTTGGGCGTAACCGCCTTCATGACCTGGCCCATCGCGCCTGGGCTGG
>DATNEK010000122.1:0-2575 GCA_035553055.1 Streptosporangiaceae bacterium | reverse complement strand
CAACGCCGTAGTCCGGCCAACCACCCGGATGAACCGGTTTATACAGATCGCGGTCGCCCGTGATATTCCCCTCCGTCCCGGCAAGGATGGTCGCAATGCGTGGAAATCGCGGTCTGGTCCGGGCGGGGCGGCGAGCTGGGGTCGCTGCCGCGCGCCAGCGGATGTGGCTTATTGCCGGTTCGGGCTTTTTTTCCGGTATGGGCACCGGTCGGCGACGACAGCGTCGGACCATTGCTGCTGTCGACCGGCGGGCGGCAACGACAGCGTCGGACCGTTCCTGTTGTGGGGACAACCGCGTTGGACCGTTCCTGTCGTTGGCCGGCGGCGGCGAACAGCGGCGTTGGACCGTTGCTGCTGTTCGCGGGCTCGATGCTGTGGGCGCGACGCCACCAATGCGCCTGTGGAGCGCGTATTGCCTCATGTGACGGTGATCCCTATCGACGCGGACAGGGTGCGAGCAGCGGGCGAGCTGCTGGGCCGGACAGGGCTGGATGGACGCCGGTGCGCCCTTGATGCGCTGGTGGCCACCATCGCTCTGACTCAGCCAGGACGAGTCGTTGTCTTGACCAATGACGTCAGCGACATGACTAAGCTGACCGAGGATCCGAAGCGCTCCGGCCGCGACCGAGTCAAGGTCGTTCACGTCTAGCTTGCGGACCGGCGGCCGATGAGCGACCTGGTCTGGTGCGCAAGATCGGGTGCCGCATATGGTTCCGGATGTGACGGTTCTTGGCAGCGCGCTCGACGTCGGCAGCGCTCAGTACCAGGCCAGGCGCGAGGCCATGCTGGCCAAGCTCGACGAGCTTGCCGAGCAGCACGCCGAGGCGCTGGCCGGGGGCGGGCCGAGGTATGTCAAGCGGCACCGCGACCGGGGCAAGCTCACGGTCAGGGAACGGGTCGAACTGCTGGTAGACCCTGACTCGCCGCTGCTCGAACTGTCGCCGCTGGCTGGCTACGGCACCGGCTTCCCTGTCGGCGGCAGCGGCGTGAACGCGATCGGGGTGATCGAGGACACGCTGTGCATGATCAGCGCGAGCGACCCCACGGTGCGGGGCGGGTCAACCAACCCGTGGTCGCTGCGCAAGTCCCTGCGAGGCATGCAGATCGCGATCGAGAACAAATTGCCGCTGGTCAACCTCGTTGAGTCTGGCGGCGCCGACCTGCCGACTCAAAAGGAGATCTTCATCCCCGGCGGCCAGATCTTCCGCGACCTGACCAGGATGTCGGCGGCCGGCATCCCGACGATCGCTCTGGTCTTTGGCAACTCGACGGCCGGCGGGGCCTACGTGCCTGGCATGAGCGACTACGTGGTGATGATCGACCGGCGATCCAAGGTGTTCCTGGCTGGACCGCCGCTGGTCAAGATGGCGACCGGCGAGGAATCAGACGACGAATCGCTCGGCGGCGCGAACATGCACGCCCGCCGCTCTGGCCTCGCCGACTACCTGGCCAAGGATGAACTCGACGCGCTGCGGATCGGCCGGTCGATCGTCGCCAGGCTGAACCGGCGCGGCAGCACCCAGCCATCGCACCCGGCCGATCCGCTGCTCGACCCCGACGAACTGCTCGGCGTCGTGCCTGAGGATCTGAAGGTGCCGTTCGACCCGCGCGAAGTCATCGCCAGGATCGTCGACGGCTCGAAGTTCGACGAGTTCAAGCCGCTCTACGGCAGCAGCCTCGTCACCGGCTGGGCCACGCTGCACGGCTACCCGATCGGCATTCTCGCCAACGCACGCGGCATCTTGTTCAGCGAGGAGTCGCAGAAGGCGGCCCAATTCATACAGCTCGCTAACCAGGTCGGCACCCCGCTGCTGTTCCTGCAGAACACGACTGGCTACATGGTCGGCGCCAGCTACGAGCAGGCTGGGATGATCAAGCACGGCGCCATGATGATCAACGCGGTCTCCAACAGCCGGGTACCGCACCTGACGATCGTGATGGGCGCCTCTTACGGCGCGGGGAACTACGGCATGTGCGGCCGCGCCTACGACCCGAGGTTTTTGTTTACCTGGCCGAGCGCCAAATCGGCGGTGATGGGCCCGGCCCAGCTCGCCGGGGTTCTCTCGATTGTCGGACGCCAGTCAGCGGCGGCCAGGGGCGAGCCGTACGACGAGGAAGCGGACGCGGCGATGCGGGCGATGGTCGAAGAACAGATCGAGTCGGAGTCGCAGGCGTTCTTCCTGTCGGGCCGGATCTACGACGACGGGGTCATCGACCCCCGCGACACCAGGTCGGTGCTCGGAATGTGCCTGTCGGTGATAGCCTCCGGCGCTCGCGCCCCCGAACCCGCTAGCCGCTTCGGCGTCTACAGGATGTAGGAGACTGAGCCTTCGATGATCAGCCGCCTGCTCGTGGCCAACCGGGGCGAGATCGCCCGACGCGTGTTCCTGACGTGCCGCCAGACCGGCATAAGCACGGTCGCCGTGTTCTCCGACCCCGATGCCGGGTCGCCGCACGTGGCCGAGGCCGACCTCGCGGTCAGGTTGCCCGGTGCGGCCTCGTCGCAGACCTACCTGAACGGCGCCGCGATCGTGGCCGCGGCGCTGGCGTCCGGCGCCGACGCCGTGCATCCGGG
>DATNEK010000121.1:0-2073 GCA_035553055.1 Streptosporangiaceae bacterium | reverse complement strand
CGTGCGCATATTTCTCCGTGGGCATGTGCCCGGTCTCTTCGAGCATCGGCATGTACACCATCGACGCCGTGTCGCACTGCGCGCCCGGGTAACGGTTCCAGTACCAGGTGCCGCCGAAGTCGCCGCCCTTGTCGATGACCCGCACGTCGACGCCAGCCTCCCGCAGCCGGGACGCGACGGCCAGGCCAGCGAACCCCCCGCCGACGCACACGACGGTCCGGTGATCGGCCAGCGGCGCCCGCTCGGTCCTTGGCGTGTACGGGTCATCGATGAAGTGCGCGAACTCACCGGACAGGCGCAGATACTGATCGTTACCGTCCGGGCGCAGCCGCTTGTCACGCTCCAGCCGGTACTTGCGGCGTAGCGCCGCCCTGTCGATGCCCCCGTCGACCGACCGGGCCGGATACTCGACCGCCGTCATCATCGCCTCCGCCGGACAAGCTTGTCGCTACGCCGCCGCTGCCAGCCGCCGCTGGCCGCCACCGGCCACTGCCACTATACGATGCCATATTGTCACTCATCAGTGACATCGGCAAGATTCAGTGCTAGCATTACCACGTGGCTCATGCAGGTCTCGCCGCGCCGTCGCTCGTCGCGCCCGAGTCGGCACCGTCGCTCGCCGACGAGCAGCGCGAGGTCGCCCAGACAAGGATCATGCGCGCGGCCGGAGCTGTGCTGGCTGCCCGTGGCCTGGCCGCCACCGTCGAGGACGTAGCCGAGGCGGCCGGGGTCAGCCGACGTACGATCTTCCGGCACTTCGCGACTAGGGACGCTCTTTTCGTCGCGGTGATCAGGGCCGGTGTTCGCCGCTATGGCGAGCAGATCCCCGAACCTCCCGCCGACGACCTGCGGGACTGGCTGGCCGAGTTGCTGGCCGTCACTCATCGGCTCAACGCTGGCAACGGCCGCGTTTTCTGGGACCTGGTCGGCCCGCGTGCACGAGAACAGTCGGCGGAGCTCGCGGTCGTCGCGGCGGAGTGCAGGGACAGCAGGAACAGGTTCGCGGTCACCGTGACCGATCTCATGTGGCGGGCAAGGGGCGGGTCAGGCCGGCCGCCGCACTGGATGGTCGACGCCGTCGCTGTGCAGATTTCCGGCTTCACCACCGCATCGCTCGGCGGCGACCTCGGGCGCTCGCCAGAGGAAGTGGCGCGCGTATCCGCCCGGGTTATCGAGGCGGCCCTGACGTCAGCGCTTGGCTAGTCCGCGGTGGTGATGGCGTGAGGGTATCGAAGCCATGAGCACGTTCGACAGGTGGTTCGCCACCAGCCCGCGCCGCCTGCTCACTGCCGCTCGGGCCGTGCTGTTCTGCCTGCCGCACGCGGGCGGCGGTGCGTCAGCATTCTTCGGCTGGGCCCAGGCGCTCGCACCCGACGTGGAAGCCCTGCCCGTCCAGCTACCGGGAAGGGAACGGCGGATCGCCGAGCCGGTCGGCATTGACCCGCCAGCGATCGCGGCCGCCATCGCGAGCGCGCTCCAAGAGCGCGGTGCGCCTCCGTACGCGTTCTACGGCCACTCGCTCGGCGGGTGGCTGGCTTTCGAGGTCATCAGGGAGCTTAGGGCGCTTGGCGTTCAGCCGCCAGCCAGACTCTATGTCGGTGCCGCCGGCCCCCCTGACATCGGGCTGTCCCCCGAACTACGCGGTCTGACGACGGCGCCCGATGACGAGGTCGCGCGGCGGCTTGTCGAGCTGGGAGGCGTCAGCCCAGACGTCTTCGACTACGAGGAGCTAGCTGACCTCGTGCTTAGGCTGATACGAAGCGACTTCGGCTGGCTCGAGAGCTACACCTACCGGCCGCAGCCGCCGCTGGCAGTGCCCATTGTTGCCTTCGCCGCCGCAGGCGACCAGATCGCGACCGAGGCCAACATGGCCAGGTGGGCCGCACACACCAGCGCGGGACTGACAGTGCGCCAGGTCATCGGCGGTCACCTGTTCGCTCAGGACCTAAGGGCCGAACTGACCGCCTTCATCAAAGCCGATCTGATCTCCGGCGCCCCCGGCCCGCGCGCCGCAGGGGGCAGCGTAAGCCAGGCTGGCGTTGCCTAAATCAATCGCGATGGGTTGACTTCGCA
>DATNEK010000120.1:0-9198 GCA_035553055.1 Streptosporangiaceae bacterium | reverse complement strand
TGACCGGCCAGCGCCGCAGCGTCCAGAAGCTTCCGGTCCATCCGCTCGAAACCCTGCATAAGAGCATTATCCCAGTCAAATCGAACACCACGCCGGCAAACACGCCGTGAACAGCGCATCCTTTTTCAGCGGGCTCCTAGGCCGGCTCTTCCACGACGTCGGCGCCTAGCGCGGTCAGCCGCGCCGCCACCGAGGCGTGGCCGCGGTCGATCAGGTAGCCAGGGGAGACCACGGTCTCGCCTTCGGCGGCGAGACCGGCGAGAACGAGTGCGATCCCGGTGCGAAGATCGTGCGCGGTGACCTCGGCGCCGTGCAGCGGTGTGGGTGCGTGCACGATGGCCACGTCGGATACGTCGATCTTGGCGCCCATCTTGTTCAGCTCGTGCGCCATCATGTACCGGCCGTCGAAGATCGTCTCCCTGATGTAACTTGGGCCGTCGGCCAGGCAGCTGAGCGCCATGATGGGCGATTGCAGGTCGGTGGCGAAGCCAGGGAACGGGCTTGTGATCACGTTGATGGGCCGCAGCGGATTGTCCCTGCGTACCTGAACGATCGCGCCCTGGGTGGCGAACTCGACGCCCATCTGCTCGAGCTTCCAGCGCACCACGCCTAGGTGGTCGAGCGAGGCGCCTACGAGGCTGAGTTCGCCGCCGGTGATCGCCGCCGCCATCGCGAATATGCCAGCGTCGAGCCGGTCGGGCATGACGGTGTGCTCGACCGCGGTCAGTTCCTTGACCCCTTCGACCGTGATAAAGCCGGTGCCGCCGCCGCTGATCTTGGCGCCCATTTTGGTGAGGAACGCGATGACGTCCTGGACCTCAGGTTCTTGCGCTGTGTTGTCGATCACAGTCGTGCCGGGCGCCAGCGAGGCCGCCATGATCAGATTCTCGGTGCCGGTGTGCGACGGCGTGTCCAGGTACAGGTGCGCGCCGCGCAGCCCGTCGGCTTTGACCCTGATCTCGTTTTCGCCTTCGTCAACGGTGGCGCCGAGCCTGGCAAAGCCTCGGTAATGGAAGTCCAGAAGGCGGTTGCCGAGGTTGCAGCCGCCGATCTCCTCGAGCACCGCTTCGCCGAGCCGGTGCAGCAGGGCGGGCACGAACAACACAGAGCCTCGGAACTGCCTGGTGATCTCGGCCGGCAGCACGGGGCTGCTGAGTTCCGATGCGTCGACCACCAGCGTCCGTTCCACCTCATGGAACTTGACGGTCGCCCCGACGGCCTGGGCTAGCTCGACCGCCCGGCGGACGTCCTCGATCACAGGGACGTTGCGCAGCACCGTCCGGCCCTTCTCGGCCAGCAGCGATGCGGCAATCATCTTCAGGGCCGAGTTCTTGGCACCCTGGACGAAGACCGTTCCTTGCAGTGAGTTGCCGCCCTTGACTCGATAGCGGGTCTGGTGAGCGCTGCTCATAATGCTGGAACTCCTGTCCCTGGGGGTTGGGACATCATTATCCCGGCTTGCGACGCGTGCGCTGGCCGGCTCTGGCGCAATCGTGGCCAGATCCGATGTCAGTGTTTGGTCCATCTCGCGCGTAGCCAAGTATTCCACTGCTCGTTGACCCCCAGAGACTAGGACGACGCCGATACATAACGTAGCCGTTCATGTTCATCACGTAACCGCCGGGATAACTTGATATCACCGTTCCCGATTAGCCGGGATCATCCCGGCATCATCTGAGGATCATCCCAGGTCAGACCCGTGATCCGGTGGTACGCCATGAGGTAAGCTTCCCTGGTTCGCCGCACTATATGACTCGGAAGCGGCGGCGGTGGTTGCCCGGTGTTTGGATTCCAGCCAGATTCCGGCGAAGTCAGCCAGTCGCGCAGGTACTGCTTGTCGAACGATCGCTGGCTCTTGCCCGGCTGCCATTGCTCGGTCGGCCAGAACCTAGACGAGTCCGGGGTCAGCAACTCATCGCCGAGCCTGAGCCCGCCATGGGAGTCGATGCCAAATTCGAGCTTGGTATCGGCCACGATCAGGCCAACCTCGGCCGTGAGTTCGGCCGCGCGCCGGTAGACGGCGAGCGTAAGCCGCTCAAGCTCGGCGGCTCGCTCGGCACCGACGAGATCGGCGAGCTTGGCGGCGCTTATGTTCTCGTCATGGGCGCCGCGCGGTGCTTTGGTGGCCGGAGTAAAGATCGGATCAGGAAGCCGTGATCCTTCGGCAAGCCCTGGCGGCAGGCTGACCCCGCACACAGCTCCGTTCCTTTGGTATTCGGCAAGGCCCGAGCCCGCTAGGTAGCCGCGGGCAACACACTCGGCCGGGATCATGGAAAGCGGCAGGCAGGCCATGGCGCGACCAGCGAATTCGGCTGGCACTGGCGCGTCAATGACGTGATTAGGCACCACGTCGGCCAGCTTCTCAAACCACCACAGCGACAATTGGGTCAAGATTTTGCCCTTGTCGGGGATCGGCGTATCGAGCACGTAGTCGAACGCCGATACCCGGTCGGTAGCCACCAGCAGCAGCGAGCCGTCGTCGGCCAGGTAAAGCTCGCGTACCTTGCCCGAGTACAGGTGGGTCAGCATTGCGCCTGCTCTGGGTCAAGCTCGGCCAGGCGGTCGAACACCGCGCTAAGCCTGCCGATGTAGCGCTCGGGTCGGCACACCTCGTCGAGCCGTGCTTCGTCCAGGTGCTGGTTTCGCTCGGCTGCCGCCGCGCGCAGCGTCGCGCGGAACGGCGTGCCGGTCCGCCACGTTTCCATCGCCGCCGACTGCACGAGCGCGTAGGCGTCCTCGCGTGACATCCCGGACTCGACGAAATCGAGCAGCACGGCCGAGGAGTAGATCAGGCCACCGGTCGATTCTAGGTTGGCCCGCATCCGAGTGACGTCAACGACAAGCCCATTGATCAAGTCGGTGGTCTGAGCCAGTAGGTAGTCGGTTGTGATCGCCGCGTCAGGAAGCGCCACGCGCTCGGTTGAGCTATGCGAGATGTCACGCTCGTGCCACAGCGGAATGCCCTCAGCCACCGGTAGGAACTGGGCACGTACGATCCTGGCCAGCCCGCTGATCCGTTCAGAGCGCACCGGGTTGCGCTTGTGCGGCATCGCGGATGAGCCCTTCTGGCCTGTGGTGAAGGCTTCGGCGAGCTCCCTGACCTCGGTCCTTTGCCCGTGCCTGACCTCAAGCGCGACCGCCTCGCACACAGTCGCGGTGATGGCGAGCGCACTCACCCACTCGGCGATCCCGTCCCTTAGTACCACCTGCGTCGACACGTCGGCTGGCCGCAACCCGAGCCTGCCCATCACGACCGCCTCGATCGACGGGTCGATGCTTGAGTACGTGCCGACCGGCCCTGACAGCTTGCCGACCGCCACCATGGCCCTGGCGAGGCGGAGCCGCCTGGTGCACCGTGCCATCGCGAACGCGAAGTCGGCGACCCGGTGTCCCCAGACGTCAGGCTCGGCGTGAATGCCATGAGTCCGGCCGACCCGCAGCGTGCCGCGGTGCGCGAGCGCGTGCTCGCGCAGCGCCGAGGTCAGCGTGACCGCCTTGCCGATGAGCAGATCGGTCGCCTGGGAAAGCTGCACCGCCAGCGCGGTGTCGAGCAGGTCGGAAGAGGTCATGCCGAAGTGCACGAAGGCCGCGGCCTCGCGCGGGCTTGTATTGTCGGCCCACGCGCTCAAGAACGCGATCACATCGTGATTGGTGACCGCCTCGATCGCGGCTACCGCCGCCGGTGTAGGCGGCTTGGCCGCCCTGACCGGCGCGACGGCGTCCGCCGGTACCAGGCCCGCCTCGGCCTGCGCCTCAAGCACGAACGTCTCGACCTGGCACCAGAGCTCGTACTTGTGCGCCTCGCTCCAGACCCGGCCCATTTCGGGAAGCGTGTAGCGATCAATCACTGTGGCTGTCTCCCCGCTCGCTTTCGGCGATGTCGGTCCGGTACCAACCGCCGGGCAGCTCGACGAGGGCGGCCGCCGCGTACGCCGCCGCCCTGGCCTGCGCTAGGTGCTGGCCAGTTCCGACGACGTCGAGCACCCGCCCGCCGCTTGACGTCAGAGTCGCCCCGCGCCACGTAGTGCCTGCGTGCAAGATGTAGGCCCCCGGGATAATTTCTGCCTTGTAGAGGTTGTGAATTTCTTCGCCGACCAGCGGCTTGGCCGGGTAGCCGGCCGACGCGATCACCACGGTGACGGCCGCGCCTGGCGTCCATCGCGGCTGCCCCGCGCTTGACAGGTCACCGGCGGCGCAGGCCGCGATCAGCCCGCCTAGCGGAGTGGCCAGCCGATCGAGAATAACCTGGGTCTCCGGGTCGCCGAACCTGGCGTTGAACTCGATGACCTTGACTCCGGCCTCGGTCAGCGCGAGGCCCGCGTAGAGCAGGCCCTGATAGGGGGTGCCGCGGCGGCGGAGTTCGGCGATGGCGGGTTCGATCACGTCGGTGATGACGTTGGCGGCGAGATCGGGTGGTGCCCAGGGCAGCGGCGCGTAGGCGCCCATGCCGCCGGTGTTCGGTCCGGTGTCGCCGTCGCCGGCCCGCTTGTAGTCCTGAGCGGGCAGCAGCGGGATCGCTCGCTCGCCGTCGGCCAGCGCGAAAACCGAGACCTCTGAGCCGGTGAGGTGCTCCTCGATCACGACCCGCCCGCAGGCCTTGGCGTGCGCGGTCGCCGTAGCGCGGTCGGTGGTGACCACGACACCCTTGCCCGCTGCCAGGCCATCAGCCTTGACGACGTGGGGCGGGCCGAACTCGTCGAGCGCCGCGGCTACTTCGGACTCCGTTTCGCAGGTGCGGGCGTTCGCCGTCGGTATGCCAGCCGCCTTCATGATCTCCTTGGCGAAGGACTTGGAACCCTCGATCGCGGCCGCCGCCCGGCTAGGGCCGAAGCAGGCGAAGCCCGCCGCGCGGAGTGCGTCGGTTACCCCGGCCATCAGCGGAGCCTCCGGGCCGACGACGACCAGGCCAGGGTTGATCCTGGCGGCCAGAGCGGTGACCTCGTCCGGGTCGGCCTGATTGACCGCGTGCGTCTGCGCGAGCTGGCCGATTCCGGGGTTGCCAGGTGCCGCGTGCATGCTGGTGACGTCGCTGTCGCTGGCCAGTGCCCTGGCGATCGCGTGCTCGCGGCCGCCAGAGCCAAGTATCAGAACGCGCACGCGGGCGAGCCTAGTGCGTGCCGGCGGCTAGAGGATCGGGCGGAGCTGTATGGTCTGGTCGCGCCTTGGGCCCACGCCTATCGCGGCCACCGGGGCGCCGATCATGTCCTGGAGGGCGAGCACGTACTCGCGGGCTTTGGCGGGAAGCTGCGCCAGTTCCCTGGCCGTCCCGATGTCCTCCCACCAGCCGTCGAGATACTCATAGACCGGCTTGGCGTGGTGGAACTCGGTCTGCGTCATCGGGACCTCGTCGCGGATGATCCCGTCGATGTCGTAGCCGACGCAAACGGGCACCTTCTCAAGGCCCGACAGGACGTCGAGCTTGGTGATGAAGTAGTCGGTGATCCCGTTGACCCTTGTCGCATACCTGGCGATGACGGCGTCGAACCAGCCGGTCCTGCGTTCCCGGCCGGTGGTGACTCCGTATTCGCCGCCGACCTTGCGCAGCCACTCGCCTCGGGCGTCGGTGAGCTCGGTCGGGAACGGGCCCGACCCGACCCTGGTCGTGTAGGCCTTGATGATGCCGAGCACCTTGGTGATCCTGGTCGGCCCGAGCCCAGAACCTACGCAGGCGCCGCCCGCCGTAGGCGACGACGACGTCACGAAAGGGTAGGTGCCGTGATCGACGTCGAGCATGGTTGCCTGGGCGCCTTCGAGCAGCACGACCTTGCCGTCATCGAGTGCCTTGTTCAGTACCAGGCTTGTGTCGGCGACGTAGCCCGCTAGCCGCTTGCCATACTCGATGTACTGGTTGGCGGTGGCGGCGGCGTCGATACCGCGCCGGTTGTAGACCTTGGTAAGCACCTGATTCTTCTCGCGCAGCACGAGTTCGAGCTTCTGGCGCAAGATCGCCGGATCGAACACGTCCTGCACCCGAATGCCCATCCTGGCTGCCTTGTCGGCGTAGGTCGGTCCAATGCCGCGGCCAGTTGTGCCGATCCTGGCCTTGCCCAGGTAGCGTTCGGTGACCTTATCGAGAGAGACCTGGTGCGGCGTGATCAAGTGCGCGTTGGCCGAGATCAGCAGCCGCTCGCAGGAGACACCGCGCGCTTGGATGTCGTCGATCTCCTTGAGCAGCACCGCCGGGTCGATGACCACTCCGTTGCCGATCACCGGAACGGAGTGCCTCGACAGCACGCCGGACGGCAGCAGGTGCAGCGCGTAGCTTTCGTCGCCAATGACGACCGTGTGGCCGGCGTTGTTGCCGCCCTGATACCTGACGACGTAGTCGACACTGTCGCCGAGCAAGTCGGTCGCCTTGCCCTTGCCCTCGTCGCCCCACTGGGCGCCAACGATCACGATGGCGGGCATGGCGATAGGTTATCTGGTCAGGGTTCGGGTTCGGGTTCGGCGGTGCCGATCAGGTGGTTCGGGCCAGTCAGGTGATTCGCGGCAGCGCGGCGAAGGCAGCCGGGCTCGAGTCGTAAAGGAACTCGCTGATCCTGATGACCTCGTCGTCCTCTCCGATCGCGGCGGCGGCGGCGCCGAGCAGGTTCAGCGCGCGCAAGAATCCCTGGTTCGGCTCGTGCTCCCACGGGATCGGGCCGTGACCGCGCCAACCGGCTCGGCGCAACTGGTCAAGACCGCGGTGGTAACCAGTCCTCGCGTAGGCGTAGGCGGTTACCGGATCATCGGCCAGCGCTGCTTCCGCTAGGTCCGCCCACGCGGTGCAATGCGAGGGGAACCTGGCCGCGACGGCCTTCGGGTCCTCGCCACCACGCAGGGCCGTTGCCGCCTCGACGTTCTCTGGCAGGTGAGTGGGCGGCGGGGTCGGGCCGGCCAGTAGGTTCTCGTGCGTCATGGCTCCATCCTGCCGTGCTCGGCCCGCTGCGATGGCGCGGGCCTCGTTGTCCCTCCTTGTCGCTAGTTTCGCCTGGTCGCTTTCTGGCGAATAGCTTCGCGCTGTACCAAGAAGATAAATTCGCCTCATGACTGGCGCTGATCCCGATGTCCACCCCAATGCCTGCGCGAGCGGTGTCTTCTCGCTTGGCGGTTTGACGCCCGTGACCCGGCTTGGCTACGGCGCGATGCGGATCACCGGCCCAGGTATCTGGGGAGACCCGATAGATCCAGCCGAGGCGATCAGGGTGCTGCGCCGGGCGGTTGAACTTGGCGTCGACTTCATCGATACAGCCGACTCCTATGGCCCGTTCGTCAGCGAAGACCTGATCAGGCGGGCGCTGCATCCCTACCGGGATCTGGCGGTCGCGACCAAGGGTGGTCTGGTGCGGACCGGGCCTGACCAGTGGCACTCGATCGGCAAGCCCGAGTACCTCAGGCACTGCGTGGAGATGAGCCTGCGCAGGCTCGGTGTCGAGACGATCGCGCTCTATCAGCTGCACTGGGTTGACCCTGACGTACCGCTGGCCGATCAGATCGGCGTGCTTGCCGATATGCGTAAGGAAGGCAAGATCGAGCTGATCGGGCTTTCCGAGGTAGACGTGGACCAGGTCGTCGAGGCGCGCCTAGTCACTCCGATCGCCTCGGTGCAGAACCGGTTCAACGTCGCGGACCGGCAGTGGGAGTCCGTGCTCGACTACGCGGAGCGCGAGGGGCTCGGGTTCATCCCCTGGTTCCCGATCGGCGCCGGCGACCTGACGAGGTCCAAAGGGCTCTTGATGGCGATCGCCGACGAAGTCGACGCCACCCCGGCGCAGGTCGCCCTTGCCTGGCTGCTGCGGCGGTCGCCGGTCATGATCCCGATCCCAGGCACCGGGTCGATCGGTCACCTGGAAGAGAACATCAGGGCGGCGTCGCTCGAGTTGACCGACGCCCAGTACGAGTCGATCTCGTCACTGGCCTAGCCCGCAAGCACGCACCCCGCCTTACCCCCTACCGGGTCGACCACTAGGCCTGTGATCCGCGCTATGGGTCACGAAGGCCGCTAGGCGCTGGTAACGTCCCGTGTCAGGGGAAAGGATGGTGTCGGGTGGATCGCTGCGCGCTGTTCGTTGATGCAGGCTATGCCCTCGTCGATGGCGCCATGGCCGTTCATGGCACGCGCCGCAGGGACTCCGTCTCCTGGGACCATGCCGGCTTGCTCAAGCTGCTTGCCGGCCTGGCAAGGGATCGCACTGGGCTGCCTGTGCTTCGCTGCTACTGGTACGAGACCGCGGCTGAAGGCCGTCGGACGGCGGAGCACGACGCCCTCGCCGAGATGCCAGGACTCAAGCTCCGCCTCGTGAACGCGCTGCCAGGCCGGCGCGAAGGCATCGAGAGCCAACTTCGCCGTGACCTGGTCACGCTCGCCAAGAGCGGTGCGATCAGCGACGCCTTCATTGCCAGCGCGAACGAGCACATCGCCGAGATAGTGGCCGAGGTACAGGACCTGGGCCTGCGGGTGGTAATCCTGCACATCGCGTCGGACAGCGGCTGGACCATTCCGCTGCCGCTTCGACAGGAATGTGACGACATCGTCGAGGTATCCGGCGTGCATCTGCGTTCCTACGTGGATCTGATCAGAGGCGCAGAGCCGGCGGGAACCGATCAGCAGTACAAGAGCGCTCAGGTCGGCGCCGTTACGCATCATGGCCTTCCGGCTGCCGCGCTTCCTGCGCCCGCGGCTGTCTATCAGGTTCATGACGCCAGCGAGCAGAGGCAAGACAGCCTTGGCTACGGCGGCGCGGGCGGTCAGGCCGAGCCCAGGATCTCGGCTGATTATCAAGCGGAGCACGCCGTCGGCGGTTCAGCTCAGCACTCAGGGAAGAGCGCGGTAAACGGCGTGCAGCCAGGCGGCTCGGCGGCATCATCTCCGGCCCCGCCCTATTCGGCCGCACCGAGCTATCCAGGTTCGATCGGGCGGCAAGGCGACGCCGGCAGCGGATATCAGAACGCCGGCGCCTATCAATCCGACGCGCCGGGTGGCTACCAGGACGGAGTTGTCGGCAACTATCAGAATGGTTCGGCGACTAGCTATCAGGGTGCCGGAGGATCGAACGGTCCTGGCCAGGCTGGCCCGACTAGTCTCGACCGCGCTGGTCATGCCGGACCCGCTCAGAGTGGCACCGATCAGGCTGAAGCCGCGCAGAGCGGTGACGGAAGGGGCAGGACCGGACTCAATGGCGTTCCGGCAGGCAGTGACGTCCATGGCAGTGACGTCCA
>DATNEK010000119.1:0-41488 GCA_035553055.1 Streptosporangiaceae bacterium | reverse complement strand
CCGACCCAGCTCAGGTCGTGCTAGAGCTGATCGAGCAAGCGATCAGGGGAGGCGGCCCCGACAACATCACCTGCATCGTCGCTGACGTGATCGACACCGACCGAAGTCAGTTCGCGCCGACCACGGCGCCCGTAGTCGCCGGGGCGGCAGCTAGCACGGGGAACGCTCAGACCAAGTCGTTCAGCAAGGTTACGGCTGACGCGGACGCCGGATTCACCCGCCTTGGAGCGGTGCCAGCAGTGCCGGCGGTCCCCGGCGGTTCGGGCAGCCAGGCCGGGCTAAGCGGGCAGGCCGACTTGTCTCAAGCTGCCTCTGGCTCGGCGTCGTGGCGGGGCCAAGGCGGCACGACGCTCGACGCCAACGGCGTCCAGGCGCCAGCAAGCGCGAGAGCCGCCACAGGCACCAGGCCGGGCAGCCGGGCCGCGACCCAGTCGCGCCGCGCGAGAGCCGCCGACGGGGCAGGCCGCGGTCGCTATCGCCGCCGTTCCCGCCGCGGGTGGCCGGTGATGACGACTCTGATCGTGCTGTTCATCCTGCTCATCGGCGGCGGACTGGCGGTCGGCTACCAGATCGCGCGCAGCCAGTATTACGTCGGAGACAACAACGGAAACGTGGCGATCTTCCGTGGCATCAACGACAAGGTGCTGGGAGTCAGCCTGTTCTCGGTGTACCAGGCAACCGACATCCCGGTCTCCGGCATTACAGCGGCGGCCGCCCAGGAGTTGCAACGCTCCGATACCGGCAGCCTGGCGATGGCCACGCAGTTCCTCGCGAACATACGCAGGCAATACAACGCTTGCCAGGCTGCCGAGGCTGACCTGCGCAACTGGCTGGCTCACAAGCCCAAGCCGATCAAGAGGAAGGTGCGGATCCACGGGCAAACCCGCATCAAGACGATCGTCCCGCACTACAGGCCCAAGCCGCAGATTCCGTCTTACTGCCCGCAGCCGCCAGCGCCAGGAGCCTGAGTGCGGAGCGTTCTCGTCACGGGCGCGTCCCGCGGCATAGGCCGCGCTGTGGCCAGGCGGTTCGCCGCGGCAGGCGACCGGGTGGCGATCCACCACCGCGACTCGGCCAAGCTGGCCGCGGATCTGGCCGCCGACCTGCCCGGCACAGGTCACGCCGTCGTGCAGGCTGATCTCGCCGACGCCGGTGCGGTCCTGACTATGGTCGATCAGGCCGTCGCAGGGCTCGGCGGCACACTCGACGTCCTGGTCAACAACGCCGGCGTGTTCACCGCGCACCCGATCGCCGAGGTCTCTTACGAAGACTGGCAGCGGCAGTGGCAGGCCACGATCGGGATCAATCTGATCGGCGCGGCCAACGTGACCTGGTGCGCGGTCAGGCACATGAAGGAACGTGGCGGGCGGATCATCAATGTCTCGTCGCGGGGAGCGTTCAGGGGCGAGCCGGACTCGCCTGCCTACGGCGCCAGCAAGGCAGGGCTGAACGCCTTCGGCCAGTCGCTCGCGGTCGCGCTCGCACCGCACCGTATCGCGGTCACTACCGTCGCGCCCGGATTCGTGGCCACAGACATGGCCAACGAGCATCTCAAGCCGCCACGAGGCGACGAGATCAAGGCGCAAAGCCCTTTCGGCCGGGTCGCCGACCCCGACGAGATCGCCGCAGCCGTCTTCTACCTGGCGTCTGCCCAGGCCGAGTGGGCAAGCGGCGCGGTGCTCGACCTCAACGGCGCCTCGTACCTGCGGACCTAGTCGGCCGCCGCGTCAACCACGCCAGCCACGCCAGTCACGCTCGCTGGTCCCAGGGCCAGCCGCAGGAACGTGAGCACGTCCGCCGCTTCGGCCACCACCTTGGCCACCGGCTTGCCGAAGCCGTGCCCCGCCGACGTCTCGATCCTGATCACCGTCGGAGCGTCGCCGCCCTGCGCGGCCTGCAGCGCCGCCGCGAACTTGAACGAATGGCCGGGGACGACGCGGTCGTCGTGGTCACCGGTAAGCAGCAACGTCGCCGGGTACCGCTGCCCCGCCCGCAGGTTGTGCAGCGGCGAGTACGCGCGCAGCCAGTGGTACTGGTCAGCATCGTCGGGGCTGCCGTAGTCGGCGACCCACGCTCGCCCGACGGTGAACCTGTGGAACCTCAGCATGTCAAGCACTCCGACACCGGCCACGCAGGCGCCGAACAACTCCGGGTGCTGGGTCAAGCACGCCCCGACGAGCAGGCCGCCGTTGGATCTGCCGTATGTGGCAATGCGTCCAGGACGCGACCATCCGGACGAGGCGAGCCACCGGGCACAGGCGCAGAAGTCGTCGAACACGTTCTGCTTGACCGCGAGCCGACCAGCGTCGTGCCAGGCCCTGCCGTACTCGCCGCCGCCGCGCAGGTTCGCGACGGCCAGAACGCCGCCTCCGGCAAGCCAGCCCGCGTGCAGCACGGTGAACGAGGGCGTTACCGCGATGTCGAAGCCGCCGTAGCCGTATAGCAGCACAGGCTGGTCGCCGTCGGGCCGCAGGTCACCGCGCCGAGCCAGGAACATGGTCAGGTCGGTACCGTCGGCCGAGGTGACGTTCACCTGCTCGACGACGAAACTGTCCGGGTCGATCGCGGCGGCGCAGGGCCGGAGCAGTTTGGTCTGGCCGGTGGTGAGCTGATGTGACCACAGCGAGCCAGACTCGGCGAACGAGGTGACGCCGAAGTGGATGAGATCGCTGTCCTCGCGGCCCGCGATGCCGTTGCCGATATTGCAGCCGTCGGCGATAGATGAGTATCGGGGCAGCGGGATCTCGCGGATGAAGGTGCCGTCGGCCTCATGCGCGGCGAGCACCGAGTGCGCCTTCCTGAGGTAATGGCACACGAACCGCCCGCCGAAGAAGCGCGCGGCAAGGAGCGTGTCTGGGCCCTGGCCGATAATCTCGGTCCAGTGCTGCCGGTCCGGCTCATCCAGCTTGACCGCCACCAAGCGCTTTCGTTCTGCCTGATAGTCCGTGACCAGGTAGAACACCGATCCATTGGTCGTTACCAGATCCGCGATCGACTCGAAGTCACCGATAAGCGGCGTCAGCTTGGCGGCGGGGTCGGCCAGGTCAAGCACATGCAGTTGTGCCTGCGGCGCGGTGCCATCGCTGATCGAGATGATGAGGAACCGGCCGTCGTCGCTGACGTGCGCGTCGGCGTGCCAGTTGGTGCCTGGCGGGGTGGAGTAGACGAGTTCGTCGTCACTGGACGAAGTACCGATTTTGTGAAAGAAGATCCGGCGCACTCCGATCGCCGCCAGGTACTCGGCGCCCTCCGGCGGTCTGGTAGGCGCCGAGTAGTAGAAGCCAGATCCGTCCTTACGCCATGCCGCCTCGCAGAACTTCGACCATTCGATCAGGTCGGGCAAGTCCTCGCCAGATTCCACGTCGCGCACTCGCCAGGTCTGCCAGTCCGACCCGCTGACGCTGATCGAATACGCGAGCAGGCGGCCGTCGCTGCTGACCGCCGCCGCGCTCACCGCCGCCGTGCCGTCTTCGGCGAGTGTGTTCGGGTCGAGCAGCGGCCGGCCGGGCTCTCCTGGATCGGTCATGACGTACAGGACTGGCTGGTTATGCAGCCCGTCATTGCGGAACTGGAACCATCTCCCGCCCCGCTCGAACGGGGTGCCGTACCTCGCGTAGCTTGCGAGCTCGGTCAGCCGTGACCTAATCGACGCGCGCTCGGCCACCTGGCCGAGCACCGCCTCGGTGACCTCGTTCTGCGCCGCGATCCACGCCGCGGTCCGCGGATCGGACGTCGTTTCTAGCCATCGGTACGGATCCGCTACGGCCTCGCCGTGGTAATTGTCGACATCGTGACCGGCCAGGGTCGGCGGATAGCGCAGCATGTACCGATAACCTCCATCAGATCGCCCGCGTGCCGATCGTAGCCAAGTCAACCCGCAACCAGGCAGCGGCCTTGGCCGTCGGCTACCTTAACCACAGTCATCGCTTACGTCGGTCCCGACAACGGAGGAGCTTCAGTGACTCGCGACCAGGAAGCGGAGATCTACAAGGCGCCTCGGCAAGAAAAACCCTGGGGCCACGAGCAGATCTTCGCCGCCGAGGACGGCAAGTACGTAGGAAAGATCATTTACGTGAACGCTGGGCAGTCACTGAGCCTGCAGTATCACGAGCACAAAGAAGAGACGATCTCCTTGATCTCCGGCACGGCCGAGATCCACTACGGTCAGGTCGGCGGCAAGCTGACCGAGGTGACCTTCGGGCCGGGCGACACCATCCACCTGCCCGTCGGCGTAGTGCACCGGGTCACCGCCGTCACCGATATCGTCTTCGCCGAGGCGTCAACCGCACCGGTCGGCTGGCGTGAGGACGTCGTCAGGCTCAAGGACGCTTACGGACGCGCCGGGACCAGCGCTCCCTAGGTGTTCGCGAATGAATAACGCCCGTGTTCCTGGCCCTGGCGGGGCCGGTCACGGCAGGCGCGCCAACACCTCCCGACCGTCCGCAGCGTCGGCGGCGCCGGAACTACGTCCTCCTGGGCACGTCCTAACAGCGTCGTCGGGCCGACGATGCTGCAAAGAGCCTGTTCGCTACGACGTCGTCGGGATTCTCGATCAGGTTGGTTGTGATGTGGTAGGCGACAGGTCTTGTCGGCCGTGTTGGCCGGAGAGTTTCCGGGCCGCGGATAGTTTTCCGTGCGATAACGCAGAAAACTATCCGTAACAAGACAATCGTCCGTGATTCACCCGGGAACCTTCCGTGACCGGCACGGGAAGTTTCCGGAACACGCCAGTCATCCGCCGCGCACCCGGCGATCCTCCGTGATCACCTCGGCCAGCCCTCCGCAGCCCCGCCGCCATCCGCGGCGCACACCGCGGATCCACTGCCAACAGCAGCCACGGCCGCCACGCACCCAGTCAAACCAGCGTGTTAATAATCCGCGCGCACTCCGCAGGACGGGCCAACGCGGCAGTTCGCCGGTGCTGGCGGCGGCATCGGCGCGGTTCATGAGCACGCGGGAGTTCCCGCGCTTGTCCCCGGCCGCCGCCGCCCGGCCCCGCGACGGCCAGGAATATTCACGAGCAACAACTACGGCAAGCGCCCATCGCCGCTGTTTCGCTGGGCGGCCAGGGTGGCGGCGTGGCGGCCGGCGGCGGCGGCGGCCAGGAAGTAGGCCAGGTCTTCGTCTAGGTCCCGGCCCATGGTGGACAGCCGAACCGGGCAGGCTGCGAGTACCTCGCGCAGGCCCTCGACGCTGACGGTGACCAGCGTGTGGCGAGCGGCGAGCGGCTTGGCTGCCTCGATGACGCTGGCGCCGAACTCACCCGGCAGCTCGGGCACGACGACATCGGCCCTGGCCAGTGCTACTCGCCCGTAAGCGGTCAGGCTGTGGTGGCTGATGCCGCGGTGCCGTGCCCTGGCATCGGCCTGGCTGATACGCAAGCTGGCTATCGGCCTGCCGCCGAGCACCGACGCGGCATTGACCGCCTCGCCCGACGCTACGCCAGAGAAACCCCAGGTTGTGCCCGTGCCGAGGTTGCCTGGCCCCTGAGCGACGACGACCAGTTCGGCGCCGAGCACATGCCTGGCGGCCAGCAGCCCGCTGTGCAGCGTGACCGCCTCAAGGTCGCCGCCGAACGCCTGCCCGACCGTGATCGTCCCTGCCAGCCAGCCGATGTCGGACAGCATCGAGACGGTGCGCGAGAACCACGCCGGCAGCGCGCCGCCGTCGAGCATGACATAGGCCACCCGGAACTTGTCGCCCTGGGCAGGCTGCCTGCCGGGACCGGCGGGCGCGAGTTTTTCCGAACGAAAGGCGGCCAGCACGGCGGGCAGGGCCGAGTGCAGGTCGGCGATCACGACCGGAATGCCTTCCAGGCTGTCGGCGTCGCGCAGCATCTCGTGGTAAGCCGAACTCTGCTCATCAACGCCGAGAACCGTCGCCTGCATCGGCGTGTAGCGCGCCTTGACCAGGTGGCCCGGGCCTTGCGGGTCCGCTGGAAGCCGGTCGGGTATCGCGACAACCAGCGCGTAGCCGCCCGTGCCGAGGCCCAGATCGAGCGCGCCGGTGTTGACGAGCACCCGGTCGCCTGGCTCAGGGCGGCCGGTCAGGTCCGGGTAAGCCAGCGCGCGCACGAGAACCCCGGCGATGGTGACCTCGAGTTCCACCGCGCCGCGCCACTCCCGCCGGAGGGCGGTGACCTTACCGCTACGCCACTTGATCACAATCTCACCCTCACCGCCTGTGAGAACCGATACGCGCCGTGCCCCGAAGGTGTGGACAATCCACCGTGTGCTCGCCTGAGCACGGTACCGTCGATGGCGGGAACCGGCAGTGTGGGCTGAGGGGTGCACGATGTCGAGGCAGAAGACCGAACGGCTGCTCAGTCTGGTTGTCTGCCTGCTTTCCTCGCGACGGTACCTGACCGCGGGCCAGATCCGCGCGGCAGTGCCCGGGTATCCGGATTCATTCGAGGCGTTCAAGCGGATGTTCGAGCGCGACAAGGACGAACTACGCGAACTGGGCATACCCCTAGAAACAGGCACCAACGGCGCGGATGACGAGGTCGGCTACCGGATTTCGCGCCAAGCGTACGAACTGCCAGAGATCGTGCTCGAGCCCGACGAGGCGGCCGTGCTCGGGCTGGCCGCTAAGGTCTGGCAGCGGGCCGAGCTTGCCGGAGCCGCGGCGGGCGGGCTGCTCAAGCTGCGCGCGGCTGGCATCGACGCCGAAGAGACAAACCATCCAGGAATCGAGCCGAGGCTGCAGACGCAGGAGGCCGCGTTCGGCCCGCTGTGGCGCGCCGTCAGGGACCGGCGACCGGTGACGTTCAGCTACCAGGCGGCTGGGCGTAGCGCGCCGCAGCCGCGCAACCTGGAACCGTGGGGTGTGATGAACCGCAACGGCACCTGGTACGTCGCCGGATTCGACCGTGATCGCGGTGGGGAGCGAGTGTTCAGGCTGAGCCGGATCGACGGGCCGGTCACGTTCACCGGGCCGCCTGGCACGGTCATTGTGCCGCCCGGCACCGACGTGCGGAAGTCCGTGCGGAACTGGGACGGCAAGCCACCGCCGGTGCGGACCGCCGACCTGCGCATCCGCTCGGGAACCGGGTATGGGTTGCGCAGAAACTCGATCCAGGACCAGCCAGCGAAGGCCGACGGTGGTAATGGCGAGGGCGGACAGTGGGACCTGGTCAGGACGAAGTTCTCCGATACTGGCTGGTACGCCGACTACATCGCGTCGTTCGGCGCTGATGTAGTCGTGATCGAGCCAGTCGACCTGCGCGAAGCCGTGATCCGCAAGCTCAAGGGGGTACTGGCATGAGCGGGTCGTACCCTCGGGCTGGCACGGCTAGGGCTGGCACGGCGACCGAAAGGTTGCAACGCTTGCTCGCTCTGGTGCCCTACGTGGTCAGCCGGCAGGTTGTTGGCCTTGCTGAGACGGCAACGGCGTTCGGTGTCAGCGAGCATGAACTCGTCGATGACTTGAACATGCTCTGGTGCGTTGAGCTTCGCTCTCCAGACCCGTATTGCCCGATCGACTTGTCGTACGAGGCCGGGGAGATCATGGTCACCGAGGCCGAGTCGATAGACCGGCCGCTGCGGCTCGGCACCGACGAGGCGAGTGCGCTGCTGATCGGGTTGCGGCTGCTCGCCGAGTTGGCCGGGTCGCAGGATAGGTCGGCGCTCAGGCGTACGATCGCCAAGCTCGAGGCCGCCGCCGGGGAAGCGGCCGCTGCCAGCGCGCAGGTCGCCGTGCACATGGACGGCCGGGCTCCGGCCGATGTGCAGGCGCGGGCGGCTGACGCCCTGCGGAGCGGGAAGCGGCTGCACCTGTCCTACTACGTGCCTGGCAGAGACGAGGCGACCGAGCGCGACGTCGACCCTATGCGAGTGATCATCGTGCAGGGTCGTGCCTACCTGGAGGGATGGTGCCGCAGAGCCGAGGCTGTTCGGCTGTTCCGGCTCGACCGGGTCCTCCGGCTCACCGTGCTCGACGTCCAGGCCGAGGTACCCGATCAGGCTGAGCACGTGGACGTGGATTCCGGGCTCTTCCGGCCGTCGGCGGGAGACATCAGGGTCGAGCTAGAACTCGGGCAGGCCGGGAGGTGGGTGGCTGAGTACTATCCGTGCGAGAAGATAACCGAGCTTGCCGACGGCAGGCTGAGCGTGGTGCTGCGCACCCCGGATGTCCGCTGGGTGCGGAGGCTAGCATTGCGGCTCGGCGAAGACGGCAAGGTGATATCGCCGCCCGAGCTCGCCGAGCAGGTCACCAAGGACGCCGCCGCCGCGCTCGCGCAGTATTCCTGATCAAGCAAATTCGGGCAGAAGGCAATCCAGCAACCCGGCTGCGACGAACCATCTGAGCCAACTCACGCACGTGTAAACTAACCGCAGGGCAGCTTTGCGCGCAGCCGCTTCCCAACCGAATGGGGATTGAGAATGAGTTTCTTCGACGCTCCGTGGCACATCGTGATTCTGCTGCTCGCCGCGCTGGTACTGTTCGGCTCGAGCAGGCTTCCCGGTGCCGCTAAGGCGCTCGGCAGCTCCATGAACATCTTCAAGAAGGCCGTCAAGGGCGACGACGAACCAGGCAGCCTCGGGTCCACCCAGGCCACCGTCGTGCCGCCGCCACCCGCGCAGATCACCACCGCGCCGGCAACTGACTCGCAGCAGGCGCAGATCGATGATCTGCAGCAGCAGCTACGTGATCTGCAGCGTCAGCAGAGCCCGGCCGACGCCACGCCGGCGAGCGAGGCGCAGCCGCACAGCCAGTCCTACTGAACGCAGGGCCGGTGATGTCGCAGGCGCAGGACAGCCCGGCGCCGAGCGCCGGTAGCAGCCCAGACGGGGCGGGCACGAGCCCGCGTCGACCCAAGGCTCGCAGAACGGCCAATCCTGAGGCCAGGATGCCGCTCATCGAGCACATACGCGAGCTGCGCACCCGCGTGATCAGGTCGATGATCTCGATGCTCCTCGGGGTCATCGGCAGCTGGTTCCTGTTCAACCCCGTCTGGAAATTCATCGTCCACCCGTACTGCCGGCTTCCCGCGCACGACCGCTTCCAGCTAGGCTCAACCGGCAAGCACGAAACGTGCCAGCTGATCGTCAACGGCTTGTTCGACGGGCTCTTCATCCACCTGAAGCTCGCGATCGTCATCGGCTTGCTCATCACGAGTCCGATATGGCTCTACCAGTTCTGGGCCTTCATCGCCCCTGGATTGCATTCGCGTGAACGGCGCTGGGCGTATTTCTTCGGCTTCTCGGCGATCCCGCTGTTCGGGCTTGGTGGGGTGCTTGCCTACCTCGCGATGTCCAAGGGCCTTCGCTTCCTGCTCGGCCTTGTGCCGCCTAACGCGCTGCCGTTGATCACCATCAGCACCTACCTCAACTACGGCCTGGCGATGCTGCTGATCTTCGGGCTCGCCTTTGAACTGCCGCTGGTTATGGCGCTGCTCAATGTGGCCGGGGTGCTCACGCACAAACGGTTCGCCAAATGGCGGCGAGGGATCATCTTCGGCGTGGTCGCGTTCGCGGCCGTGGCGACGCCAAGCCCTGACCCGATCAGCATGTTGCTGCTGGCCGTCCCGTGCGTCCTGCTCGTGGAGCTCGCCGAGGTTTTCGCCTGGGCGAACGACCGGCGGCGGTTCAAGCAGCACGGCATGTACCCGGGCCTGACCCAAGAAGAGATCGCCGAGTACGACCTCGACACCGACCCGCTCGCCTCGGTCAGCGCCGACGACGTCGATCAGGCCACCTAGGCGCGGGCAGCCGGGCAAACTGGCCGATAGTACGCGGTGTTGGCGGGAGCCGTAATCTTGTTCGCATGACGACGCCGGCTGATCCCGCCGAGCGATACGCCGCCTTCATGCGCAGCCGCGAGGAGGCGCGCGGGCGGAGTAGCCCAGCGCTCGCTTCATTCCAGGCGATGTATGAGTTCGAGTTCGACGACTTCCAGCTCGCTGCGTGCCAGGCGCTCGACGACGGCCACGGGGTGCTGGTCGCCGCGCCTACCGGCTCGGGCAAGACCGTCGTCGGCGAGTTCGCCGTGCACCTGGCTGTCACCCGCGGCCGGAAGTGCTTCTACACCACCCCGATCAAGGCGCTGTCAAACCAAAAGTACGGCGACCTGGTGCGACGCTACTCGGCAGCCAAGGTCGGGCTGCTCACCGGCGACAACGCGATCAACGGTGACGCGCCGGTGGTGGTGATGACCACCGAGGTGCTCAGGAACATGCTGTACGCGGGCTCGCCAGCGCTGGCCGGACTTAGCCACGTGGTGCTCGACGAAGTGCATTACCTGGCCGACAGATTCCGCGGTGCGGTGTGGGAAGAAGTGATCATTCACCTGCCCGAGTCGGTCGCGCTCACGGCACTGTCCGCGACGGTCAGCAACGCGGAGGAGTTCGGCGACTGGCTCACCTCGGTGCGCGGCGGCACCGAGGTGATCGTCGACGAGCATCGGCCGGTGCCGCTTTGGCAGCACATGATGGCAGGCAGCCGGTTGTACGACATGTTCGCTGGGCCGTCGCACGGCGAGTTGAGTGCACCCAGGGCCGGGCGGCTTGAGGTCAATCCAGAACTGATCAGGCTGTCGCAGCGGGATGCGGCACGCTGGCGCGGTCCAGGCCAGGCGCCGGCCAGGGACAGGCGGGGACGCGATGGCCGTGGCGCCCGGCCGGCTTCGGGCGCCCGACCGCAGCGGTTCGTGCCGCCGCGGCGCAGCGAAGTGATCACCAGACTCGACCGGGCCGGCCTGCTTCCCGCGATCACGTTCATCTTCAGCCGGGCCGGCTGCGACGCCGCGGTCCGGCAATGTCTGGCGGCGAACCTGCGGCTGACCACCGCGGCCGAGGCCGACGAGATAGCCGCGATCGTCGCCGACCGGATCGCCGATATACCCGACGACGATCTGCCGGTGCTCGGCTTCGACGACTGGCTGGCCGGCCTGGTGCGAGGCGTCGCCGCGCACCACGCTGGCCTGCTCCCGGCATTCAAGGAGGTAGTCGAAGAGCTGTTCGCGGCCGGCTTGATCCGCGCGGTCTTCGCTACGGAGACGCTCGCTCTCGGCATCAACATGCCAGCCAGGACCGTCGTCATCGAGCGCCTGGACAAGTGGAACGGCGAGACCCACGCCGCCCTCACCGCGGGTGAGTACACCCAGCTGACCGGGCGGGCCGGGCGGCGCGGCATCGACGTCGAAGGGCACGCGGTCGTGCTCTGGCAGCCAGGTATCGATCCGCTGGCCGTGGCCGGCCTCGCCGGGATCAGGACCTATCCGCTGAACTCAAGCTTCCAGCCGTCGTACAACATGGCGGTGAACCTGGTCGGCCAGGTCGGCAGGGAGCGAGCGGCCAAGCTGCTCGAGTCGTCGTTCGCACAGTTCCAGGCCGACCGGGCGGTCGTAGGCCTAGCGAGAAAGGCACGCAAGCTCAGGGAGTCGGCTGCCGGGCTGACGGTGAACTGCGAACGTGGCGACTACGCCGAGTACGCCCGGCTGCGGGCAGAGTTGTCGCAGCGCGAGAAGGAGCAGTCCAAGGACCGGGCGGCGGCTCGGCGGGCCGCCGTCATCACCTCGCTCGGCCAGCTTGGCCGCGGCGACATCATCGTGGTGCCAGGCGGCCGCCGAGCGGGTACAGCCGTCGTGCTTGAGCCTGCCGCTGACCTCACCACTCCAGCACCGCTAGTGCTGACCGAGCACCGCCAGCTCAAGCGACTCGTGGCGGCCGAGTGCCCAGACCCGGTGACCACCGTGCGGCGGATCGCGATACCAGCCAGGTTTAGTCCGAGGTCACCGCAGCACCGCAAGGACCTCGCGTCAACGATGCGGAACAAGCTGGCGGACGTCGACCTTCGCGAGCTGCGACGTGCCGAGAGCGGCACCGATGCGGCCAGCGGCGCTCAGGGAAGTACCGACGGCGGTCGGTCGCGCCGCGTTGGCATCGACAGCGAGATCGCTGAGCTGCGACGCAGGCTGCGCGAGCACCCCTGCCATGGCTGCAAGGACGGCCAGGCCCACGCCAGGCGGGCGGAGAAGTACCTGCGTGAGGAACGCGAGGCCGAGGCGCTCGACCGCAAGGTAGCGAGTCGCGCGCACGTGATCGCACGGACCTTCGGCCGGGTCTGCGCACTGCTCGAACAGCTCGGCTACCTACGCGGAGACGAGGTCACCACGGATGGCAGGATGCTGGCCGGCATCTATTCAGAACTCGACTTGCTCACCTCGGAATGCCTGCGCCGCGGCATCTGGAGCGAGCTGAGCCCGGCCGAGCTCGCCGCTTGCGTCTCAGGGCTCACTTTCGAGTCGCGGCGCCAGGAGGACGCTGGCCCGCCCAGGCTTCCTGGCAGCAAGGTCGCGTCGGTCGTGGTGGCGATGACCAGACTGTGGGGCGAGCTTGACGGCATCGAGCATGACCACAAGCTGTCGTTCCAGCGCGAGCCTGACTTCGGCTTCGCCTGGACCTCGCATAGCTGGGCCTCCGGGCGCTCGCTCGAGCAGTTGCTCAGCGACGAGCTAACTGCCGGAGACTTCGTCAGGGCAGTCAAGCAGCTGATCGACCTGCTCGATCAGATCAGGGCCGCGGCAGGCGATTCCGCGCTGGCCGGAACCGCCACCGAGGCGGTGGCCTCGCTACGCCGCGGCGTCGTGGCTTATACCTCGGTGCAGTAACCGCCCATCTGGCAGGATCACCAGGGTGGGTTCGCTGATGCTGCTCGATTCCGCTTCGATGTACTTCCGCGCCTTCTACGGCGTACCGCCGGAGTCGATGACCGCGCCGGACGGCACGCCGGTGAACGCGGTGCGAGGATTCATCGACATGATCGCCAGGCTGGTCAGGGCGAGAAAGCCGGGCAGGCTGGTCGCCTGCCTCGACGCGTCATGGCGGCCCGCGTTCCGGGTCGCCGCGATCAGCTCGTACAAGGAGCATCGCGCCAATCCCGATGGTTCCGAGCAAGTGCCGCCCGCGTTGACCGCTCAGATACCGGTCATCATCGACGTGCTCGCCGCAGCTGGTGTCGCGACCGCCGCCGCCGACGGTTACGAGGCCGATGACGTGATCGGAACCTTGGCCAGCCACGCCGACGGTCCGGTCGAAGTGGTTACGGGCGACCGGGATCTGTTCCAGGTGGTTGACGACGCTCGAGGTGTGCGCGTGCTCTATATCGGCCGCGGTCTGGCGAAGATGGAGGTAATGGACGAGGCGGCGGTCACCGCTCGGTATCAGATACCCGGCAGGAGCTACGCTGCGTTCGCCGCGCTCCGCGGGGATCCGAGCGATGGCCTGCCTGGGGTACCGGGCGTGGGGGAGAAGACAGCCGCTGCGCTGGTCAGGTCGTTCGGGTCGATCGAGGGGATGCTCGCAGCGATCGACGCGGGCCATGGCGGCTGGCCCGCAGGCAGCCGGGCCAAGCTCGTGGCGGCCCGCGCCTACCTCGAGGCGGCGATTCCCGTGGTCGCGGTAGCTACGGACGCGCCGTTGCCGGTAACCGACGGCCAACTGCCAGTCCGGCCGCCGGACCCGGCCGCACTGGCCGAGCTTGATGAGCGGTGGGATCTGTCGACCTCCCTCGGCCGCCTGATGTCCGCCCTAGCTCAACGTCCCGACTAACGCCGCCGCCTCACACCGCAGGCACTCCTCCGCCATCGGGGTCGGCCGGCACGGCGGCCAAGGTCAGACGCCAGCACAACTCGAAGTCGAGCTTGTCCGGCTCGCGCGCCAGGGCGGCGGCAGTCAGGCCGAGTGCCGATGCCTGGGTGCGGTAGGCGGCAATGATCGCGGTCTTCGTCGCCCGCTGCGCCGAACTCAGCCTGGCCACCTCAGCGCTCCTGATCGGGGCGTCGAGACCGGCCGCCGCGAACTGCTCGGCAATCCAGATTTCCGGGTTCAGGTAAGGATCGGCTTGCTGACCAGACACCCAAGCCGGCCAGCCGTAGGTGATCACATAGGGAAAGTCGGCGTAGAACACGACATCGCCGTGTCCAGCCGCGGCAGCGGCTAGCAGGCCAGCGTCCCTGACCAGCACATGATCGGGATTCCGGCCGATCGCCGCCGGCAGCCACACCTCGTCGGCTCCGATCAGGTGCTCGGTGATGCGCCCGGCCAGCCGGTCGATGTCAGGTGCCGGCTCATCCTGCCGGTACTGTATCTCTCGCTCATCAAGGTAGCGGCCGCGCGCCGAGAGCAAGCTCATCACCGCCGCGTCTTCCGCCCTGCGTTCTGCTAGTCGCCCAGCCGAAGTGCTCGCTCCGGTTAGCCGGTCCCACAGGCTCGTGGTGAACCCTGTGGCCGGCATCCCGGCGAACACCGTCAGCACGGTCGCGTTGACGCCGTGCAGCCACACGCTGGCTGACAGGGCCGCGTCGTCGAGGTGCGGCGAAACCGCCACGATTGCCAAAGTAGCCTCCTGGTCCTTGGTCGAAGGGGACAGCGAGTTGGGGTGACATCGATGGGTGAGACGCGGCTGAGCCGTGATCGACATCTCGGCTACATGACGGCCAGCGCCACCAGGCAGGTGTCATCTTCGGCGTCGGCCGAACCGAGCGCGCCTAGCGCGGCTGAGATCATCTGCTCGGGATCGGCCGCGCTACCTACCGCGGCCGCAAGCAACCGCACGCCTTCGTCGATGCCGCGATCGCGTCGCTCGATCAGGCCGTCGCTATACAGCAGGAGCAGATCATCGCGGCGGAGTCGGAGAGTCGCGAGCTCATAGCTGTCCCGGCCGGCGCCGAGCAGCACCCCGCTCGGTCGGTCGACCGGGGTCGCGGCACCGGCCCTGATCAGCAGCGGCGGCGGGTGCCCTGCCTGCGACCAGGTCAGCGTGCGGCTGCGGGGATCGAATGACCCGGCGATCACCGACGCCGTGTGCTCAGGAGCGACATGCCACACAAGATCGTTGAGCCAGCCGACCAGCCGGTCGGGAGACGCCCCCGTGATGGCAAGCCCAGCCAGCGCACCGCGCAGCCGCGCCATCCCGGCGGCCGCCTCCAGGCCGTGCCCGGCGACATCGCCGATCGCTAGCAGTACGCTGCCGTCCGGCATCTCGGCCGTTATGTACCAGTCACCGCCAACCCTGCTGCCCGCGGCGGCAGGCAGATACCGCACCGCCGTACGCAGGCCAGGAAGCTCAAACGGCCGGTCGTGCAACGGCAGGATCGCGTGTTGCAGCGTGAGCACGACGTCCCGCAGGTCGGACGGGACCGGCAGCGGCGTAGCCACTGCAGCCTCAGAAATCATCTCTGCTCACATCTCGTGAGACTCGTTCACCCATCGTGGGCCATTGAGGGTACGGCTGTCTAGATGGGGACACGCGTTGGCACGGCGGACATGGTGAGATGATGCTGATGCCAGCGAGCACTGCCCACAGCGAAGTGGAGAGTGAGTATGTCGGACGAGCTTTACCCGGCGACGAGGCTGGCGGACGCCGCGATGGCGGCGAGCCTTGCCGGCCTGGACGCGCTGCTCCTGACACCAGGGCCTGACTTGCGCTATGTCGTCGGGTATGACGCGCACGCGCTCGAGCGGCTCACCTGCCTGGCCGTGCCGGCCGACGGTGACCCGTTTCTCCTGCTACCTCGGCTTGAGCTGCCCGCAGCCCAGGCATCTCCGGCCGGTCGGCTCGGGATCGAGTTGGTCCCGTGGGATGAGACCGACGATCCGTACGCACTCGTCGCCAGAGCACTGAGCCGCCAGGGTGGGCGTTCGCCAGCCGTGGTTGGCCTGGCCGACAGAATGTGGGCGCTGATGGTGCTGCGGTTCCGTGCCGCCCTGCCAGATGCCGAGCAGCGGCTTGCCAGCCTGGCGCTCGGCCCGCTGCGCGCTCGCAAGTCAGCCGCCGAGGTGGCCGCGCTGCGCGAAGCCGCGGAAGCGATCGACCGGGTGCACGCCGAAGTTCCTGGCTGGCTACGGCCCGGCCGTACCGAGGAGCAGGTGGCCGCGGATATCTGCGAAGCCATCGTGGCGCAGGGGCACAGCCGGGCCGACTTCGCGATCGTAGCGTCGGGGCCGAACGCGGCCAGCCCGCACCACACGGCCAGCGATCGGGTGCTGCGCGCTGGCGACGCCGTGGTCGTTGACATCGGCGGGACAATGCCGACCGGCTACTGCTCCGACTGCACAAGGACATATTCGATCGGCGACCCGCCAGATGACTTCGCCGCCTACTACCAGGTGCTGAAGCAGGCTCAGCACGCCGCGTGCGAAGCAGTGCGGCCAGGTGTCAGCGCGGAATCGGTTGACGCGGCGGCGCGCGAGCCGATCACCGCGGCCGGTTACGGCGAGTATTTCGTGCACAGGACGGGACACGGCATCGGCCTAGAGACCCACGAAGACCCCTATATCGTCGCTGGCAACACCGAGCAGTTGCGGCCAGGGCACGCATTCTCCGTGGAGCCCGGCATCTATCCAGGCCCGCACGGCGCGAGGATCGAGGACATTGTCGTCTGCACTGAATCCGGATGCGAGCGGCTCAATCTGGTGACCCGCGACCTCGTCCGCGTACCGGCCTGACATGCTGAATGTCGAGCGGGAGCACCGCGACGAAGATGCCAGGGCGCTGCTGGCGCTGACCGCTGAGCTGGCCGACAAGGAGCTGCGGCCCGCCGCCGCTGCCGCCGAACGCGATGCCGTCTTCCCGCGTGAGGCGTTCAGGCTCATCGGCCGTGCCGGGTTGCTCAGCCTGCCTTACCCGACGTCGCTCGGTGGCGCTGGCCAGCCCTACGAGACCTATCTGCAGGTCGTTGAGGAGCTGGCTGGTGCCTGGCTGACCATCGGCCTCGGGGTGAGCGTCCACGTGCTGAGCTGCTTCCCCCTTGTTTCGACGGGCACCGCCGAGCAACAGGAGCGCTGGCTGCCTGGCATGCTGAGCGGCGACCTGCTCGGCGCCTACTGCCTGTCAGAGCCCGGCAGCGGATCCGATGCCGCCGCCATGCGGACGACGGCATCCGCCGATGGATCTACTTTCATTTTGAAAGGGGTCAAGGCGTGGATCTCGCACGCAGGGCAAGCGGATTTTTACTCGGTCTTCGCTCGCACATCGGGCGAGCCTGAAGGCAGAGAGAGGTCGAGAGGTATCAGCTGCTTCCACGTGCCCGCGCAGACTCCGGGTATCAAGGCAGCCAGTCCCGAGCACAAGATGGGCATGCGCGGCTCGGTGACAGCGCAGATGCTATTCGAGGACGCACAGGTACCTGCCGAGCAGCTGATCGGCGAACAGGGCAGGGGCTTCGCGATCGCGCTTGCCGCGCTCGATGCGGGCAGGCTGGGGATCGCGGCCTGCGCGACCGGCGTCGCCCAGGCAGCCCTGGACGCCGCCGTGGCCTACGCGACGCAGCGTCAGCAGTTTGGCCGGCCGATCATCGAGTTCCAGGGCCTTGCCTTCATGCTCGCCGACATGGCCACGTCCGTGTCGGCGGCGCGAGGACTTTACCTGGCCGCGGCCAGGCGCAAAGACGCTGGCCTGCCGTACGGGCAGCAGGCCGCGATGGCCAAGCTGTTCGCCAGCGACACAGCGATGAAGGTGACTACCGACGCCGTGCAGGTACTCGGCGGATACGGCTACGTCGAGGACTTCCCAGTCGAGCGGCTCATGCGCGAGGCTAAGGTGCTGCAGATCGTGGAGGGCACCAACCAGATTCAACGAGTGGTGATCAGCAGATCGCTTGCGAGAGGTTAACTTTCCCACGTGGAGGCCATCAACACGAAGATCCTGGCGCTGCTTGCCTCTGACGGGCGGCTGAGCTTCACCGAGCTAGCCAGGCAGACCGGCCTTTCGGTCTCGGCGGTGCAGCAGCGGGTGCGCAGGCTCGAAGAGCGAGGGGTAATCCGCGGCTACTCCGCGAGCATCGACCCATACGAAGCCGGGCTTCCGCTTACGGCGTTCGTCTCGATCAAGCCGTTCGACCCGGCGGCTGCGGACGACGCGCCGGAGCGACTGGCTCATCTGGCGGCCATCGAGGCCTGCCACAGCGTAGCCGGGGATGAGAACTACATACTCAAGGTGCGGGTCGCCACGCCAGCCGCGCTCGAGGACTTGCTGCAGCAGATCCGTGCGGCCGCGAACGTCTCCACCAGAACGACGATCGTGCTGAGCACACCGTACGAAGGCCGCCCACTCGATCTCTAGCCCGCCGCTGCCTGCCGGCCGCCGCCTTACGGCGGCCGGCAGACGCGACTCCCCACCGGAGCAAACCTGAGAGCGCGAGCTGACGCGCTGATGGTGACGTGCGGAGCCTGGGATGAGCTAATCGACCGGGAGCACACGCACCTTCTCTGGAACCGCACGCGCGCAGTCGCGCGGCACTATCGCCGCGGTTCCGTGATGCGCGATCGCGGCCATCGCGAGTTCCTGTTTGCGCACCGCCACGACAGTGGCGCCGCGCAGCAATGCGCAGTCGACCAGCGTCGTGTACGCCAGGCCGTCGCCGGTCGGCGGCATGGCGAGTACGAGATCCTGACCGGTGATGCCCGCCGTGTGATCGGCCAGGTCAAGGGAGTCGATGAACTCCCTGTGCGTCACCGGAACTGGCCGCAGCCTGCCGTCCTGGCCGCGTGAGAACGGAAGCAGCGCGGTGTCTTCTGGCCGCCCTACCGACGGCCTGATCATGTCCAGGCCGAGCAGGTCGCTGAACTTCGTTGTGCCGGCCACCTCGGTGAACGAGAAGACCTGGCGCACCCAGGACCTGTCGGCAGCCGCCAGAGCACCCTCAGCCAGCGGTGGTGACGTGATCACCATCCGCGCTCCGCTCTCCGCGAGCTGTCCGGCCGTCTCCACCGCGCACAAGGCGGCGTCGACGGGCGAAGGAACGCCGCCCGCCGCCCGCACCGAGTGCGTGGCGATCGCGAAGCTGACCGCGTCCGGCACCATGATGCCAACAACATCTCTCGGGCGCAGCCCGCGCCAGGTCAGTCCTGCAGCCGCCGCCTGGACTGTCGACGCGAAGCTGGCGTAGCTGTACGACTCGCCGCCTGGCCCGCCATCATGGCGAGCGCCCCCCACAAAGGCGATCATGCCGGCCCGGTCCGCGCAAACGCAGACCAGCCGCCTGGTCGCCGACACTTCGGTGGTCAGATCCTCCAGCTTGGCCATCTCCTCGTGCCTTCCCGCGCGGGCTGAGCCCGTACAGATAGCACGCTATCGGTCGATGGGTGGTTGCACATCGTTAAAACTATGCAACTCAGTGTGTAGATCTCTTGAGGCCCATATGTAGTACATGGATCCGCGTATATGTAGGGCGCCTTCGCTGCGTGCACACCCGGCGCTACGGTATGTAGCCTTAACTTGACTTAACCACCCAGGCGATGAGCTGGGCGCGTGAGGTGAAGTCAAGCTTGCCGAAGATGTTCGCTATGTGCCTGGCGACCGTAGCCTGGGTGATGAATAGCTTGTCGCCGATCACGCGGTTGGCCAGGCCTTCGGCTACGAGCATGGCCACTTCACGCTCCCGGTCGGTGAGCGGGCCTGGCCAGGACGCCGGCTCATGATGCTTCGGCTGATCAGCCGCGGGCGCTAGCGTCTGCCTGACCGCCTGGTAGGCGGTCATTCCCCTGCCTTCGGCGAGCAAGCTGAGCACGGCCTCTGAACCAAGCTCGGCGCGTGCGGCCTCGACAAGGGCGTCAAGCCTGCCGAGCGCGGCGGGCTGCGGCGCGCTGAGCGCCTCGAACAGCGTCCTGGCGGTGCCAGCCAGACGCACCGCCGTGGCAAGATCACCGGACGCGACGGCCAGCGTGGCGAGCGCGGCAACGCCGCGGGCGATGGCTTGACGCTGGCCGGTCACCAGGCTCAAGGTCATGGCCTCGGTCAGGCTCGCCCTCGCCGAGGCTACGTCCTTGGCGTCGAGCGCGAGCTGTCCGATGCTGGCCAGGCAGCGCGCCATCTGCGGCCTGGCGTCGACCTGGCGGTAAAGCGCGAGAGCATCGCCGAAATGGCGGCCCGCCTCGGCGTGGTCACCGCGAAGCCGGGCCAGGCGGCCAAGCCCGTAGCGCACGTTGGCCACCGCCCAGCCCCGGGTGTACCCGAGCGCGGCGAGCGCCTGCTGGTAACCGGCGTATGCCCCGTCCAGGTCACCCTGACTGGCGATCGCGGCTGCCTTGATCGAGAGGATGATGCCCTCTTCCCAGCCGTCGCCTGCCTGCCTGGCGGCCGCGATCGCCGCGTCGGCCTCGTCAAGAGCATCCGATGGGCGGCCGCCTAGCAGCGCGGCCAGCGCGAGCATCCGCCGGGCAGCAGCGGTGTTGCCGTCCTCGCAAGACTCGCTCAGCGACAGCCCCGCCTGCGCGTACCGCTCGGCCGCCACGTAGTCCTGCTGCTCGAAGGCGATCTCGGAGCGCACCACGAGCGCGCGAGCCTTGACCCCTGGCCTGACCGGCGACGCGGTGCCAGCCCGGGAGGAATCCTCCGCCTGGCCGAGGAACTTGTCTAGCCATTCCGAGGCGCTCTGGTCGCCGGCCGCCAGCCAGGCGATGCGCATGGCGTTGCACAGCCGCATGCCTTCTTCCGCGTCGCCGTGTTCCGCGCAGTACTCAAGTGCCAGGAGATAATTCGTCCAGTCGGTCATCGCCTGGTGATACGCGTCCACCCGCTCCTGCCACGACGGGTCAGGAGGCATCAAGGCACTGCGCACCATCTTCTCGGCGAGCGCGAGCATGCAGTCCCTGTGCGCCTGCCGAATCCGCGCAAGCTCGCCAGGATCGGCCACCTGGTCGGTCGCGAATTGCCTGACGGTATCGAGCAGCCGGTACCTGACGGCACCGTCCAGTTCATGCTCGACGGTCACCAGCGACTTGTCGATCAGCGCGGTGAGCAGGTCAAGCACCTCGGAGGTTGAGATCGCGTCGTCCGCGCAGACCTGCTCGGCCATCTCGAGGTTCCAGCCGCTGAACACCGACAGCCTGCTCAGCAACAGCCGCTCAGGATCGCTGAGTAGGTCATAACTCCAGTCAACGGCCGCCCGCAGCGTCTGCTGCCTGGGCGGGGCTGTCCTGTCGCCGCGGCTGAGCAACTCGAACCGGCTGGTCAGCCGCAGCTGGATCTGCTCAGCCGACAGAGTGCCGAGCCGAGCTGCCGCGAGCTCAATCGCGAGTGGCACGCCGTCGAGCGTGCGGCAGATGCCTGCGACCACAGCCGCGTTCGCCGCGGTCAGCTTGAAGTCGGGCCGCACGGCCGCGGCGCGGGCGTTAAACAGCCTCACGGACTCAGAGCCGGCGACCGCGCCGATATCGGGCTCCGGCGCATCACCTGGCCAGGCGGCGGTCATCAGGCCAAGCGGCGGCACCCGCCAGATGACTTCACCGCGTACACGGAGCGGTTCCCTGCTTGTAGCGATCACCCGCATCCCCGGACAGCTGGCGAGCAGCCATTCAACCAGCTCAGCGCAGTCGGCCACGAGACGCTCGCAGGTGTCGAGTATGAGCAGCATCGTTCTCGGCGCGAGCGCCTCGGCGAGCGTCTCGGAGAGCGGCCGGTCAAGCTCGGCCCTGACGCCAACCGCGGCTGCGATCAGCGGCACGAGCCGCTCGGATCGCTCGGCCTCGGCCTGCTCAGAAATCCAGACACCGTCCGGGTAGCCGCCTGCCAGCCTGGCGGCGAGCTCAAGCGCGAGCCTGGTCTTGCCGATGCCGCCTGGTCCGCACAGGGTCACCGCCCTGACCCGATCGAGAATGCTGGTCAGATCGGTCAGGTCGCGCTCGCGGCCGACGAACACGTTCGACTCGGCCGGGAGGTTACCCATCGTCGCGAGGTGACCAGCGGCGATGGCGATGTTCATGGTTGTCGTCCGTCAGAGTTCGGTATGGTTCGCGGCAAGTATGACACGTGCCTATTCAGGCGGACGACCCCCTTCGACTGGCGCCGACTTGATGACCCAGGCGGCTACCTGCGAACGGGAGCGCAAGCCGAGCTTGATGAAGATGTTCGCGACGTGCCTGGCCGCCGTGGCCTGGCTGATGAACAGCTGCTCGCCGATGCCGCGGTTAGACAGGCCGCGAGCTACCAGGACCGCGACCTCGGCTTCCCTTTCGGTCAGCGGTCCCGGCCACGGCGGACCTGAAAGCTCGCCCCGGTCGTCTTCGTCGCCATCGCGGCGCGGCGGTGCCGCCAGGTCGCGTTCGGGCGCCCTCGCATCGCTGGCGGCGGCTGGCGCGGTCGCCAGTGCCACCGCGTCCCGCGGGCTGAGTGCCCCGCCTTGGCGGAGCAGAACGGCCACGGTCTCTGGGCCGAGTTGGCGGTCGGCCGCCGAGACCAGGTCATCCAGCCGGCGAGCCGCCGTCCCCGCGGTCGCCGACCTGATCATGTCGAACAGCTTGCGCGCCGCTCCCGCGAGCTTCACGGCACGCCGCTGATCGCCTTCCGCCGCCGCCAGGGCCGCGAGTGCGGCCAGGCCTCGGGCGATCCCGAGACGCTGGCCCGCCGCCAGGTTCAGCCTGACGCTCTCGGCCAGGCTGGATCGCGCCATCGCCGGATCAGGCCGCGACAAGGCGACCTGCCCGATGCCGCCCAGGCACCTGGCCATTTCCGGTTTAGCGTCGATTTGCTGGTAGATGGCGAGTGCGTCACCGAAGTAGCGCACCGCGTCAGCCGGGTCACCGCGAGCCCTCGCCAGCTGACCGAGGCCGTAGAGCACGTTGGCCACGCCGATGCGGTTGTTGCCACTCAGCACGTCAAGTGCCTCGACGTAGCCAGCCTGAGCCTGGGCGAGCTCTCCCTGACCGGCCAGCACCGCCGCCCTGCTCGCCAGCGCGACCCCTTCCTCCCAGTCATCGCGCATCTGCCTGGCAGCGGCCACCGCCGCGTCGGCGTAGGACAGCGCGTCGGCCGCCTTGCCAGCCAGGAGCAAGGTAAGCGCCTGTACGCGCAGCGCGGTCGCCGGATTGCCGTCCCCAGTTGCCTCGCTGATGTCGAAGGATGCCGCCGCGAACCTCGCGGCCCCTTGATAGTCCTGCTGCTCGAACGCCAGCTCGGCACGAACCGCGAGCGCTCTGGCCCGCACTCCGCCTGGCACGGGGGCATCGATCGCCAGAAGCTGGTCGATCCAGGCCGCTCCTTCGCTGACATCTCCGCTGGCGAGCCACGGGCCTCTGAGCGCGTAGCAGAGTCGCAGGCCAGCCTCGGCGTCGCCGTGCTGTACGCAGTAGGCATGGGCCAGGTGAAAGTTCGCCCGCTCGGCCATTCCCCTGTTGTACATAGCGACTCGCTCGGGCCACGGGGGATCGCCGCGGACGAACGCGCGGGACACGATCGCCAAGGCCATGGCCAGCATGCAATCGCGGTGCGCGGCTCGCAGCCTTGCCATCTCGCCATTCGCGCGTGCGTGCTCGGCGGCTAGCTCTCTGACCGTGTCGAGCAACCGGTACCTGCCCAACCCGTTCAGCTCGGGCTCCACGGTGACCAGGGACTTGTCGATCAGCGCGGTGAGCAGGTCGAGTATCAGCGACGCCGGGATCTTGCTGTCGGCGCAGACCTGCTCTGCCATCTCCAGGCTCCAGCCGTTGAATACCGACAGCCTGCTGAGCAGCGTCCGCTGGGGCTCGGTGAGCAGGTCGTAGCTCCACTCAACGGTGGCGCGCAGCGTCTGCTGCCGGGGCGGTGCGGTCCGGTCGCCGAGAGCGAGCAGCTCGAACCGGCCGGCCAGTCTGGCCCTGAGCTGCGCGGCCGACAGCGTTCGCACCCTAGCGGCCGCTAGCTCGATCCCGAGCGGGACGCCGCCGAGCGTGCGGCATATCTCAGCGATCGCTGCCGCGTTGCCCGCATGCAGGGCGAAGTCCCGCCGTACCGCTGCCGCCCGCGCCACGAACAGCCTGACGGCCTCGCAGTCGAGTATCGCGCTGGTCACGCTGGTCCCGTTGACGGCGTCAGCGGATCCGGGCAGGCCGAGCGGAGGTACCCGCCAGATCACCTCACCTCGCACCCGGAGGGCCTCCCTGCTTGTCGCGATCACTCGCAGGCCAGGACAGCTGCTGAGCAGCCGCTTGGCAAGCTCAGCGCTGGGCTGGACGAGATGTTCGCAGGTATCGAGGACCAGTAGCATGGCGCGCGGCCGCAGCGCCTCGACAAGCGTGTCGGCGAGCTGCCGCTCGGGCTCTGGCCTGATCCCGAGCGCGGTGGTGATCAGCGGCACAAGCCGCTCTGGCACCTCAGCGTCGGCGAGATCGGCAAACCAGGCTCCATCTGGGTACTGGGTGGCCAGGCTTGCCGCGAGCTTGAGCGCGAGCCTGGTCTTCCCGATGCCGCCAGGACCGCACAGCGTCAGCATGCGCACCCGGTCGAGCATCGAGACCAGATCGAGCAGGTCGCGCTCACGGCCGATGAAGGCATTGGGTTCCGCTGGCAGGTTGCCGACGGACTCCGGCTGGCTCTGGATATCGACTGGGTTCGATGTCATTGGCAATCACGGTTGGGCGCGAAGTCCCCGAATTTCCAGCATTATGCCATTAACCATGCCGAGTATCACTTCGCCACAGTGATCCACACCGGTTCGCTGTACCTGAGGCGGCCGAAATACATCACTTTGACCAGCGCCCACCACCGCTGCCCTGGGCGAGCGTCATAGGGAACGTCAGCGGTGAACGTCATGGTCGCTTCGCCTCCCGGGGCGGCGGTGAAGCCCATCGTCCATGGGCCGACCGCTGGCCAGCTTCCGTGCGAAGAGATCAGCTGAGCCTCGCCTCGCAGTTCGGACGCCGTGTGGTTGGTGAGCCTGACCGAGATCTCGCCGTGGTCTCCTGGCCGCAGCTCGAGATCGGAAGTGAGACTGGTCAGCTCGGACTCCGCGGCTTCGGCCTGGCACGCCGCCTCGATAAGCGGCGTCAGCTCGTCGAAGGTCAGATCCTGCGTCGACTGCGGCTCACCGACGGCTACGACGACCGCGTCCTCGCAGAGCTGGCCTGCGCCGTCGATGATCATCGCGGTCACGAAGTGCCTGCCGCGAGCCGCCTCGGGCGGCACCTGAACGACGAGATCCCAGGCGGCGTAGCCGTCCGGTTGCAGGTGATAGTGCAGCGGTCCTGGAGTGATGTGCCCAGTGGCCGCGACGAGTCCGGTTCCTGCCGGGCCCGCTGGCCTGACCGACACCAGGCGCAGGCATGCCGGGATGCCAAGCGTCACCGTGCCAGAGATCGGTGCCGGGCCGCAGGCGACGCTCAGCCTGACCACTGTAGTCTCGCCGGGAGCCGGCGCCACGAAGCCAGGCGACAAGTACACAGCGACCGGGAGGTTGCCGGCCGGCGCCGGGCCCTTGCCGTGCAGCCAGTATCTGGTGAATACGGGCTGGGCCGGTTCAGGCGCCGGGTGTGAGGCAGGAACGCTTGGCTGAGCGGCGTTCCGTACCGCGGCGAGATCAGCGGGGTCGACGGCTAGTGTCACCACGCCGCGAGGCGGAACCATGACGGTGACCGAGCCTGCACCGTAGTCCACGGCCGCGCCATTGCCCAGCTCGAGCACGTCGGTCACCGTCGCGGCCGCGACACCGGTGAACAGGCTGACCGTAGCGTTCTCGCCAGCCTCGACCAGGCTCCGCAGCCTGACAGTCACGCCATCGGCGGGGTCGGGCTGGCCAAGCGGCACCAGGGGATTGCCCCGCGGCTTCATCGTCATCATGTCGACGCCGGCAGGCTTCACGCTCGCCAGGCTCTGGGCTGACGGCAACGGTCCAGCGTGCAGCCCGGTCTCGCAGCTCAGCAGCCGGTGGCTGTACTCCTGGCCAGCCACCGGGAAGCGAGCCGCACGCCAGTCACCCTGACCGGCCGCCAGCGCGTACTCGAATGTGTGGCTCCAGTGCTGGAAGGCGAAACTGCTGCCGTCAGGTACCGTGCGCTTGTCGCCGTCCATCCACACGCCGCTCGGCCAGGCGCTGCAGGCGCGCATCAGCGAGATCGACGCCTGGCCGGTCGGCGTGACGATGCTGCCAGGCAGCCCCCTGTTCAGCAGCGCGACGGAGTGCGCGGCAAGCGGAGGGCTGTCGCTGGCGCCGAAGCTGGCCGGATCGGCTTGAACTTCGATCTCCGCGTCGGACAGGTCATCGATCAGAGCGGAAACCACGGCGTCCAGGTTGTTGCCTGCCACAATAAGCACCGGCAGGTCGGTCAGGCCGCGGACGTCCGCGCCAGGACCGAACGCCTGCTCTGGCGAGCTGGTGCCAGGCACCCAGACCCTGGCCGACCCCTTCTGCTCAAGCTGGCGATCGAAGTCAGCGGCGATAGCAGGGTCAGCCGTGTCGAGCACCGCGGCGGTAAAAGTGTTCTCCGGGCGGCCGCCGATAGCGATCCGCACGTCGGGAACGTTAGAGTCCAGCTCGATCGAGCCGTACCTGGGTCCTTGCGGCGCCGAGCAGGTCGCGGTGACTCCCTGCCTGGCCAGCGCGACGAGCAGGTCCCTGAGCGCCTTCCTTGTTCCGCGCCCGACGAGCGGATCCCTCGGAGCGAACGCGTCGCTGGCAGGCCCGGCCGGGGCGATCAGCTCGGCCACTCCGATAGCGCGCAGCCTGCGCTCGCCTGAGGCACTGGTCAGCGCCACCCGCGCGGTCGACCCGACAGCGAACCACTCGTGCGCCGGGTTGTCCATCGTGTAGTTGTGCTCGACGACGTTGAGGTCGGTCTGGCCAAGCGGGCGGCCGATCACCGACAGCCCGGTCTGATACACCGGCATGCCGCCGGGAACGGCGGTGCCGAACCGCACCCTGAGCAGCTTGTCCTGGCCGATCGAGCCGTCCACGTGGGTACGGAACTCGATCAGCTCGGCGCCGTCCCAGAGCAGCGTCTCCTGCGTGAACTGCTGGTCGCCGATCGAGAACTCGGCAACCAGCCTGGCTCCGATCGGGCACCGCTGCGCCCGTACCGACGCCGGGCCGTCGGCTGAGCTGCGCGAAGCGCCGGTCTGGCACAGCATCCACGGTCCTTCACCCCACTTGGGATGCGACGGGTATTCCTCCTGCAGGACGATCTCGTTGCCCGGCCCGTCGAGAAGTTCGGTCACCGAACGCAGGTCAACGACCGACGTGAGCGCGCCTCCCTTAGCCGGGTCAGCGGTCAGCCGGTAGGCCTCGTTCGCTATCGTGACGCCGTCGAGTGGCTGCCAACCTGACCTGCTGATCTCGCCGTGCCCGTCGGCTGGAGGAACGCCAACGGCCAGGTAGGTCAGGTAGCCGACGGCGGGTACCTGGCTGGCCAGGAACGTCAGCGTCACGGTGTCGAGAGATCCGTCCTGGTGCCTGACGACACCCTCGGCGAGGAAGCCGACCTTGGCGCCCGCGGCGTCGGTCAGATACACGTCGGCAGCCGCCGCTTGCGGGTAGCGCAACGTGATCCTGGCCGGCCCTGACCTGGGCCAGGCCAGAGTGTTGAACACGACGATCGCGCTGGTGGAGGTGCGCGGGCCGGCCGAGGCGTGCGAGCCGCCACGCCCAACGCACCCAAAGGCATCGGCATGCGGCGACGGGGCGTGCTCGGCGGCAGCGCCGTTAGCGCTCGAATGAGTGGCACCGACCTGGGCCAGCACCGACTGCGGCTCGGCGGCCGATCCAGCCGCCGACACGGCCGACGCGGTGTCGGCCAGGGCGGCCAGGTACCGCGCCGCCTCCCACCGAGCCTGGTCACCGCGGTCGAACGCCTCTCGCCAGCCCGCCAGCAGGTCGAGGTACACCTGGTCGCCCTCAGTGCCGGTGATCGCGTCGTGGTGCGCTCCGAACACCATGAGCCGCCAAGCCTTGTCCAAGCTGGGCGCCGGGTACCGCGCGCCAGCCAGCCATGCGGCCGTGCCGAGCCGCTCGGCGTCGAGCAGCGCGACTTCGGCGTCACGCTGCGCCTGCTTGGTGTCGATATAGGTGACATCCTTGCCGGGATAGATGGGATTCATATCTCTGGTCTGCGGCATGATCCAGGCACCGCTCGCGGTGGCTTGTTCGCGCACGGCGGCGAAATACTCGCTCGGCACCGCGGTCACGAACCTGGGCCACACATAGCGCGCGTTCCAGTCTCTGTGGATCGCCGTCGCCCATCTCGAAGGAACCACGTGATCGCCACCGACCGGCAGCAGCACGTTTCGCGTCGCGGCGACCGGCGCGAGCTGCCTGAACTGGGTATAGGCGTCCTGTTCAGCCTTGGCCAGGTCATTGGCGTGCTGCGTGATCCAGCCTGCCGAGTAGTGGTTCGGCATGTAGCTGGTGAGCAGGCCGCTGCCGTCGGGCGATAGCCACTCGAACTCGGAAGGAAACTGCATCTGAGTGTTGCCGCCCGCCGCCCTGGTAGGCCCCCACTGGTGAAACGGGCCGCGCGCCCAGGCTGACTCGCTCATCCCCGCCTGCGCCATGAGCCCCGGGTAGGACGGGTCGAAGCCGAACGCGTCGAGCATCCAGGCCGCCGTGGGGTCAGCGCCGAGCACGTCGCGCTGATAGGCGAGCCCGTAGACGGCGTTGCGTATGGTCGACTCGGCGCAGGTGAGGTTCGTGTTCGGCTCGTTGTAGCTGCCTCCGACGATCTCGATGCGACCGGCGGCGATCAGGGCACGCAGGTCAGCCCTGTCCTGCGGGTAGACGTCGAAATAAGGCTTGAGGTAATCGATCTCAGCCAGCACGAACTTGTAGTCAGGATCTGACCTCGCCTCTGCCAGATGCATTCTGACCAGCTCGAATGCCGTCCTGACCTCGGGCATCGAGCCGTCGTCGGCCGGCAGCAACGGCCACGTCTGGGTAAACCGGCCCTGGGTGTTCCACCAGACCGGGTCGTAGTGGAAGTGACTGACCATCCACATCGTCCAGCCAGGTTCGGCCACGACGATCTGGCCAGATGACTGCCACCGGCCAGCTGAGCTCTGCGCGACCACGGTGACCTGCCTGGTGCCGCCGGGCACCGCCGACGCGCTGATGTCGACGGCGACCTCGGCGATCCGCTGTTCCCCGTGCACCAGGCCGCCGATCTCAGCCGCTACCGGAGTCGTCACCCCGGCACCCGCCACAGTCACGCTGACGACAGCGGCCGGATCGCGGATCATCCCAGGTCCGTCGTTAACCAGGGTTACCTTGACAATCTGGAGTGGCCGCTCCTGGGTACCGCAGAACAATTCAGTCGAAGCTACCTCGGTGATCCGCATGCCTCATCGTGGCACGATGCCGCCGGGCCAAGCTACTTGCCTGCCAGGTCAGCGAGCGATCGACCGCTGAGCCGGTACGCATTCCACTTCGGCATCGCCTCGGCACCGACTGATTGGCAGAACCCGATAGCCGACTCGTTCCCGCGCAGTACCGACCAGTCAAGCCTCCCGTAGCCGCGCTGCACGCAGATCGAGGCCAGTTCGGCAAGCAGTGCCCTGCCCACGCCCCGGCCTCGCATTTCCGGCATCACGCAGATGTCCTCAAGGTGGATGCCGTGCTTGCCGACCCAGGTCGAGTAGCTGAGGAACCACAGGGTGAAGCCGACAACATATCCACCGCAGTCGGCCACGTGCCCGAATAGCGACGGATGGCTGGCGAACAGCGCCGCGTGCAGGTCATCCGCGGTCGCGACGGCTTGATCCGCGGCCCGCTGGTGTTCGGCGAGCATCCTGATCAGCTCGTTAATCCTCCGCACATCGCCAGGCGTGACCTGCCGCACCGTGATCGAATCAGCCGGGATGTTCATCGGCGCGCTGCTTCCCCAGCCACGCCGTACCGGTATCTCAGCTTGAACCGGTCGGCCGGCACCACGATCTCGGTGCACTCCACGGCCTGGCCTCCCCGGTGATGCGTCCGCTCGATGACGAGTACAGGCGACCCAGGATGAATCGAAAGGTCGGCCGCGTCGCCGCGCGACGACAGTCTCACCCCGACCTCCTCGGTGACCTCGTCGATCTCGACGCCAACTGACCGCATGCGCTCAATCACGCCCCGGCCAGCCAGCGGTCCCTGCTCGGGCAGCGCCACCTGACTGCCCGCCGTTAGCCGCGACGGCTCGAAGCTGGTGGCGAGCTGGACAGGCTCGCCGTCGGCTGACAGCAGGTACCTGGTCATGGTGGCAAGTTCGCCAGGACCAATGTTAAGGCGCTCGGCGATCGGCGCTGGCGGGTGCACCTGCTCGGTCTGGTGCTCCCAGGCTAGTTTCCTTGTGGCCAGCTGGAGCGGGTCAGCTGGCCGGCCAGCGGCCGCCACGGTCTCCGCGACCCCGAAGGGCGAGCCAGGGAACTGCGGGCGATCGTGCTCGAGGAAGACGGCCGCGGAGGCTTTGCGTACGTAGCAGCCTGAGCCCGGCCTCGCCTCGATCAGGCCTTCGGCCATGAGTACGGCCAGCGCGTGCTTGGCGGCGGTCTCGCCGACGCCGTAGTTGGTGATGATCGCATTGCGCGACGGCACCCGCGCGCCCGGCTCAAGCTGGCCGGAACGGATCCTGGAACGCAAGTCTTCGAGAACGCGCAGATAGACAGGCTCGGTAGTGGTACCCATGACCCACGGCTCCCTGGTGACTTCGCTGCGGCGGGGACGACCCAGTGCGCCGGGGAACTCGCAGGCTAAGCGCTGCCCTCCTCGAGCAGCAGGTGGTATCCGTTCGGTGTTCTGGCGTGCAGCACCCGGTACTGCCAGTCCTGGCTCGGGGTCATCAGCTCTTCACGGTAGGGCACCCCAGCGCTTTCAAACAGCTTCTTCGCCTCATCGATGTCGGTCACGCCAAATTGCCACGTCAGAACTCGATCCGGCCCGGACGGCGAGAAACCCTCGTGCCACTCGATGCCGAATTCCACCGGTCCGTGACCAAGCGCCAGGAAATACGGATACTCGGGGCCCTCGTACGTGACCCTGAACCCGAGCTGGAGGTAGAAATCCCGCTCCGCCCGCAGATCGCCGACGAAGAGAATCGGGATGACCCTCCTGAACAACACTGCCATAGCGCGACATAGTATCGAGCCGCAGTCGGTAGCGAAGCCATGTGCCAACTCGTGTCGGTCCTCACTCGCCTGGCGATGGCCCGGCTGGCCAGGCGGCGCCGTCTCATCTAGGGTCTAATGTCATGTCTGCCCCGGTCAGAGTCGCTGTCGGCCAGCTGGCGATCGCCGTCGGCCAGCCCGAGGCGAACCACGCCGCAGCTGCCGCCACGATCACTGAGGCGGCGCAACGCGGCGCCAAGATCGTCGTGCTGCCTGAGCTGACGCCGTCGGGATATGTGTTCAACGACGCCGCTGAGGTCCGCCGGCTCAGCGAGCCAGCCGATGCGGCGACCGCCGCGCACTGGAGCATCCTCGCCAGGGCACACGACATCGTGGTCGTCGGCGGATTCGTTGAGCTCGGCAGCGACGGCCAGCTATACAACAGCGCGATGCTGGTCGACAGCTCCGGGCTGCGGGCGGTGTACCGCAAAGCGCACCTATGGCACGCTGAGGCCGACTTCTTTGCCCCGGGTGCGGGGGAACCGCCGGTTGTCGACACCAAGTTCGGCCGGATCGCGATGATGATCTGCTACGACGTTGAGTTCCCCGAGTGGGTGCGGTTGCCGGCACTCGCCGGAGCCGAACTGCTCGCCGTGCCGACGAACTGGCCAGCCGAGCCGGTCCCGGCTGGCGAGCGGCCGATGGTGACCGTCAACGTCCAGGTTGCCGCGTTCGCCAACCGGATGTTTGTCGCCGCCGCCTGCCGCTGCGCTGACGAGCGCGGGGTGAGCTGGGTGGGCGGCAGCATCATCGCGGGACCCGACGGGTACCCGCTCGCGGGGCCGGCCAGCGTCGGCGGTGTGATCGGACGCGAGGGCGCCGCGTCGAGCGAACTGCTGACTGCCGACTGCGATCTGGCGCTGGCCAGGAACAAGGCGACCGGCCCGCGAAACGACGCGCACGCGGACCGGCGCCCTGACCTGTACCGGCTGGCGGTCAGCCAACCGTGAAGGCCAGCCGGCCCTGCGCGGAGCCGCCTGGACTGACCGCTACCGCTTGCGGGCGAGCGTGAGGCCGTCGCCGATCGGCAGCAGGACGAGTTCGACCCGCTCGTCGGCGATCGCGTGGCCGTTGAACCGCCTGATGCCCTGCACGCTGTCGCCTTGGTCGGCCAGGTCGACAACCCGGCCCTGCGACAGCGTGTTGTCGACGAGGATGACACCGCCTGGCCTGATCATCGGCACGATCAGGTCCCAGTACCGCACGTAGCCGGTCTTGTCAGCGTCGATGAACGCGAGGTCGAAGGTTGTGCCAGCGGGCAGCGCGGCCAGCGTCTCCGCCGCCGGGCCGAGGCGCAGCTCGATGGTGTCGGCGAGCCCCGCCCGCTGCCAGTACTTCCTGGCGACCGACGTCCATTCCTCGCTCACGTCGCAGCAGAGCAGCTTGCCGCCTTCGGCGAGGCCCCGGGCGACGCAGATCGACGAGTAACCGGTGAACGTCCCGACCTCGATCGCCTTCAGCGCGCCAGTCAGCTTGGCAAGCAACGTCATGAACCGGCCTTGCTCAGGCCCGATCTGCATTCCAGCCGCATCGCCGAACCTGCGCAAGGTCTCATCAGCCAGATCGCGCAGTACCTCGTCCGGCTGCGTGCTGTGGGCCACCACGTACTCGTGCAGCGCGTCGCTAAGCTGCTCGCTTCTCCTGCTCACGCCTCGATACTAGACAAGCAGCCGTCATTAGCCCGGCGCGGGCAAACGCGTCCGGGCTCCGAGCAGTTGGCGGGCGGGTCTAGTCTTCCTAGCATGGCCTCGCATCCCCGGATTCCGCTGAGCTTCATACCGAGCCCGGCGAGCAACGGCTTCCACATCGGCCCGCTGTTCATCCACTACTACGGGCTGATGTACGTGATCGGCATAGCGCTTGCCATCCTCATCACCCAGCGGCGGGTGCGGCAGGTCGGCGGCGATCCCGCTCTGGTCGGCGACCTGGCATTGTGGGCGGTTCCTGCTGGCATCATCGGCGGCCGGATCTACTTCGACATCACGACGCCAAACCAGATCCCGCATGTGTGGTACGGCGTGTTCGCTGTGTGGTCGGGTGGCCTTGGGGTGTGGGGCGGCATCGCGGCTGGCGCCCTGGTAGGCGCGTGGCGGGTACGTCGCGCGGGTGCGAGCGTCGCTCTGTTCGCCGACGCGGTCGCGCCTGCGCTGCTGGTCGCTCAGGCCATCGGCCGGGTCGGCAACTACTTCAACAAGGAGCTGTTCGGAGGCCCGACAACCTTGCCGTGGGGCCTGGTCATACCGCTCCAGGACCGGCCACTTGGCTACACGCAGTTCCGCGCGTTCCAGCCCACGTTCCTTTACGAGATCATCTGGGACCTGCTGCTCGCCGCCGTGCTTGTCTGGCTCGGCCACCACCGCAAGATCAGGCCGCCTGGCTTGTTCGCGCTCTACGTGGCCGGGTATTCGGCCTTCCGCATCTTCGAAGAGTCGCTGCGCATCGACAATTCTGAGCATTTCCTCGGTCTGCGGCTGAATTTCTATGTAGCCAGCGCGCTCACGATCGCCGGCATCGCCTGGTTCGTGATCTGCCAGCGGCGAGCTCCCGCCGCGGTGACCGCCGGTGAAACCACAAGCGACGAAAACCGCGCTGGCGACTCGCCTGGCGATCAAGATATCGCCGATCAGGCGCCCGATAACCCCGACCAGGCGCAAGCCGACGACGCGGTGGCCAGCGACCGGAATTAAGCTCGACACGGCCGCGTGACCTGGGGCACCATGATGCGCTTGTGAGCACCGCCGCAGGCGACCCGTCCGAGCGCGGCCTGGCCAGGCTTGCGCGCAAGCTGGCGCCTGATCTGGCGCCGATCAGGCATTCGCGCGACTTCCGGCGGCTCTACGCCGGGCAGGCGGCGGGCTCGGGCGGCTCGATGATCTGCTATGTCGCCCTGCCGTACCAGGCCTATTTGATCAGTCATTCGTCGCTGGTCGTCGGCCTGCTCAGCTGCGCGGAGCTGCTGCCAGTGCTGTTCGGCGGGCTGATCGGCGGAGCGCTCGCCGATTCCGTGGAGCGGCGCAAGCTGATCCTGATCACTCAGGGCGCCGCGGTGGTGTGCGCCGTCGGGCTGGCCGTCAACGCGATGATCGGCAGGCAACTGTGGCTGCTGTTCGTGCTCGCGACATTGCTGACCAGCGCGTTCTGCCTGCAACGGCCGTCGGTTGAAGCGATCGTGCCCAGGCTAGTGCGCCATGATGAGCTGCCGGGCGCGGCCGCGCTGTCCGGGTTGCTCGGCACGGTCGCGTTCACCGCTGGCCCGCTGATCGGCGGCGGGCTGCTGGTCGGCGGGCTGCCGCTGGCATATTTCGGCAGCTCGCTCACCTGCGCCTGTGCGCTGATTCCGTTCGCGCTGATGTCACCGAACCCGCCGGCCCCTGACGCTGACCGGCCGAGCCTACGGGGACTCGGCGAGGGCTTGCGTTATGCGAAAAGCAGGCCTGACCTTCTCGGCACCTACCTGATCGACATCGGAGCCATGCTGTTCGGCGCGCCGAACGCCGTGTTCCCGCAGGTCGCTGCCGGGCTCGGCGGGCCAGCCGTGCTCGGCCTGCTGTACGCGGCGCCAGGGTTCGGGTCCATGCTAGTGAGCCTGACCAGCAACTGGACCAGGCACGTGCACCGGCACGGACGTGCGATCGCGCTGGCGGTGTGCGGCTGGGGAATCGCGATAAGCGCGTTCGGGTTCGCGCCCAACCTCGCGCTGGCGCTGCTCGCGCTGGCCGCGGCGGGCGGTTCCGATATGGTCAGCGGCCTGTTCCGCACCACGATGTGGAACCAGAGCATCCCGGCGCGGGTGCGCGGCCGGATGGCCGGCCTCGAGATGATCAGCTACTCGACCGGGGAACCGCTCGGCAACGTCGAGGCTGGCGCCGTCGCCACGCTGACCGGCTCGGTCAGAATCGCCGTCGTGTCCGGCGGGGTGCTCAGCCTAGTCGGCGCGGCCATCGTGTCGCTCGCGTTGCCCGCGCTGTGGCGCTACGACGCCAGAACCGTCCGCCCAGCTCCCGAGCCCGAGCCAGCCGCCGCCTAGGGTCCTGCGCCGGAAGTTCGTAGCAGAAGTCGGCCGAGGGATTCGAGTACCTGGGGTTTTCGTTCCATGTTGTCGTCGGGCGCACTCTGAGCTGCGCGGCTACCTGCGTGTTAGCTGCCCCGTCCGCGCACACCAGAACGATCCCGGTCCGCAGCGCCAGCGCCAGCGCCTGCGGTTTCCTGCGGTGCGGGGATGCCCCGGGTTCCCCGCAGTGCGGGGTGCCGACGGCGCGCCCCGGCGGACTGCCGCGGTCGCGATGGATGCCCGTATCCATCGCGCCGGGCCGGCCGGAGGCTGCGATGGATACCCGAATCCACACTCGATTTCCCTAATGAAACCCCGAATCCATCGCACCCAACCACGCAGAATCGGGCGCCGAAGTGCGATGGATCCCCGAATCCATCGCACCGAACCCGGGCTGGGCGGGGTACTGGGGTGCGATGGATACCCGAATCCATCGCACCCGACAAGGCGACTACGTCCGGCGAGCCGGGTTGGCGTAGCAGCCGGCGCCAGCTCGATCAGGCCATCCAACTGCAGGAGAAGTCAGGCTGACCACCCGGCCAGGGCACCGACCCGCTCATCGACATCGGCGTCCTCACCGGCAGCCTCGACGGCCTCCGCGCGCTCGGCGTCCGCTGCGACCTTTGCTCGCCACCACTGCTGGCCGGACTCGGGCAGCAGGTAGATCGGGTCGTAGTACTCGAACTGCCGGTTCAGGGCCTCGGCGTCGTCGGCGTCGACGGCGGTGCGGTAGTTCTTCGTCCAGTACGAGATGCCGCGCTCGGTGTCGTAGCGTGCGACCTGGTGCACCCAGCGCTTCCCGACATACGGCACATCGCACAGCATCCGGGGGGTGGCGAACCCGGGCAGGTAGCCCATGATCTGCAACTGCAGCTGCTGCGCCTCACCGAGGCCGAGCCGCCAGTGCTCGGAATTCGGGATCATGTCGCACAGGTAGAAGTAGTACGGCATGATCATCGCGTCATCGAGCAGCGCGAAGCACAGGTCAAGCAGCGCCTTCGGGGTGTCGTTCACGCCGCGCAGCAGCACGCCCTGATTGCGCACGTCCCTGATGCCGGTTGCCAGCATCGCCTTGGATGCCTTGGCGACCAGCGGCGTCACCGACTGGGCGGCGTTCACGTGGGTGTGGATGGCAATCGACACATCGCGGTCGCGCGCGGTCGCGGCAAGCCGCTCCATGCCTGCCCGCACCTCGTCGCTCAGCCAGTACTGCGGCAAGCCCATCAGCGCCTTGGTGGCGAGCCTGATGTCCCTGACTGACTCGACCGCCAGCAGGTCGGAGACGAACGCTTCGAGCCGCGGCCAGGGCAGGTTCGCGACGTCGCCGCCGGAGACCACCACGTCCCGCACACCGGGATTAGCGCGCAGATACGAGATCATCGCGCCAAGGCGGTCCTCGCGCGCCATGCCGAACTTGACCTTGTCGACCACCGGGGTCGGGTTGCCGACCAGGTCCATCCGAGTGCAGTGCCCGCAGTATTGCGGGCAGGTGGGCAGCACCTCGGCAAGCACCTTGGTCGGGTAGCGGTGGGTCAAGCCCTCAACCGCCCACATCTCGGCCTCGTGCAGCGAGTCTCGCGACGAATAAGGGTGCGACGGCCAGTCAGTCCTTCGGTCACTGAAGACGGGGATCATGTACCGGCGCACCGGGTCGGCGTAGAGCGCCTCGGTGAAGGCCGGGTCGTCGGGCGCGAGCGCGGGCACCATCGTGTTCAGCATCTGCGGCGGCACCAGCATCGACATGGTCGCGCGCTCAGCCTGGTCGCGTTCGAGGTCGCTGTAGAATTCCTCGGCTATCTGCGGGCCGAGCACGCCGCGGAGCTGGCGGACGTTCTTCACGCAGTGCGCGCGCTGCCACTGCGCCGATTCCCACTCGGCCGTCGTCACCCCGGCCCAGCCAGGGAACCTGCGCCAGTCAGGTTCGGCGAGCTCAGCATGCCGATATACGTAGGGCTGTTCGACCATCGTGACACCGCCTTCTGCCGGAACGTACTCTTACCGCGAAACCGAACGATAGCCTGTTGAACAGGCTACTTACGAGAGAAGCTACTGCCGGTATAGTTTTATTCAAGAAATTCTACATGTTCAGCGTCGTTGCGACACCCCATCAGCCCTCGGCTTGTCGCCGGTGCGGCGGCGTCCCAGGGCGCGCCTGGAGGAAGGAAGGAACGCGGTGCGGAAATCGGGTTCCCCGCTCGGCCTGCATCGGGTGATCGAGCCGGCCGGGGTGCTGCCGCAGGCGGCGTGGCGGCTCGATCCCGACCCGCGGATCTGGCCCGACGAGGTGCTGATTGACGTCGAACGGCTCAACCTGGACGCGGCGTCGTTCAGGCAGCTGCGCGAGTCGGCCGGCGGGGACCAGGCCGCCATGAAGGCGGCGGTGCTCGGCATCATCGCCGACCGTGGCAAGATGCAGAACCCGGTGACGGGCTCGGGCGGCATGCTGACCGGCGTGGTCCGCGAAGCCGGCGAACAGTCGCCGCTCGGCCTGAAGCCGGGTGACAGGATCGCCACGCTAGTGTCGCTGAGCCTGACTCCGCTGGCAATCACCGACGGGCTCGCGGCCTGGGACGGCGCGTCCGAGCAGGTGCCGTGCCAGGGACACGCGATCTTGTTTGGCCGGTCGATCGCAGCCGTCCTGCCCGATGACCTGCCGGTGCCGCTGTCGCTCGCGGTGATGGACGTTTGCGGCGCGCCCGCGCTGACGCACAGGGTTGTTTCGCAGGCGTGTTCGCCGGTACCAGCCCAGGGGGGTGACCCCCTGGAACCCCGGCCGACGCACGGCGGCCCGGTCGTGGCTGTGCTCGGCGCAGCCGGCAAGAGCGGCTCGCTGTCGGCCGCGGCCGCCCGGCAGGCCGGCGCCGGCCTTGTCATCGGGGTAGTACCGCACGAGCGCGAGGCGGCGATGCTGACAGCGGCCCGGTCAGCCGACGGAACCCGGGGGCTGGTCGACCGGGTAGTGATCGCCGACGCCACCGATCCAGTCGGTGTGTCCGAGACCGTGCGCGAAGCCGGCGGCCCAGCTGACGTCACGGTGGTGTGCGTGGACGTGCCAGGCTGTGAAGGAGGAGCGATCCTTTCGACCGCGGATCGCGGTACCGTGATCTTCTTCTCGATGGCTACGTCGTTCACCGCGGCCGCTCTTGGCGCAGAGGGCGTGGCTGCCGACATCACGATGCTAGTAGGGAACGGCTATTCGGCCGGGCACGCGGACCTGGCGATCGACCTGATCAGGTCAGAGCCCGGCGTGCGCCGCATCTTCGAGCACCGGACTAGTGGAGAGTAGTGATGCAGAGCCAGAGCAGGACGCCCAAGCTCACCATCGATCCGCAGCAGGTCGCCCTGGCCAGACGGCTCGCCCGCCAGGTCGGCCAGCCTATCGTCGAGATGGCCAAGGCGCATACCACCGTGTCGGTCGAGCGGGCCGTGCTGCGGCTGGCCGGGCTGGCTGGCGCCGATCCGGACGGCATGCCGCTGGTGAACAGGGTGGTTGACGCTGTCCGGGCACAGACCGGGCTTGAGCACGGGGTCGCCCTGCCCGCGTGGGACGCGCTGATCACCGGCGGCTACCCCGATCTGGCCGCGCTTGCCGCCGACGTGGTGGCCGGCCAGGTCTCGTTCAGGCTCCCGACCGGACCGGACGCCGACGCCGCCAGGGAGCGGGCCGGGCAGGCGCTGGCAGGCGGGTTCGCCACGATCGCCGCTAACCGGGCCGCCAGAGAGCGGATGATCGCCGAGACCGGCGACCCGCGCAAGCCGTGGATGTACCTGATCGTCGCGACCGGAGACATCTACGAGGACATACCCCAAGCCCAGGCGGCCGCCAGGGAAGGCGCGGACGTCGTCGCGGTGATCAGGTCGACCGGCCAGTCGCTGCTCGATTACGTGCCTGAGGGCCCGACCAGGGAAGGCTTCGCCGGCACGTACGCGACGCAGGAGAACTTCAGGCTCATGCGCGCCGCGCTCGACGAGGTGTCGCGCGAGCTCGGCCGGTACGTGCGGCTGACGAACTACGCATCGGGCCTGTGCATGCCAGAGATCGCGTCACTCGCCGGGCTTGAGCGCCTCGACATGATGCTGAACGACTCGATGTACGGGATCATCTTCCGCGACATCAATCCCCGGCGCACGCTGATCGACCAGCGCTTCTCCCGGCAGATCCACGCACGCGCCGGGATCATCATCAACACCGGCGAGGACAACTACCTGACCACCGCCGACCCGGTCGACGGCGCGCACACGGTGATCGTCTCCCAGTTGCTCAACGAGTTCTTCGGCAAGGAAGCCGGGCTTGCCGACGCCCAGCTCGGCCTCGGCCACGCGTTCGAGATCGGGCCGGACGTGCCCGATTCGTTCCTGCTCGAACTCGCCCACGCCCAGCTTGTCCGCGAGCTGTTCCCTGACGCACCGCTCAAGTACATGCCGCCGACCAAGCACATGACCGGCAACATATTCGCCGGGTACCTGCTCGACGCGTTCTTCAACCTGGTCGCGATGATGACCGAGCAGGAGATCTTGCTGATCGGCATGATGACCGAGGGGATACACACCCCGTTCCTTTCCGACCGGGACCTGGCACTTGAGAACGCCCACTATGTCAGGAACGCCGCCGGGCAGCTTGGGATGAGCTTCAAGCCCGAGCCAGGCGGCTTCGTCGACCGCAGGGCGCACCAGGTGCTGGACGAGTCGGTTGACTTGCTGCGCAAGATCTGCGACGACGGCCTGCTCAACGCGATCGCCGACGGCACGTTCGGCATCACCAAGCGTCCGGCCGACGGCGGCCGCGGCCTGGACGGCGTGATCGCCAAGGCCGATGGCTACTACAACCCGGCCAGCGAGATACTCGAGCGACCCGCTGACAGCGAGGATCTGACCCACCCCGTGGTGACCGACACAGCGCTCGCCGCCAGCCAGAACGGAGCGCTGCTGTGACAGACGACAAGCAGATCGTCCGGCCGTACGGTGACACTACAGGCGACGGTCGCGTGCAGGTTTCTTTCACCCTTCCCGTTCCTTTCGGCAGCCATGATGAGCGCGCCAGGGCCGAGGGCGCGGCGCTCCAGCTAGCCGGGAAGATGGGTCTCGAGCCCGCGATGGTGGTGCACGCCAAGGGGATGGGGCCCAAGTTCACGTTCTTCATCGTGTACGGCCGGGTCAGCCACCTCGTCGACCTCTCCGAGGTCACCGTGGCTGAGCGGGAGTTCGAGATCCTCCAGCCCGCCGAGGTGAACCTGCGGATCAGGTCAGCGCTCGGCCGGAAACTGGTCGTCGTCGGCGCAACTATCGGCACCGACGCGCATACGGTCGGGATCGACGCGATCTTGAACGTCAAGGGCCACGCGGGGGAGAAGGGCCTTGAGTACTACCGCGAGATCAAGGTGGTGAACCTGGGTTCGCAGGTAGAGATACCGCGGCTCGTCGTCCGCGCCAAGGCCGAGCACGCCGATGCCGTCCTGGTAAGCCAGGTCGTCACGCAGAAGGACGCGCATATCAGAAATACGTCCGAGCTAGCTGCCGCCTTCCGCGAGGCCGGTCCATCCAAGCCGCTGCTCGTGATCGGCGGGCCGCGGTTCGACCCGGCGATGGCAGGGCAGCTCGGCGTCGACAAGATATTCGGCCGGGGAACAACACCGCGCGATGTCGCCAGCTACCTTGTTCACGCCCTCGCACCGAACGGAACGGCGGCGTGACGGACGATCCAAGGCTCGGCCTGACTGTCAGGCACCAGCGGTACGTCCCCTACAGCCACGCGCACTACGGCGGCAACCTGGTCGACGGGGCTTACGTGCTCGGGCTGTTCGGCGACGTGGCGACCGAGGCGTCGATCAGGGCCGACGCGGACGAGGGGCTGTTCGCCTCCTACTCCGACGTCCAGTTCCTCGCGCCAGTGCTTGCCGGAGACGTACTCGAGGTGACCGCGACGATCACCAGGGTCGGCCGGCGCAGCAGGGGAATGTCGTTCGAGGCCCGTGTGCTCTGCCGAGCCGAGCCGGACCGCGGCCCGTCAGCGGCACGCGTGCTCGACGACCCCATCGTCGCCGTCACAGCGACCGGCACGGTAGTCGCGCCGGAGGCGCGCTAGACCAGCACACCGCCGGAGGCGCGCTAGACCAGCACAGACCAGCACACCGCCGGAGGCGCGCTAGACCAACACAGACCAGCACAGCGCCGGAGGCGCGCGAAGCCAGCACAGCGCCGGAGGCGCGGTCATGATCTGGGTAAATTGCCCGCGCTATCGGCCCTGGTGCGCGATCGCTCCGAAGATCAACTTCGCGCCACATGCTGACGCGATGGCCGGGCGGCCAATGAGCTTCAGCGGCCCTCCGGGCATTCCGGTGATAATTCGCATATCGGGTTCATGACCTGGGAGGGTTTTCCTCTGTGGGAGACTTCTCGCAAATTGCGCCCGCTGATTATTAAGTCGCTGGTGTGGCGGGGCGCGGCAGGTTTCCGTGATCATGTTCCGCCCCATGATCGTGGATAGTTGACTGTGCGGATGGAGGCTGTCGCATTACTTGTGATCTTGTTTTGTCAAGGGCGGCGTGCGGAGAGGGCCGCTTTCCCGGGCGTGTCGGTTCTGGTGTGACTGGGCCGGTTTTGGGATAATTTGAGTATG
>DATNEK010000118.1:0-6071 GCA_035553055.1 Streptosporangiaceae bacterium | reverse complement strand
GAACACGCCCTGCAGGGCGCGGAAGACGATGATCAGCGCGATGCTCTTGCCGATGTCACCGGAGAGGCCGACCGCGGCCGACGTGGCGGCGAAGCCGACGATGCCGATGAGGAAGATCTTCTTGTGGCCGAACCGGTCGCCGATCTTACCGATCGTGATGAGCGTGACGGCGAGCGCGAGCAGGTAGCCGTTGGTCACCCACTGGATATCGGCGAGTGACGCGGACAGGCTGGCCTGGATCGCGGGGTTGGCGACCGCGACGATCGTGCCGTCGAGCGCGACCATCATGACGCCAAGCGCGGCGGCCAGCAGCGTCAGCCTCGGGTTGCCGCGCAGGCCCTTCCGCTTCGTGGCCGCGACTGACGCTTGCCCGCCGGTGGCGATGTCGGCTGGTTGGCTCATCGTGCCGCTCTCTCCCTGCCTTGTGGGACGTGCTTGTGTGGGACCTGCTCGGGTGGGGCCTGCTCGTGTGGGGCGTGAACCAGCCCAACCTATGTCAGTTAATGACACTTTGCAAGTTATGACACTTGACAGAAAGTGACCATGAGCTAGCCTGATGACATGGAAGTGGAGCCGCTGCGGCGGGAGCGCAAGAAGCGGCAGACCCGCGATGCCCTAGTGCATGCCGCGCTCGCCCTGTTCATCGCCAAGGGCTATGAACAGACAGCGGTTCGCGAGATCACGGACGCGGTTGACGTGTCTGAGCGGACGTTCTTCCGGTACTTCGCGAACAAGGAAGACCTAGCCCTGTCGTTCGCCAAGGACCACGCCGACGCGCTGATGCGCGAGCTAACGGCGCGGCCGCCGGCCGAGCCGCCGCTCGTCGCGCTGCGCAACGCCCTGCACGCCGCGATCGAAGGGCTGGTCGAGGAAGCAGGGGAGCTGACTGGGGACTCGGTCTACCTGTCGATCATGAAGCTGATCGAGGGAACGCCCTCCCTGCTGGCGGCGCACCTGCGCTACATGCACGACCGGGATGAGGAGATCGCCCGGGTGCTCGCCGAGCGCGAGGGCGTGGACCCCATGGTGGACCTGCGCCCGCGCTGTGTCGCCGCCGTGTTCAGCGGGCTGTTCATCAGCGCCAACCGGGAATGGCAGACCGTGGGCGGCACGGTAGAGGCGATGCTGGCCACCTTCGACGCATGCGCGGACCAGGTCGCCGACGCCTTGTCAGGCCACTGGACCTAATTCCGACACGGTGCACGTTGCGGCCACGCTGGAGTGCCCAATTGTGCCGGGAACCGCACGCTCGCCCTGTGTTCTGGTCGGCGCTCTAGTACCGGATCAGGTTGGTGGTCGGGTCGTCGACCGCGACATGGATGTGCGCGGTCGTGTGGTGCGCACCGTGGCCGTAAGGCGGGTAACTGCCCGTGGTGTAGCCGTACCACGACTGCGTAACCGTGACGCTGATCTTGGTGTACTTGTAGTTGCTACCGGTAAGCAGGATGGTGACCGGACCGTTTCGGTAGCTGCCCATCCGCCCCCAGGAGAACTTGCCGGTGCCGTTGACTTGGTTCTTGCTGACCTTCGTCCACTTCACCGCGTACACGCCGCCGTCACCCAGCGGCAGGTTGCCGAACCTGCCGGTCATCGGGTCGGCGTTCTGGAGCTTGTAGTTCGTAACCTTGTCGTTCTGGTTCCGCTCAACCACGACCGCTTTGGACGGCGTGCCGGGCGGGACCGTAGCGGCTTGCGACACGCCGGCTCCGATTCCCAGCAGGACGACGGCGGCTACGGTCGCGCTTGCAATCTTCCGCATGTCTACCTCCATGTAGCGGCTCGGGTAGCCGCTAGTCACGAAGCACGGCTGTCGCGTTAGAGCCATCTATTGCGCTTAGTGGGCAAGGTCGTACCCTAAGTGGCGAAATAAGAAAAGAGCGCCGACTGGCCCGCGACTTGGCAGCTCTAGAGAGGGCATGATCGTGGGTCAACGGCGGGACTCGGCCGCTGCGTGGTTGCAGAATGTCTCGGTTCCGGCCGTTTTGCCCGGACGCCGCTCCCCTCGTGGCAGTGATCGTGGGTCACCGACGGCGATATTTGCCGTGGATGACCCACGATCACCAGAACACCCGGAAGTGACCGGGGATAAAGCTTGGCAAATGGGGCGGATTGCCTTCGTCGTGGGTACCGTTCCCCCTTCCGGCCCACGATCAGGGCAGGGCCGCGATCACCTGGGTCCAGGCCATCGCCGCCGCCTCCGCCAGGCAGCCGTCCACGACGACGTCCGTGCCGAGGGCGCTGACCCTGACCTCGGGCAGTACCGGGGCCATCGCCGCGAGCGCCGCGGTGACCGCGTCGGCGAAGCCCGGGGCCTGGCCGATGCCGCCGCCGAGGACGATCAGCGACGGGTCGACGACCGAGATCACGCAGCAGATAGCAGCCGCGACGAGGCGCGCCTCGCCCGCCACCACGGCGGCCGCGCGGAGGTCGCCGGCCGCGGCGGCTTCGAATACGCCCTGGGCCGTGGCGAACCCCGTCAGGCCGGACCGGCGGGCGGCGCGGACGACTCCGTCGGCGCCGGCCGCGGTCTCCAGGGTGCCCCGCCGGCTGGCCTCGGCCGGATCGATGATCACGCCCTCGGGCCCGGCGGTCACGCGCCCGTCGCCGTTGGGCGTCATCTCAGCCCAGGCCGGGGGGACGCCGCCGAGCGGCAGGAAGGCGATCTCGCCCGCCACCCCGTGCACGCCCCGGTGCAGTCGGCCGCCGAGCACGAGGCCCATGCCGACGCCCGAGCCGATGTGCACGAACGCGAAGTTGTCCGCGTCCGTGCCGACCCCGAGCGCGCGCTCGGCGAGGGCCGCCGCGTCCACGTCGTTCTCGATCGCAAGCCCGGGGCCGAACGCCGTCCGTAGCCCGGCGAGCGCCTCCGGCCGGTCCCAGTCATGCAGGCCGCCGGTCAGGGCCATCAGGTTCCGCTGCGGATCGTAGACGCCGGGACTGCCGACGACCGTCTGGATGACCTCGGCCCGGGTGATCCCGGCCCGCTCGCACAGTTCGTCAGCCAGTGCGACCAGCTCGGCGACGCGGTCGGTGACCGTGGTCGCGCGCACCGGCACCGACAACCGCACGCGGACCTCGCCCGCCAAGTCGGCTACGCCCCCGCGAAGGTAGCGGTGGCCGATGTCGAGGCCGAGCACGAACCCGGCTTCCGGCCGGACCTCGTACAGCAGGGCGGTCCTGCCGGGGACTCCGGTCCGCTGGCCGGCCAGCCGGACCAGCCCAGCCCGCTCGAGGTTGGCCAGGGCGAGCGAGACCGTCGGCTTCGACAGCCCGGAAACACGCGCGAGGTCGGCCCGCGAATAGGGGCCTGACGAGCGAATATGGTCGAGCAGCAACTGCTCGTTGAGTGCCCTGATCAAGGCGGGGCGGGCGGCGGACAAGCCGCTGACCGGTACCGCATCTGCCGGGACTTCCGCCACGGCGCCTCCCCCGGGGTTAGCGGATCACAGTTCAGCGACGAGGGCTAGTCAGCCTATCGATAGTTAGGATACTGTCCTAACTATATAGCAAATGACGCTCACAGCGCTCAACGTCACCGGCGACACCAGGGATATAACCGACGCGAACCCCCAGTGAAGGGCACCCTTATGAGACGTTTGCTCTTGACCGGAGCGGCGGCACTGCTTACCGCCGCCGCACTCGCCGCCTGTAGTTCCTCCGGTACTTCCGGAGCATCTGGTTCCGCGGGTTCCAACGCGGGCAAAGGCCCGAGCGGCACGCTGACGATCATCAACGTCGCCGGGACCCAGTGGAACTGCAGCTTCAACCCGTTCAACCCAAGCGACCTCGGCACGGGCATCACCCTGGGACAGGTCTACGAGCCGCTCGCGTTCGTGAACAGCCTGCAGAACGCCAAGGCAACGCCCTGGCTCGCCACAAAGTGGGCGTGGAGCAACGGCAACAAGACGCTGACGTTCACGATCAGACAGGGCGTCAAGTTCAGCGACGGTACCCCGATGACGGCGGCCGACGTGGCTTACACCTTCAACCTGCTCAAGGCGCAGCCCGGCCTCGACATCAACGCCGTCTGGTCGGTGCTGTCCAGCGTGACCCAGTCGGGCGACAACGTCGTGATGCAGTTCAAGGCCCCGTCGGTGCCGTACTTCTACTACATCGCCGACCAGATCCCGATCGTGCCCGAGCACATCTGGTCCAAGATCTCCAACCCGGTCACGTACGCCGACTCCAACCCGGTCGGCACCGGCGCGTACACGGTCAAGCCGTGCACCCCGCAGAACATCACCTACGTGGCCAACCCGGACTACTGGCAGCCAGGCCTGCCGAAGATCGCGAAGGTGCTGTACCCGGCGTTCACCTCCAACGACCCGGCCAACAACATGCTGGCCGCCGGCCAGGGGCAGTGGGGCAGCCAGTTCATCCCGAACATCAAGGCCTTCTACAGCTCCAAGTCGCCGGACAACCACTACTGGTTCCCGCCTGTTTCCAGCGTCTCGCTCATCCCGAACCTGACGGCGCCCGGCCTGAGCGACGTCGCGGTCCGGCAGGCGATGGCCTACGCCCTCGACCGGAACAAGGTCAATGACATCGGCGAGTACGGCGAGGAGTCCGGTGCCAGCCAGAGCGGCATCGCGCTGCCGACCTACAACTCCTGGCTCGACCAGTCGGCGGTATCCAAGTACGACTACAGCTATAACCCGGCCAAGGCCAAGCAGATCCTCACCCAGGACGGCTACACGCTTGGCAGCGACGGGATCTTCGCCAAGGGCGGCAAGAAGCTGTCGTTCAGCGTGATCAACATCGGCGGCTACTCCGACTGGGTCGCCTCGATGTCGGTGATCCAGCAGGAGCTCAAGGCGGCCGGCATCCAGATCACGCCGCAGAACCTGGCGCAGAACGACTTCACGTCCCGGCTGTACTCAGGTAACTTCCAGCTCGCCTATTACGACCAGCCCGGCGGCCCGACGCCGTACTACGAGTTCCGGCAGTGGCTGTACTCGAAGAACTCCGCACCGATCGGCAAGAACGCGGCGACCAACTGGGAGCGGTACATCAACCCGGCGACCGACAAGCTGCTCGACGACTACGCGGTGACCACCGATACGGCGACGCAGCACCAGATCGTGAACCAGCTCCAGCAGGTCTTGCTCAGCGACGTGCCATACATTCCGGTCACCACGGCGGTTAACTGGTTCCAGTACAACACCGCTACGTTCACCGGCTGGCCCACGCCGAGCAACCCCTACGCGCTGCCGGCCGCGTACGCCTATCCCGACATGGGCCAGGTGCTGCTGCACCTCGCGCCTAAGTCCTAGCCGCCTATGCGATACGTACTGCGCCGGGCAGGGTTCTTCCTGCTCACGCTGTGGGTCGCGGTCACCCTGAACTTCTTCCTGCCGCGGATGATGCCGGGCAACCCGGCCGTCGCGATGATGGCGAAGTTCCGCGGCAAGGTGACCAGCCCCGAAGCATTGCAGTCGCTTGAGACGATCTTCGGCGTCAACAGCGGCCAGTCCCTGCCCGCGCAGTACGCGCACTACCTCGGCGACGTCTTCACCGGCAACTTCGGCACGTCGCTGTTCTTCTTCCCGTCCCCGGTCAGCCAGGTCGTGAGCGCCGCCGTTTTCTGGACGCTCGGCCTGGTCGGCGTCACGACGATCCTGGCGTTCGCCCTTGGCACCGGGATCGGGATCCTCGCCGCCTGGCGGCGCGGCGGCCTGATCGACAGCGTCGCCCCGCCGCTCCTGGTGATCACCTCCGCGATCCCGTACTTCTGGGTCGGCATGATGTTCATCCTGATCTTCGGGCTCAAGCTTCAGTGGCTGCCCTGGTCCGGCGGGATGAGCCTCACCGACACCCCCGCCTGGACGCCGTCCTACATCGGCGACGTGGTCGAGCACGCGCTGCTGCCCGCCCTCGCACTGCTGATTACGACCATCGGCACCTGGACCTTGACCATGCGGAACAACATGGTCACCACGCTGGCCGAGGACTACGTGCGGATGGCCCGCGCCAAGGGCCTGCGCTCGCACCGGATCATGCTCAACTACGCCGCGCGGAACGCCATCCTCCCGAACCTCACCGGCTTCGCGATGTCACTCGGCTTCGTGGTC
>DATNEK010000117.1:0-9922 GCA_035553055.1 Streptosporangiaceae bacterium | reverse complement strand
TCCCGTACGTCACGACCTGACCGCCGAAGCGATCCGGCTCACCCGCCTGATCCGTGCGCTCATGCCGGACGACGGCGAGGTGGCCGGGCTGCTGGCGCTGATGCTCCTCACCGAGGCCCGCCGCACCGCCCGGGTTTCGGCGAGCGGCGAACTGGTTACGCTCGTCGAGCAGGACCGTGGGACCTGGGACGCGGCGCTGCTCGCCGAGGGTCACCGGCTGGTGCGCGAGCGCCTAGCCGCTCGGGTGGCTCCGGGTCGCTACCAGATCCTGGCGGCGATCAGCGCCGTGCACACCTGCGCCCGTGACGTACGTGACACCGACTGGTCGCAGGTCGTCGCCCTCTACAACCAGCTCATCCGCCTCGACCAGTCGCCGATCATCGCACTCAACCGGGCCGTCGCCGTCGCCGAGCTTGACGGCCCGGAGGTGGCACTGGCCGCGGTCGACCGTCTTGAGGACAAGCTGGCCAGCTATCACGCCTACCATGCGACCCGGGCCGACCTGCTGCGTCGGCTGGACCGCGGCGACCAGTCGCGCGCGGCGTACGACAAAGCCATCGAGCTGGCGGGCAACACCGCCGAGATCGCCTACCTGACACGCCGCCGAGACCAGTTGGTGTAGGCCTTGCCGCAGCGGCGGCGGCGGATGAGATGACTTAGCCGGTGCCCCAGCCGCGCTGCTGGGGCACCGGCGGGCTGGTTCAGACTGCTGGCGGAGCGGCGTGGAAGCCGCCGCCGTCCGATGTGCCACTGGCGATGCGGTGCCAGGCGGCGGTGAAGGCGGCCAGGTCCTCGGCGGTGCCGCCGCAGCCGATGATGATCGCCTTGACGGTGTCCAGCGTGGGCAGGGTGTTGCGCTGCATGGCAGTCCAGATCGTCGAGTGCACTCTGATCTGCCTGGACTGGGCTGCCACCTGGCGCCAGGTCGCTCCTGACCGTGCCTTGAACCAGCGCAGGGCCAGCATGAGCTCCGCTGGCGTCCGGGCGAGCGAAGGATCAGGCCGCAGGCCGTGCAGAATGCCGGCGGCGTCGCGCATCCATGATGACGGCATGGGGGCGCGGTGCCGGCCCGATGTGAGCCCGGCCGCGTCCATCCCTGCTATCACATCGCGCTCAAGCTCCCGCAGCCCGCGTTGGACGTCCGGGTGCCGCAGCCTGCTGCCGCGCCGCAACTGGCGCCGGAGCCTGGCAATTGTGGTGATGATGGCCCTGACCTCGGTCTCGCCGTCCGGGTCCTGCGGGCCACCAGGCCCGGGTGCCCGGCTCAAGGGGCACTGCCCGTTGTGCCGCCCGCGCGCGGGCAGGCCAGAGTGGTTCTGGGCGGTGACAAGGAAAAGCCAGGAACGGTCATGCCGTCCTCCGTTTCCGAGTGATCTTGTATTCCCTGATCGGGATGTGGTGGCATGCGCTGCTCAAAACCCGCTGTGGTTCGTGGAGTGATGTGCGGGTACGAACCCGGACGGTACACCTGACGCACTTGCGCTGTCATGCGATCAGTCGATTCAGAACGCTTCCGCCCGCGTGTTCGAAATGACGTGCTTTTTGAGCCGGAAATTTCTCGACCGGTTAGCCCGGTTTGGATCGGAAACGTCGTGGCATGCTAGTGCACCCAGCCTTTGGCGCCCGTCTGGTGCTCCGAACAAAAGTCCGATACTGTGAATCGCAGATGCACACTGCAAATGCACTTACAGTTGCTGGTGCGTCAGGCCCGGTGAGCTTGTCTGGTGGCATGCAAGATGGGCTGTTTGAGCGGGCGGTCAGTGGAGTGACCAGTCCGCCGCGAAGGTCCTGGTCATCACCCGGTGACCAGGACCTTCCACAACTACGTGCTCGCGAATGAATAACGCGCGTGTTCCAGAGCCTGTTCGCCGGTGAACATCCGCCAGGCAGTAACCTGAGCATCGTGACGACCGGCTGGTTCCGATTCGGTGTTGTGGCGACCCCCCAGGTTGCTGGTGAGGATCCGGGCGGGGACTGGCAGCGGCAGGCGCGGCGGGTCGAGGAACTCGGTTATTCGAGCGTTTTGCTGCCTGACGGCCTGCATCTGCCGGCGCCGATGCCGACGCTCGCCTTCGCGGCCGCGGCGACCAAGGCATTGCGGGTCGGCACATTCGTCCTGGCCAGCCCGTTGCGGCCGCCGGCGCTGGCGGCGTGGGAAGCGCACAGCATGTCCGTGCTGACCGGCGGCCGGTTCGAATTCGGAATCGGCACTGGACATCCGGAGAACGTCCGCCAGGCCGTCGACGTGATCGGCATGCCGGAGACGACGGCGGGGCAGCGCCTTGACCAGGCCGAGCGCTCCATCGACCGGCTGCGCGAGCTCGACGGCGATAGCCGCACGCCGGTGCTAATGGCGGTGTCAGGGCGCAAGGCGATGGCCGTCGCCGCGGCCAAGGCCGACATCGTCACGATCGCGATCGGAGCGCTCGGCTCGCGCGCGGACATGGCCAGGCTCGCTGACGAGCTTCGGGCCGAGGCTGGGCCGCGAGCCAGCTCACTTGAGCTGCTGCTGAACGTGTTCGTGATCGGCGATGAGGTGCCCCCCTGGATGCAGCGGTTCCTGGGAACGGACGCGGCCACGATGATCGCGCACGATTCCCTGATGATGCTGCGCGGCAGTGCACTCGAGATGGCCAATGAGCTACAGCGGCGCCGGGACGCGTTCGGCACCTCGTACGTGGCGGTCAACGCCGCCTTCATCGAGCAATTCGCCCCGGTCGTCGAGATGCTCTCTGGCCGCTGATTACTGGCCTAGGCGTCCGTCGAGGGTTGGCGAAGATCAGCTCACTGGCTGAAGATAAATCTGCCGCGTGACTCGTCCACAGGCTGGTGTCATGTGCACAGGGGTCACAGCCGGCACTAGCTGGATAGTCGCGGTGGTTATGCACATAAGACTTGGTCGCGAGGCGCTGTTGTTCACAGATCCGGCATGGTTGTGCACATTGCTGTCCACAAAGTCGCGCGGGTAACGTGCCATTCCTAGTAATGCGGCAGTCGTTGGGGCCGTATTTTTGCGCTGGTGCATGGAGCCGACCATGGCGAGAATCGCGGAAGCTCGCTGCGTCGAGCACCCGCTGGGTGGGGGGCCGTCGCAGGTCAGTCGTTCCCGTCAGAAGACGGGCAGGGCGCTGGCCGACTGGGGTCTTGGTGACCTCGCCGAGCTAGCCGAGCTTGTGGTGTCCGAGTTGGTCACCAACGCGCAGCAACATGGCGCCGGACCTGTGCACATGCGGCTGGGTCTCGGAGACGGTGTGCTCAGGGTCGAGGTCCACGACTACGGGCCGGGCCGGCCGGTGCGCCGGTGGCCGTCGGCGCTGGATGAGTGCGGTCGCGGCCTAGGTCTGCTCGACGCTTTGATCAGCCTGCACGGGGGTGCGCGCGGCGTCGCCGATGACCTCGTCGGGCCCGGCAAGACGGTCTACGTGGAATTGCCGATCGCGAATCGCGCCGCCTAGGCGGGTGATCGCGCAGGCGACCGGCTGGAATGGCTGGGGCGAAGGCCGGCCTGGCCTTCGCCCCATGCTAATCGGCCGCTAATTTCGGCTTCTAACGACCATAAGCTGCCAAACCTGTCGAACTCGCCGTTCCGCACTCCGCCGACGAAGGCGTCCCATTCGCCTGGCGTGAATCGAAGCACCAGGCCATGCGGATCCTTGCTGTCACGGACACCGACGTGACCGCCAGGAAGGTCGGCCACTTCGACGCAGTTGCCGTTGGCGAAACTGAACGAGCTCTTGACCCAGCTAGGGGCGGGCGTTCCCTGTTCAGGCGTAAGTGTGCTCACGTCATTACCTCGCTGAATGTCGTGTGAATAACTGGTCAAATCACGCAATGCGCACAGGACAACCGCCAATACGCGGGGGCACTCTATCAGCTAGTTAGCGCGATCGCTGAGCATCTGACCAGTAAGACTCGGCTGTGTCGAGTATGAGCGCTCTGGACGCTGCTGGGTCCAGCGAAGCGCCGACGATCATTTGAAACGCGATCCTATGCAGGTAAGTCTCGCGCTCGCCTTCGACCTGGAACGCATTCTTCAGGTGCTCGGCGCTTACCACATCTTGTAGAATAGCGTCATTATCTGGGCCGAAACGAAATATAACAAAAGACTCGCCAAAGACCGTGTGCTGCGTATTGAGCGGCAGGACGTGCAGCGTCACGTTCGGCCGGTCGGTCTCTTGCGCAAGGCGTCTGAGCTGCTCATACATCACCATGTCGTCGCCGACCCTGCGCCTGAGCACTGACTCGTCAAGCACCAGGGCCAGCTGCAAGGGCGGCGTTCTCGCCAACACCCGCTGACGCAGCATCCTTACCCTGACAAGCCGCTCGACCATACCTGGGGCGATCGGCTCAACCTGGTTGTAGCTGCTGATAATGTGCCTGGCGTAAGCCTCGGTCTGCAAAAGTCCTGGCACGACCTCGACATGCCAGATAGCCATTGAACTGGCCTCGTGTTCAAGGCCAATGAACTGTTGGTAATCCGCAGAAATGAAATCCGCGTATTCTTCCCACCATCCCTTTAGGGCGGCGTCCTTAGCGAGGGTGAGCAGCAGCGTGCGCTTAGATCCACTGACCTCGTAGTAATCGAGCAGCTTTTCCACTTCGCGCAGCTTCAGGCCGGTCCTAGCCAGCTCGTACCGGCTGATCTTCGATGGCGACCAGCGAAGGGCGGCGGCGACCACGTCACCGCTCTTACCGGTACTTTCCCTGATCGCGCGCAGTTCGGCCGCCAGCCGACGACGCCGGACCGTTGGACTCCCTGGCATGGTCACCGTTCATCCCTCCTCCCGAAAGCGTCGCAATGCTGCATTAGCGAAAATTTCATCGCACGTCGCTCTGAGACACAGCGTAACTGAATCTGCTGCGCAATGACGAGTGCCAAACTTCCGGGCCAGGGAAGCGTCGCGCAAGTCCGCCATGCATGGGAGCAGGCACGTGAGCGAGGCAAATGCTCCAGGGGAGGGCGGCCTGGGTGCGCCGGAGACGCGCGAACTAGACGAGACGGGCCGGGTGCTCGTGCCGCTCGCGGCACGAGCACGGCCACATCAAGCCGCAGTGCTAAGGCAGGCACCGCGGTGACTTCCAAACCGGATTAGGCGTGGAAATAGATGTTCGGGTTCGAAGCGGGTCCGTTTGACTGAGCCTGTGTGCTAGAGGCGTGTGGGTGCAGCTGACTGCCAACGGCGACAATTGCTGACCCTGCTACCGTAGAACCGGCGACGCCGAGCGCTAGGATAGCGGGAATGATGATAGCTCGCCCGATGCGCATGGTTCCTCCAAGGCGATTCCCGAGGTCAGCGGGGGGTTGTGGTGGGTCCGCTGACGGCACGGCGTTATTTAGCTTTCGCCGAGGTATTGCCCGCCTCGAACCAAATCTATGCCAGTTCGATAGCAAATTTCATAACTGAAACCGCCGATAGAATCGCCAATGGTTCGTGGTCGGAAAAATTCATTTCTCCGTGCGATAGAATATGAACGGAAGCCTGCGCTGAAATGTCCCGTGAAACTTGCATGGTGTGACACGGGCGAATGCTGTTGTTATTGTTGTCCCGAGCAATATTTGGTTGACGACCTTAGTCCAGAAACAGCGCTTGTTTCCTTTATGTTCTGGTAGTAAAGTTCGCTGCGTGCCCACCGTTAGCTTGGCCGGTGCGCTCGTCGGCCGCGACTCCGAGCTAGCGATGCTGATCAGAGGCGTCAAGGAGCTGGCCGAGGGGCGGGGCGGCTCTGTACTGATCGAAGGCGAACCAGGGATCGGCAAGTCAACGCTTGTGCGGGCTGCCATCAGCGAGGTCGCCGATGTGGGCTGCGAAGTCTTCTGGGGAGCCGGTGACGAGCTCGGGCAGGCTTTACCGCTGCTGCCGCTGCTTGACGCGCTGCGGGTACGTGAGCCATCGGCGAACCCAAGAAGGAAATCGATAGTCAGCCTTCTGCGCGGCGAGGTTGCCGCCGACCGTGGCACCGATGTCGCCGCGGCGCTGGCCGAGCAGCTTCTCGCGCTGCTCGCTGAGCAATGCGCGCTGCGGCCGACGATCCTGGTCGTCGACGATCTTCAGTGGGCGGATGAGGCGAGCGTCGCGCTCTGCGGGCGGCTAGCGAGATCGGCGCGGCAAATGCCGCTGCTGTTGATCGGCACGATGCGGCCCGTCCCTCAGCGGGAAGATCTGCTGGCGTTTCGGCGAATGGTAGGCGAAACGGCCAGGCTCCAGCTGACCCGGCTCACCGGTGCCGCTGTTGTTGAGTTGGTGACGGCTTTGGCCGGCGGAAAGCCAGGCGAGAAGTTGCTCAGGCTAGCCGACGGCGCCGCCGGCAACCCGCTCTATGTCACCGAACTCGTGGCCGCGCTCGCCCGGAGCTCTGGCCTGAAGGTCACCGACATGGGTTCGGCTGAGCTGATCAGTGACGCCGCTCCTGGCTCGCTGTCGGCCGCTATCGCGGACCGTCTCGGATTCGTCTCTGGCCAGGTGCGCGAGGTACTCACGGCGGCGGCCCTGCTTGGGGTCGACTTCGCGGTACCCGACCTGGCGATCGTGCTCGGTCGGGGCGTAGCCGACCTGGTACCTGCCGTCAACGATGCCTGTGCGGCCGGCGTGATCGCCGAGTCGGGCAACGGCCTGGCCTTCCGGCACCCGCTGATCCGCGCCGCGCTTTACGACGAGCTTCCAGTGCCGGTACGGGCCGCCTGGCACCGCGACGCGGCCCGCGCGCTCGCCGAGACCGGTGCGCCCGCCGACCGGGTTGCCAGGCAGCTACTGTGGGCCGTGGGCGGGACGGGCGGCACGCTCGGACCAATCGACGACTGGATCTTGAGCTGGCTGGCCGATTCGGCGGAGCTGCTGGTCGGCCAGGCACCGCAAGTCGCTGTCGAACTGCTTCGCCAGGCTGTGGCTAGCCGACCGGTCGGTTCGGCACAGCACAATGCCCTGGTCGGCCGGCTGGCTGACGCACTGTACCGGGTCGGCGACCGGGCCGAGGCAGAGCATGTGGCGAGCAGTGCGCTGGCGCACGCCGTTGAGCCCGACATCCTCGTCGACCTGCACTGGACGCTCGCGCAGTGCCGGATCCACGTCGGGGACCCCGCGCAGTCGCTGGCGACGCTCGACCAGGCGCTTGCCACGCCAGGGATCTCGGCCAGGAACCGGGCGCGCCTGCTTGTGCTTTCCGCCCGGACGCACAGTAATCTCGGCGAGGTCGAGAAGGCGGGCCGGGTCGCCGCCAACGCGCTCGAGGTGGCGTCGGAAACCGGCGACAGCTGGGCGATGGGGTGGGCGCTGCACGTGCTGACCATCGTTACCGCCGTCCAGGGCCAGATGGCCGACGCGCTGCCGCTGTTCGACCAGGCGCTGGCCGTCATTCAAGCCGATCCGGCGCTGACCGACCTTCGGCTGTTGTTGCAGATCAACAAGGCGGTCACGCTTGGCCACCTCGACCAGTACGAAGACGCGCTCGCGGCCGCGAGACAGGCAAGGTACTTGGCCGATCAGGTCGGCACCGTGGTCCGCCTGGCGCAGGCTCATACCGCCCTTGGCCAGCTCCTTCTTGACACCGGCCGGTGGGATGACGCTATGGCCGAGGTCGGCGTGCTGCACGAGAACCTGAACGAGCCCGCCGCCGCCTGCTGCGATCTGGGCATAGCCGCCGTGATCTGCTTCCATCGCGGTGAGTTCGCCTCCGCCCGCGCCTATCTGGCGACGGCGGTCCCGCATGCCGAGCGGCTCGGAAACCGGGTGGTCAGCCCGCTCGCCCTGGCGCGGAGCCTTGATCATGAGTTCGCCGATGAGTTGCCGGCGGCGCTTGAGGTGCTGACGTCGGCCTTTGCCGACAACCCCGAGGAGATCGACGAGATCGAGGAACTGCTAGCAGACGGGGTGCGGCTCGCGGTCCACCTCGACGATACGGAAAGCGCTGAGGCGCTTACCGGCCACGCGTCCGCGCTGGCAGCCGATTCCGACATCCCGCACCGGCAGGCCAACGCGCTGTACTGCCGCGGTTTGCTCGACGGTGACGCCGACCGGCTGCTTGAAGCCGCTTCGCGCTACGCCGATGCCGGCCGGCCGCTGCTACGGGCGAAGGCGCTTGAGGCGGCGGCGGGCTACTTCGTCGGCGCGGATGACAAAGACCAGGCACGGGCCGCCTTCACCCGCGCGGGCGACATCTATTCCTCGCTCGGGGCTGCTGCTGACGTCGCCAGGCTCCAGGCCACGTTCCGCGCTCACGGCATCCGCCGCGGCCCGCACTCGAAACACCGGCGGGCCCGGAGCGGCTGGGACAGCCTCACGCCGACCGAGTCAAAGATCGCGGCGCTCGTTCAGGAAGGCCTGTCCAATCCCGAGATCGCGGCAAAGCTGTTCTTGTCACCGCGGACGGTCGCGACTCACGTCTCGCACATCTTGAAGAAGCTCGATGTCAATTCGCGCATCGACATCGCTCGAGAGGCCGCGTTGCGCACTGCCTCGTCAAAATGACCCGCAGACTCTCTAGTGCAGGTCACCGGCCTCGTCACCCTCACCGTGGAACGCGAGCGTAAAGTACACTGCCTTGCCTGAGCAGGTGCGGTACCAGCCCCATTCGGTTGACAAGGTTGAGACCAGCAGCAGGCCTCGCCCGGCCTCAGCGTCCAGTGGAGCGTTCACCGGGACGGGCATTGACGGCGACGTGTCATGCACGTCTATTCGCAGCTGGTTCCACGTGCAACTGATGACGAGCATGACAGTCTCGCCGACCTCGTGCGTTATCGCGTTGGTCACCAGTTCGCTAGTGAGCAGTATCGCGACAGAAGGGTCGACGGGGACGTCCCATGCATAGATGTAAGCTCCGACCTGGCCGCGAGCCTCGGACGGTGCGATCGGTCCCGCATGCAGCGCGATGCGGCGAGGGCGTTCGAGGGCCGGGCGGATCGGCGCCATCGTATCCATCTAGTTTCCTTGCCGGATTGCGCAAGTGTCAGCTTGCGCGGCGTATCTGGCAGACCCATAGGATCTTGCCAATCTGATTGCACTACAAATGCTGCTGAAACTTGCAGACGGAGACATCGGTCGGGTGACGTATATTTGAAGCGCCTGGCGCGGACCGGCCTATAGAGCCCCAAAGGCGGGGTTCCCGCATGCGCGAGAACCCCGCCGCTCCAGCTAGTGCCGCTAGATTCCTGGCAGCACGCGGGTGTGCTCGATCCTGACCGCTTGGAGCGCATGCGGGTCAAGGCCGAGCAGTTTCAATATGGACGGGGCGATCTGGGTCGTCTCCACCGGCGCGCCTGCGAGGTGGCCGTGCCGCAGGCCTGGGACCACTACGAGGATCGGCACATTGCGGTCTTGCCGGTCATCGCCGCCGTGTTCGGCGATTTTGCCCTTGCCGCCGGTGTAGACGACACCGTGCTGCGCGATGCCGACGATGTCCGGGTGCCGCGGATCGCCTGCCGGGACGCCGAACAGCCGCGCCGCCGCCCGGCCGGCGAAGACTCGCTTGAGGCCAGAGCTTGTGACGGTGACGGGGTTGCCGCTCACGTTGTTCGCCGCCGCGGTGTGCGTCAGCAGGTAGTGCTTGACGAAGTCGGCGGCCTGCTGTGACCTGTCGCTGAGCCAGAGCAGCATGCCGTCGTCATCGGTGGAGAATACGACCAGGGCACCAGTGCCCGGGTGAGCGGCGGTCCATGCCGCGTTGATCGCGTCGATGATGGGGCCATCGGGCACACGGGACAGGTCGTTCGGGTCGGTGGGCGACTGGCCGTGCTTCGCCGAGATGATGATCGCAGTGTCGTCGGCGAGGCCCTGGGACTGGATCTCGCTGACCATGGAGCCGATCTGCTCGCTGACCCAGTTCAGGGCGCGGGTGAGCAGGGGACCGGGGACGGTGCCGCCCGGGAGGTAACCGCCGGTCAGGCCATCTGAGGTTGGCAGCTTCTGAGCGGTCGAGACGGTCTGGAAGT
>DATNEK010000116.1:0-17656 GCA_035553055.1 Streptosporangiaceae bacterium | reverse complement strand
GCTCGGCTTCGGCCGGGTCCTGCGGCTCAGGCTCGTCCGACGGCGAACCCGGCTCGGCTTCGGCCGGCTCGCGCGGCTCAGGCCCGTCCCACGGTGAACCGGGCTCGGCTGGCTGATCCGGCATCCGGCCCCCTCCTTCCGACACGACGCTGCCTGAACGTTTCTTTTCTCGCTCAGGATATCGAGGGGGTCTGACAATCCTCGGTACAGCTCGACAACAGATACGGAACCTAACCCTCATCCCGGAGCAGCTTCAACAGCTGAAAGACATGGATGACGACCACTGGGATCACCACCCAGCAACCTGACCAGGCCACCCGACCCAGAGAAGTCCTCTACGCATTACCCCTAGCGCGCAAAGTTGCATCGACAAGGTGGCGGTGTCGGTTAGCCTGTGCCGACTTTGTCTATGCGGTTGTAGAACGAATCTGGGTAGTTGACGTTCAGCTTCCGCTTGACGCAGGTTCCTGCGGCGCTGAGCACGTCCACGGTGACCGGGCGCATTTACTTGCCCTGGCTGTTGTTCAACCATGTTCCGCCGCCTGGCAAGTTCGTGACCCGCGTGACGCGAACAGGGCCCGCCTGACCGTTGCCTGGAGTAGCCGGGGCAGTCGGCTCGTGAAGAGGTAGCGACAGCGAGACGGCAGCGCCGCCCAGCGGGCCGCGTTCGGCGCGCACATGGCCGCCGTGGGCTTCGGCGACGGCCCGCACGATGGACAAGCCGAGGCCGAAGTTACGGCCGGGCGCGCGGGATGTGGATCCGGAAAACCGCTCGAACACGCTCGCTAGATGACTGTCTGGTATGCCCGGCCCCGAATCGGCGACGACGATCGTGGCCTGCTGCCCGGTGCGGTGCACGGTCAGCTGGATGGCGTCGCCATCGCCGGTGAATCCGACGGCGTTCTCGATGACGGCGTCGAGCGCGAGCACCAGCCGCTCCCGATCAGCGAGCACGGTCGCGTCGTCCGACGAGCCGATCAGCCATTGCCGCGGTGTCGGTTTCCAGCGCCGGACCAGGTCGTCCAGCAAAGGGGTTAGCTGGGTCGGGACCGCCGCGAGCCGGAGCGCATCGCCTTGCTCGGCCGTGGCGAGCTGCATCAACTGGCCAACCAGGCCGCGCAGCCGGGTCAGCTCGTCCACCACGATCGCAGCGTCGTCGGCGGCCGCCGGATCCGCCTCATCACTCGGAAGCAGTTCGGCATGGGCGAGCGCGACCGTTATCGGCGTACGTAGCTGGTGCGAGGCATTCTGAATGAATACCCGCTGCCGCTCGAGCAGTTCTAGATTGCGGCGCGATACCTCGTCGTGTGCGTAAATAGCAGCCCTGCGCCTGCCCGATTGCAGCACCATAGCGGCGAACAACGCCGCCATGAACGGCACCTCGACCACCTCGTCATACGGCCGCAAGCCCCTGATGGCCGGATCGGCGAATAGCAGCGCGATCGCAGCCAGGACCGGAGTAAGCAGCGACCAGAGCAGAGGCCTGGTCCAGGTACGGAACCCGAAACCATACAGCAGCAGCAAGCTCATCCAGATGAAATGCCACGGCAACAACGACCACGACGGCATCGTGACCATCCAAGCCAGGTTTCCGGCTGCGAAGGCTGTCCAGGTGGCTTCCGGCCACCGGGACGCCAGGAATCGACCGGCTAGCGAGCCGGGGTCAGCTCGTGCCGACACGGTACCCGCGGCCACGCACGGTCGTAATCGCGTCAGGCCCGAGCCGGGAGCGGAGCCGCCTGATGTACACGTCGACCACGTTGGACATGGAGCTCTGCTGACCGCGCCATACCTTCGCGAGCAAGTCATCCTTCGACACGATCGCGCCTGGATCGTGCATGAGCTCCCACAGCAGCTGAGTCTCGCGGCTTGACAAGTACACGGGCCCGTTTCCCGCATCTGCCTGCATTCGCAGCACGTCAAGTTTCAGGCGACCGCAGCGCAGGATGGGAGGACCGGCTCGTGCTACCGCCCGCAACCTGGCCTGCACGCGCGCGGCCAACTCCCCGACGTGGAACGGCTTGGACACGTAGTCATCGGCACCCAGCCCGAGGCTCGCCATGACCGATCCGGGGTCTGTCAGGCACGACAGCACGAGCACGGCCTGGGCCGGCTTGTCGTTCATGATCTTGCGCAACGTGACGAACCCGTCCTGGCCGGGCATGAGCAGGTCTAGTATCACCAGGTCGTAGGATCCCGACGCGTTCATCGCCACGGCGCTGGCGCCGTCCGCGGTCGCGTCCGCGTCGATGCCGCGCGCGTTCAGGATCCGGACAAGGACGTCGCGGATCCGCCGTTCGTCATCAACGACGAGCACGCGGCCACGAGCGCCCCGCTGCTTGGCAGGCATGTCCGTCACCAGGCCAGCTTGGGATGCCGCATCGTCGACATCCAAGATCTGTTATCAATTCGTTACATGACAGTGCTTTCAGACTTTGTTGAGCTTCCAAATCGCCGGCGATTGACTGATTTGGGTTTCCTTGAGCGTCAGCCCGGGCCAAGCCGTGATCCACCCGAGAGCCGAGGTGACATCCGGTGTCTGTCCCGGCCACGCAGCGCGGGTGGAGTCCTGCCGCCCGAGCCGGTGTCGGCTCGACGTACTGCTGGGTTCCCGCGCGAGGGGATGCTGACCAGCTGACTGTCGCCGGACAGGAACGCTGGGCGCGCCAGCAGGCCGCCCGGCTCGGTGTCACGATTGCCACCGATCTCGTATTCGCCGATACCGGCATGACGGCATGGGCGAACGGCGCGACGCCACCCGGGTGGCGGCAGATGATCGCCGCTGCACGCGCCGGGCGATTCTGCCAGCTCTTCATGTACCGAGCTGAGCGCTTGGACGGGGTTCCTCGGGCGATGGCAGAACTCGTCCGGATCGTCGGTGACCGGCGGATTGTCGTGCATGGCTACCCTCATGACCTGGCCGACGCGGTCACGCGCGAAGCGATCATGGCAAGGGTCGATGCGGACAGCCGCAGGCGGCAGGTGCTGTCGCTCCGGTCTCGCGCGGCGGGCCAAGCGCGGGCGGCTGCTGGCTTCCCGCATGGCGGCGGGTTACGGGCTTACGGATATCAGCCGCGGATGGCGGCATTGATCGAGGCTGAAGCCGAGGTCGTGCGCCATGTCTATGCTGCCTATCTGGCTGGCGTCAGCTGCCGGCAGATCGCGATCGGGCTCAACCAGCGAGGCGTGCCGACGGCCGGGGGGCATGCCTGGACCGGTACGGGTGTCACCCGGTTGCTGGCCGCGCCCCGCTACGCGGGCCTGCGCGCCGCTCCGTCGCGCGCGGCCGGCCTTGCCGGCGCGCTGCTTCCGGCCGCCTGGCCGGCCTGCGTCCCCGTCCAGTTGTGGGAGGAGGTTCAAAGCCGCCGAAGGGAGGAAGAGTCCGCCCGGGCGGCCCCTCGGCTCCCGCAACGTTTCTACCCGCTCACCTCGCTCGTCGTCTGCGCTCGATGCGAGCGCACGATGGTCGGTTCGATTGTCGGCGCCTACCCGACCTACGCCTGCAACTCCACCGGTTCCCTGCTCGCGGCGCCCTGCACCCGCCATATCGGCGCCGAGCCGCTGGAAGCCTACATGGCCGACAGGACGGTGCGGCTGCTCCAGTCTCTTGGTGCGCAGGTCGTGCTTGCCGTCCCAGCAACCGCGTCACGCCGGACTCCAGACGGTCGGCCTCTGCGGGAGCTGCATCGCGACGTAAGCGCACGGCCGCTTGGCGCCCTGGATGGTGTTGTCACCGGTCCTGGCGCCCGCTTCGCGTGGTCCCGCCTGCCGAGGTCCCGCCAAGTCGCCGTGCTGCGCTATCTGTTCGTCGCTATCCGTATCGACGCCAGCTCCACCGGCGCTGGCGTCTTCGACCCCGGGCGCATTGACGCTGTCGCCCGCCCTACCGCAGCCGAAGCGATCACGCCGGCGCCCGACTCGCGAGACCGCGAGGAGGGGAGTCGCCGTTTGATGACCTGATCGCGCACAGACGAGGATCAGATTCAGCCAGCCGCTACGCCAATATGAATTTAGTGCGAGCTGGATAGTTTTGCTTTGCCCGTTGCGTATGGTTGCGCAAGGATCGGGCGCATTGTCGGATTGGCAATTTATGCATGCCAAAATCAAGTCATTTGACCAAACGGCGCTATCAAGCATCGCTACTCGATGCGCAAATTGACTATTGACCAGCTTTAGGCGTCTCGTTACGTTCAGGCCAGGCGGCATTCATGGTGCCGCCTCGCATGCACTCGGCCTTTCCCTGGGAGGAAGATTGTTTAGATCGCACGCCCGTGGCGGCAATGGCGCCGCCTGGCCCACGAGCAGGCTACGGCTCTCTACCTGGGCCTCTCTGACCGCCGCTGCGGCGCTGCTGGTCGGTGGCTCAGTCGCCGCGACCGCCGCGTCCGCACAGCAACTCCCGGCAGGCCATCAGCATGTCACCGGGATCTTGCATCCAGTTCCCGGGCACCACGACTACGCGGCGGCCTGCGCCAAGCCGACGGGCGGCCACGCGGCTTGCATGGCGCTGGTGCGGACCAACGTGAAGGCTCAGGTACAGCCAGCGGCTCATCCTGATGCCATCCCGGCCGGCGTCGGCTATGGCCCCTCGCAACTGCAGAGCGCCTACGTGCTGCCCTCATCCACAGCCGGCAGTGGTCAGACGGTCGCTGTTGTGGATGCTTTCAATGACCCGAACGCGGCCTCGGACCTGGCTTCCTACCGGTCGGCGGCCGGGTTGCCGGCCTGCGGCTCCGGCTGCTTCTCTGTGGTGAATGAGAACGGGCAGACCAGCCCGCTGCCGGCCAGCGCCGGCACCACCGGATGGGACGTCGAGGAGTCGCTGGACATCGACATGGTCTCGGCGATCTGCCCGTTGTGCCACATCATCTTGGTTGAGGCGAGCAGCGCGAGCGACAACGACCTCGGCACGGCCGTCAACGCGGCTGTGAACCTCGGCGCGAAGTACGTCTCGAACAGCTACGGCGGCTCGGAGTCGTCGTCGGACACCACCTTCGACACCGAGTTCTACGAGCACGCGGGCGTGGCGGTAACCGCCTCGGCCGGTGACAGTGGCTTCGGCGTTGAGTACCCGGCTGCCTCGCAGTACGTCACCGCGGTCGGCGGCACCTCGCTGAGCACGGCGTCGAACTCACGCGGCTGGACCGAGACGGTATGGAACGGCAGTGGCTCGGGCTGCTCGGCCGTTGACCCCAAGCCGTCCTGGCAGACCGACACGGGCTGCTCAAGGCGGACCAACAATGACGTGTCGGCAGTGGCCGACCCGAACACCGGTGTCGCCGTCTTCGACACCTTCAGCCAGGGCGGCTGGCTCGAAGTCGGCGGGACGAGCGCGTCCTCCCCGATCATCGCGTCGGTCTTCGCCCTGGCCGGCACGCCGGCCGCGGGTACCTTCCCGTCCTCCTACATCTACAAGCACACCTCGAACCTGTTCGACGTCACCTCCGGCTCGAACGGAACGTGCAGCCCGGCCTACCTGTGCACCGGAGAGGTGGGTTACGACGGCCCGACCGGGTGGGGTACTCCGGACGGCACCGCCGATTTCACCAACGGCGGGACCACTGGCAACACCGTCACAGTGCACAACCCAGGCAATCAGTCAGGGACCGTAGGGACGGCGGCGAGCCTGCAGATGACTGCCACCGACTCCCAGTCCGGTCAGACATTCACCTGGAGCGCCAGCGGCCTGCCAGCCGGCCTGTCGATCAACTCGTCCACCGGGCTGATCTCCGGTACCCCGACCACGGCCGGCACCAACAACGTGACCGTCACCGCCACCGACACCACCAACGCCAGCGGCAGCACGTCCTTCACCTGGACGATCAGCTCGAGCGGCGGCTGTACGTCAACCCAGTTGCTAGGAAACCCGGGCTTCGAGACCGGCTCAGCCGCTCCGTGGACGTCGACGGCCGGGGTTATCAACCCGAACGGCGCCGGAGAGACCTCGCACAGCGGCACCTGGTACGCCTGGCTCGACGGCTACGGCACCACCCACACCGACACCCTGGCGCAGAAAATAACGATCCCGGCCGGGTGCACCGGCACGACGTTCAGCTTCTGGCTGCACATCGACACGGCTGAGACGACCACCACCACCGCCTTCGACACGCTGAAGGTGCAGGTACTCAACAGCTCGGGCACCGTGGTGTCCACGCTGGCTACGTTCTCCAACCTCAACCACATCACCGGCTACCTGCAGCACAGCTACTCGATAGGCAGCTTCGCGGGCAGCACCATCACCTTGAAGTTCACCGGCTCAGAGGACTCATCACTGCAAACCTCGTTCGTCGTCGACGACACGGCCGCCACCACCAGCTGACGCGCCGCCGCTAAGGGCGGAGCGGCTCAGCCGCTCCGCCCTTGCCTTGTCCACCGTTGCCGCGCCCGCCAGAATGCCAGGGATGCGGGCCGATCGCGAGTACGGTAATGACCGGCTGGTCTTCCTCGTCGGGGCCATAGCGTCAGAAAATGTGCAAAGCCGACAGGGCGTTGTTCTCGACGTAGGACTCCCAAGCGCCGCACCCGCCTCGCAGCGACGGACCCGCCGCTAGTCGGCGGGCATGTCGGCGTGGCAGGTCGGGCAGGTTGTCGGCGGGTCCTCGTCGGCTACCGAACCGCAGCGCTGGCAGACTCGCCGCAGCAGGCATACCGGGTCGCCAGGGAGGTCATCGTCGATCGGCGCGGGCGAGTTGCGGCGGTGCGTCTCGTTCATGTCGCCTTCAACCATTCTGCTAGCACGGCGGCTTCGCTGCGGTCGACATCCTTGGTCGCGGTGAGCAGCGTGATCGTGCCGCTCGCCGCTTCCTCGATCAAGTGCCGCCATGCATCGGCATGGTCGGCGTCAGTCAATTCGTCGGCGTACCGCTTCTTGAACTCGCCGAACTTGCCGGGCTCATGCCCGTACCAGCGGCGCAGGTCGGCTGAAGGCGCGACCGCCTTGAGCCACTCGTCGATGCGCGCCGCCTGCTTGGATACGCCGCGCGGCCATAGCCGGTCGACCAGGATCCGCTTGCCATCCCGCGGTGATGACCCCTCGTAAATTCTGCGAATTCGCACGTCGGGAGTTTTGGTCATAAGACTCTCCAAAACGTCACCTTACAAACTTCATTGTGTTGTTTGGATGAACCGCGCAACGTCGTCGCTCGTGTCATGTAATGCGGGTTTCAGGCCCGACGCGGAAGGAGGAAACCCATGCGATTCACTCGCGGCTTCGCCCTGGCAGTCGGAGCCGCCGCCCTCGTCGGGGCGGGACTCACGGCAACGACGCCGGCGCTGGCATCGCCACACCACCATTCGACCTTCCTCGGGAAGTTCCATCGCACCAAACTCGTAGCCTCGACTGTACCGAGGAACGGGGACATCAATCCTTACGGCGTCGCCGTCGTCAGGCGCAGTCAGGGCAGGCTGCATAAAAACAGCGTGCTCGTCAGCAACTTCAACAACTCCAAGAATTTCCAAGGTACCGGGTCGACAATCGTCGAAATCAGCCCGAGCGGCCGCCGTATCCAGTTCGCCCACATCATCAGGCGCGGCTTGCCCGGAGCCTGCCCGGGCGGGATCGGGCTGACGACCGCCTTGGTGATCATCAGGGGCTGGGTATTCGTCGGCAGCACGCCGTCGAGGAATGGGCAGGCCGCGACCTCCAGGCCCGGCTGCGTGCTCGTGCTCGACAGCACCGGCCGCGTCCGGGAAACCATCAGCGGTCACGGCATCAACGGGCCGTGGGACGCGACCGCGGTTTCAGGCGGCATCCATGCCTCACTGTTCGTGACCAACGTACTCAACGGCACGGTCAGCGGGAAGGGGAAGATCGTCAGGCGCGGCACGGTGCTGCGAATCGGCCTTGTCTTCATCCCTGGCCATCTGCCCCGGGTAGTCAGCAGAACGGTGGTTGGGTCAGGCTTCGCCCAGCGGACGGACCCCGCCGCGTTCGTCGTGGGGCCGACCGGGCTCGGACTCGGCCTGCGCGGTCGCCTCTTCGTCGCTGACACCGCGGAGAACCGGATCACGATGATCACCCGCGCGATCACCAGACGGCACTCGGCCGGTACGGGTCGGGTCGTCACGGAGGGCGGCCTGCTCAAGGGGCCGCTCGGCCTGGCGGTGGTCTCCAACGGAAACGTGCTTACGGTCAACGCCGGTAACGGCAGGATCGTCGAGACCAACCCGCGCAACGGCAGCCAGGTCGCCAGCCGGTTCCTGGACACCTCAGGCAGCCCGCCAGGTAACGGCGCGCTGTTCGGCCTCGGGGTCGCACCGAACGATTCGGGCGTCTACTACGTCGACGACGCCGTGAACACGCTGCGCCTGCTCTTCTGACCTCCTAAGCCCCCCACGCGGCGCGGCGGGGCGCCGCAGGGCGGCAGGATCGTGCAGCCGGACGGCAATTAGCGTCCGGCTGCACGAACCTCGGGGAAGGGCGCGGGCAACGGCCCGAGTCAGAGCTCCTCGACCGGCGGCACGTCGGGACCCACGTCGGGCTCAGGGTCGAGCACGAAGGAGTCGTCGGGCGGCCCTGGGTACTGTTCTGGCACCCCGACAACGCTGCCGGTCCCGTCGTCTTGTCCCGCGCTGTCCTTAAAGATTCTTCCACAGACAACCAGGTAAAGCTGCTCGGGATACGGAATATGGTCGATCTTGCGAAGGGCCTGATCCTGTCCGGCCGACTCGACCACAAACTCGCCAAACCCGAGCAACCGCCCGGCAAATGTCCGGTGGAAGCTCATGTCAGTGACCTTTGACAGCGGCATCATCGCGACGCTGCGGGTGAACACTCCCGAGGTCAGCAGGATCCGTTCTGAGGTAATGACGAAGTAATCGACCGCCCAGTTGAGTGCCTTCCATATCAAGTTGGCAAGCAGCACAGCCCAGCCAACCCAGATGACGGCCGCAAGCAGAGGCGTGTGGCCTCGCAGCACCGTGGCTGAGAGCACGGCGGCTACGAGCAGGCCACCCACGGCTTGGGCACTGGGGACTAGTAGTACAGCAGGATGTCTCCTGACCGTCGCCACGCGAACTTCTCGCGGCAGCAAATACTTGTCGACGGCCGCTTGTTCATTCCTGGTGGTTGCCGCTCTGCTCATGTGTCACAGCTTTATGTTATTGAGGAACGCGGACAGGGAGTTGCCCGCTGACTTGAGCCAGTCAATCGCTCCCGTGACCACATTCGCTGCGCCCTGCGGCGAGGTGGCGAGATAGTAGATTATGAAGGCGACGGCACCCCAGGTCAGGATCTTACGCAACACGGCGTTCACCTCCCTACCACGTGCTTGGACATACTTACCGCCGCTGACCTGATCATAACCCAGCAACCAATGAAGACCAATGGTCTCGGCCGTTGGCCCCAACCCTAGCGGTCGCCTCGGGCAGCCCTGCGCATCCACGCCGATTACGCACTGAAAGCCGTTACTGTTCTTGCTGCGGCGCGCGCGCGGTCAAGGGACGAGGCGCTCGGCGACGACTTACTAGACTCGCTGAGATCTCGGCGCCTGACCGTGGAGTGACTATGACCGAGGTGACAAGCAGTGACTTCTGCATAGCCATCTACCGCGAGGACGACGCCTGGGAGGCCGAAGCGCTGCCCGTCGCCCTCACCGAGAGCCTGGACGCGGTCATCGGCGCGCTGCGGCAACTTCCGAGCATCGGCGTGGTCATCGGGCTGATCGCGGTTGGTGACGACTTCTTCGTGATCGCTCGCATCGTCGGCAGCCAAGTATCGCTGTTCGTCTCCGACCTGACCGCCTCGGTGGACTGGCCGCTCGCTCGGCAGGTGCTCGAGTACCTCGACATTGACGTGCCGTATGACGAAGACCTTGACCAAGTGCTACCTGCCGGTGACCTTTCCATATTGGCCGATCTTGGCGTTGACGAGATGGAGCTATGCGCGCTGTCCGGCGACCTTGACCTGTTCCCCGACGAGGTGCTTACCAGCCTGGCGCGGCGGATCGGGTTCGGCCCCGCCTTCGATCGGGCGCTCGATGCCGCCGCACGGCAGTGACGATCAGCGGACCGGGGGAGTACCGCCCGGTTACCTGGCCGCTTACGAGCCGGCCATGCGGCTCGCGCTTGACCGGGCGCGGCAGCTAGCTGAGGCCGGGCCGGCTGGCGATGTCCCGGCCGCTCCGACCGGCACATCGCCGACCGATGTGCCGGTCGGCGCGGTCGTGCTCGCCCCCGACGGGGCGGTCATTGGCGCGGGCCGCAATCGCTGCCTGGCGGCTACCGACCCGACAGCGCACGCCGAGATCGTGGCGATCAGGAATGCAGCGACCGCTAAGGGCTCCTGGCGGCTCGACGGCTGCACCCTGGTCGTCACGCTCGAGCCTTGCACGATGTGCGCGGGGGCGGTGCACTCGGCGCGAATCAGGCGGGTGGTATACGGAGCTACCGACCCGCGGGCGGGCGCGGCAGGCTCGCTGTGGGACGTGCTGCACGACCGCAGGCTCGGCCCGCCGGTAGAGGTGATCGGCGGTGTCCTGGCAAGCCCGTGCGGCCAGCTGCTCACCGACTTCTTCGAGCGGCTCCGCGCGGAGTAACGACAGGGTCAAGCGCCAGGAGTCCGGCTCGGGTAGGCTCATCGGCGGTGGAGTCGCCTAGTGGCCGAGGGCGCACGCCTCGAAAGCGTGTGAGGGGGCAACCCCTCCGTGGGTTCAAATCCCACCTCCACCGCTCGTAGAGTTTGTCGCCTCTCACCCCGGCCGGGTGGTTCAGTGCGCTTGCCTTGACGCGAGTATGAACGGGGTGAGCAAGCAGGCTTGGCTGGCCAGGCTGGCGATCGCGCTGGCGGCCGGAGCGGTGACCGTGCTCGTGGTGTTCGCCGGGCTGCACAGCGTTGGCCTGATCGGTTTCACCGCAGCCGGGATTTGCGTGACTGTGTCATGCGCCTACTGGTTCCTCGCTCGGCGAGGCGTGGTGCGATGGACGGCGTTCGCGTTCGCTGTGCTCGCCCCGGTCGCGGTCGCCGCGATCTTCGCGCTGCGCGGCGTGCTCTGGGTGGCCGTAGCAGTGATCGGCATGCTGCTGGCTACTGGTGCCACCGCCAAGGCCGCGATGGGTCCGTCGGCGGCCGGGCCTGTCGCTGAGCGCGAAGCTGAGCGGCCCAGGCACGCCTTCTTGATCATGAACCCGCGATCAGGCGGCGGCAAAGTCGGCAAGTTCGGGCTCAAGCAGAAGGCGGAATCACTCGGTGCCGAGGTAGCCATTCTCGACGGGCCCGGTCAGGCCGACGTCGCCGCCATCGCCGAACGGGCCGTCTCCGCCGGTGCGGACCTGCTCGGAGTCGCCGGCGGCGACGGAACTCAGGCTCTGGTCGCCGGGATCGCGGCCGAGCACGGACTGCCGTTCTTGTGCATCAGCGCTGGCACCCGCAACCACTTCGCGATGGATCTCGGCTTGGATCGCGACGATCCCGCGGCCTGCCTTGACGCGTTGCGTGACGGCATCGAGCGCCGTATCGATCTCGGCTTGATCGGTGGACGTATTTTTGTCAATAACGCATCGTTCGGGGTTTATGCCGAGATCGTGAAGAGTCCTGCCTACCGAGATGACAAGCGTGGCACCACCCTGCAGATGCTTCCTGACCTGCTCGCAGGCGTCAGCGAACAGCGCAAGCTCGCCGCCTACGTAGGTGGAACAGAGATCGAGGCGCCGCAGGCCGTCCTTGTTAGCAACAACAGTTACGAGACGACCGACATCGCCGGTCTCGGTCGGCGCGAGCGCCTTGACGCGGCGGAACTCGGCGTCATCACGATCAAGGTCGACAACGCGGCGCAGGCTATCGGCCTGGTCCGGGCCGGTCGGGGCGCCGGCCTTATGGCCATGAAGTCGCGGGCCGTCACGATCAATTCGCCCCAGCCCGAGATCCCGGTCGGGATCGACGGCGAGACGGTGCTTATGCCGACGCCTGTGCACTGCTCGGTTAAGCCAGGCGCGCTCCGCGTCGTGGTGCCGAAGGACAGACCCGGGGTACCCGCCCCGCGATCGCCGCTCAGCCTGGCCAGGCTCGCCCACCTGGCCGCACTCGGTCGTGGATAGGCTCCCGAGACTCCCCGCCGAGAACCGAAATGCGATTATCTAATATGAGATAATCCGGTTTTGGATTACCTGATCTCGGCAGTGCTCGCGTGATTTGAGCTAGCGTGGTCCGGGCGCGGATTTCCGTCGCGAATCGTTCGTACGATGGGGTGATGGACACCCCTAACGCATCCCCGGGGACTCAGGGTGGTCGGCCCACCGGAGCGACTCAGCGCACGGCCATCGTCACCGTCGACGACGATCCTGGGGTGTCCCGTGCGGTGGCGAGGGACCTGCGGCGACGTTACGGCGAGCACCACAGGATCGTCAGGGCCGAGTCAGGGGCGGCCGCGCTCGAAGCGCTCAGCCAGATGAAGCTGCGCGGCGAACAGACCGCGGTGATACTCGCCGACTACCGGATGCCGGAGATGAACGGCATCGAGTTTCTCGAACGGGCGATGGATGTGTATCCGGGCGCCCGCCGGGCGCTGCTGACCGCGTACGCGGATACCGGGGCGGCCATCGACGCGATCAACGTCGTCGACCTCGACTATTACCTGCTCAAGCCCTGGGATCCGCCGGAGGAGAAGCTCTACCCGGTCATCGACGCGCTGCTCGATGCCTGGCTCTCCTCCGATCACCGTCCGGTGCCCGAGCTGAAGGTGGTCGGGCACCGCTGGTCGGCCCGTTCGTCACAGGTGCGCGAGTTCCTGGCCCGCAATCAGGTGCCTTACCGCTGGTACGCCGCCGACGAACCGGAAGGGCAGCGGCTGCTCGAGGCGGCCCGCGCCGATGACCTCGCGCTTCCCGTGGTGATCACGGCCGATGGCGAGGTGCTGATCGAGCCGTCAGAAGGTGAGCTTGCCGACCGAGTCGGGCTGGCGACCACGCCATCCACCGACTTCTACGACCTCGTGGTGGTGGGCGGCGGCCCCGCTGGTCTCGGTTCAGCTGTGTACGGGGCGTCCGAGGGGTTGCGCACGCTGATGGTCGAACGGCTCGCGACTGGCGGCCAGGCCGGTCAGAGCTCCAGGATCGAGAACTACCTCGGCTTCCCCGACGGTGTTTCCGGCGCTCAGCTCACGGACCGGGCCAGGCGCCAGGCCGCCAAGTTCGGTGCGGAGATCCTGACCACCCGCGAGGTGGTCGGGCTCGAGGTGAACGGGTCAGCCCGCACAGTCAAGTTCTCCGACGGGACCGCCGTCGACGCGCACACGGTCATCCTCGCTACCGGGGTCAGCTACCGGCAGCTAGCGGCGCCCGGCCTGGCCGAGGTGACAGGCACTGGCGTGTTCTACGGGTCGGCGCTCACCGAGGCGACTAGCTGCGCCGATCACGAGGTGTTCATCGTGGGCGGCGCCAACTCGGCAGGCCAGGCAGCCGTCTACCTGGCTAAGACGGCCAGATCGGTCACGATCTTGGTGCGCGGCCCGTCACTGCGCAAGTCCATGTCGCATTACCTGATACAGCAGATCGAAGCGATACCCACTATCAAGGTGCGGGTCTGCACCGAGGTCATCGAGGCCGAGGGGGACGGGCACCTCGAGCGGCTGATGCTGCGCGACAACAACGCCGGGACCACGGAATCGGTCGACGCCCACTACCTGTTTGTCTTTATCGGCGCCGCGCCGCTGACTGACTGGCTTGACGGCGTAGTGCTGCGCGACGACCGCGGGTTCATCCTGTCCGGGCCCGATCTGCCGCTCGCCGGGACGCGGCCCAAGGGCTGGCCTCTCGACCGGCCGCCCTACCACCTGGAGACGAGCGTGCCCGGCGTGTTCGTGGCCGGTGACGTCCGGGCCGAGTCGGCGAAGCGAGTCGCCTCAGCTGTCGGCGAAGGCGCGATGGCGGTCTTGCTCGTGCACCGTTACCTGGAGAAGCTGTGACGACCCGGGTGCCAGGCGAGGCCGAGCCCAGCGGAGCCCAGCGCTCCAGCGCGGCTGAGCTGCGCGAGTTGTTCCTGTTCGAGAAGCTGACCGATGAGCAGCTCACCTGGCTGTGCGAACAGGGCCGGGTCGAGATGGTCGAGCCTGGGGTGCTCTACACAGAAGGCGAGCCGGCGCAAGCGCTATACGTGATGCTCGACGGGACCTTGGTGATGTCGCGCCGGATTGGCGACGATGACATCGAGATATCGCGAACATCAGATCGCGGTGTGTACTCAGGCGCGTTCACCGCCTATCTCGGCGACCGGGTGCCGCAGGTGTACACGAACTCGGTCCGGGTGATCGAGCCATCGCGGTTCTTCGTGCTCGACGCGCGCAAATTCGCGAAGATGATGCACGCCTGGTTCCCGACGGCCGTGCACCTACTCGAGGGCTTGTTCTTCGGACAGAAGAACCTGCAAGAGGCAGTCGGGCAGCGGGAGCGGCTGCTGGCGCTCGGTTCGCTGTCCGCCGGCCTTACCCACGAACTGAACAATCCGGCGTCGGCTGCCATGAGCGCCACCGCGGCGCTCCGCGAGCGGGTCGCCGCCATGCGCCACAAGCTTGGTCTCATCGCCGAAGGATCGGTCGAGCGGGCCACGCTGGCTGGCCTGATCGCCTTTCAGGATGAGGCCGTGCAGCGGCTGCGCGGCGCGCAGTCGCTCAGCCCGCTTGAGGCATCCGACCTTGAGGACGAGATCACCGACTGGCTCGACGAACATGAGGTGACCAACGGGTGGGAGCTAGCCGCTGTTTTCGCGCAAGGCGGCGCTGACACCGAATGGCTAGAAAAGATCGCCGCGGCGGTGGCGAACGAGGCGTGCAGAGGAGCGACGCTCGACGGCGCGCTGCGCTGGCTCGGCTACACGATCGAGACCGAGATGCTGATGAGCGAGATCACCGACTCAGTCACCAGGATCTCCTCGCTGGTCGGCGCGGCCAAGCAGTACAGCCAGCTCGACCGGGCGCCGTATCAGGTTGTCAACGTGCATGAACTGATCGACAGCACGCTGGTGATGCTGGCTGGCAAGATCGGCACCGGGATCAAGGTCGTCAAGGACTACGACACGCGCCTGCCGCGGGTCCCGGTCTACCCAGGCGAGCTTAACCAGGTGTGGACGAACCTGATCGACAACGCGGTGTCGGCGATGGACGGCTCTGGCACGCTCACCATCAAGACGTCGCTCGATCGCGATCACCTGGCCGTAGAGTTCATCGATACTGGCGCGGGAGTCTCGCCGGAAATCAAGGACAGGATCTTCGAGCCGTTCTTCACCACAAAGCCGGTGGGCCAGGGCACCGGGCTCGGTCTGGACATCACCTGGCGGATCGTGGTTGGCAGGCATCACGGTGACCTGCGAGTCGAGTCCGTGCCCGGCGACACGCACTTTTTCGTGCGGTTGCCGCTGACCGCGCAGAATACGCATGAGGGGGACGCATGACCGTGAATTCGGGGAGTGGGGCCGCCGGGATCGACTTGGTCGTGCCGCCGAGTGGCACGGGATGCGCGGAGTGCGAGGAAACGGGCGGGTGGTGGTTGCACTTGCGCAGGTGCGCCCAGTGCGGGCACATCGGCTGCTGCGACACATCGCCTTCGCAGCACGCGACCGCTCACGCCAGCGCGAGCGGCCACCCGATCATCAGCAGCTTCGAGCCGGGCGAGTACTGGTTCTGGAGCTACGAGACCGAGGAGTTCTTCGACAGCGGGCCGACGCTAGCGCCGCCCGAGCACCACCCCGTTACCCAGACCGTGCCAGGCCCGGCGCAGCGAGTGCCTCCCGACTGGCGGTCACAGCTTCACTAGCCGCGGGTACGGCGTTCGGCGCGAGCAAATTTCACCCCAATGCTGTGATGGTGGCGGCCGTCAGGCCGGTCAGGTCGGTGAGCACCAGCTTGGCGCGAGCGAGCGCAGCGGGGTCGGGCGGGTACCTGGGGTGCGGCACCGCGACCAGTGCGAGGCCAGCGGCGGCGGCCGAACGCAGCCCGTTGGTCGAGTCCTCGATCGCGGCGCATTCGCCTGGCGGCACGCCAAGCCGTGCCGTGACATTGAGGTAGATGTCGGGTGCCGGCTTCCCGCGCGGCACCTGTTCGGTCGACATCACGACGGCGAACTCCTGGCGCAGCCCAGCGGTGACAAGCACGGACTCGATCAGTGAAGCGGGCGCTGAGCTGCCGAGGCCGAGCGGCCATCGGGCGGCGAGGCGCCGGACCGCCGCCACGGCATCGGGCATGAGCGGCAGACGCTCGCGATATCGTGCCGCCATCTGATCGATCACGCCGTCAGCGACGCGGTCAGGCGGCAGGCCGGTGCCTAGGTCCTCGCTGAGGTATCTGGCCCACTCTTGGGTGCTCATGCCCATGATGCTGCCTTGCGCTTCCGGCAGCCAGACGCCGCCGTGGTCGGCGACGAATTGCCTGCGAACCTGTTCCCACACCGGCTCTGAGTCGATCAGGACACCGTCGAGATCGAAGATGACCGCGTTGATCACGGAACAACTCTGCCCGATACAAGGGGAAAAATTGAGCATGCTCGGGTGAAGCCTGGGAAAAGGAAAGGGTGCCATGGAGGTCCAAGACACGATGGCCGGGTACTCTGCCGACGTCACCCAGCAGCTCGCCGACCCTCGCGCGGAACCAACGCGCGTCGGCGGGCTCAGCCACACCGCGCTGCTCTACGGCGACGACGAGGAATATCGCGCCGGGCTGGCCGAGTTCGCGCGGGCTGCCGCCGCGGCCGGTGCGCCGATGCAGTTGGTCCTGCCGTGGCAGCGCGTTCACCTCGCCCAGGACGCTCTGGTCACGCTGCCGCCTCGCGCGGTGCTCGAGGATATGACCGAGGTAGGGCGCAACCCGGCGCGGCTCATTCCCGCTGGGCGGTCGTTCGCCGATAACTATCCAGGTGAAAGTGTCTGCTGCTTGTGGGAGCCCGCGTGGGCGGCGCGTTCTGCGGCTGAACGACGTGAGATCTCCAGGCACGAGGGGTTGTGCAACCTGGCGTTCGGCGACCGGGCGATGACCGTCTTCTGTCTGTACGACACCTCTAGGCTTGATGCTGAACTGATCACCGATGTCGAGCTAACCCATCCGGTGGTGATCTCGCGAGGCCGGTCGTACTCGAGCGCGACCTATCTAGGCCCAGGCGGGCTGCCAGCGAGTTGCGATCAGCCGCTGCCGCTTCCTCCGGTTGGCGTCGAGTCGCTGACCTTTACCGATGAGCTTGGCTCGGTACGGGAGTTCGTGACGCGGCACGCCGATGCGGCCGGGCTCGGTCTGGCTCGCGGGCGCGACGTCACGCTCGCGGTCAGTGAGATCGCCGCCAACGCCGTGAGTTACGCCGACGGCGGGGTGATCGTGGCCTGGAGCGCCGACGGCGAGTTCATCTGCCAGATCGAGGACTCGGGTTTCATCGCCGATCCACTGGCGGGGCGCCGCCGGCGACCCTCAGACTCGGCGGGCGGACACGGACTATGGCTGGTCAACCTCGTGTGCGATCTCGTCGAGCGGCGGACGGCACCTGCCGGTACGACCACTCGGTTGCACATGCGGGTCGCGGGCTGAATCCGTGCTCCTTGGCGCCGTCACGGTTCCTGGCGGTATCCGGGCGGGCGGACTATCTGATCCGGTCGGCGGCGGTGTCAGGACTCGGTAGGCTTGCCGACGGAGGATTCGCCTAGTGGCCTAGGGCGCACGCTTGGAAAGCGTGTTGGGGGCAACCCCTC
>DATNEK010000115.1:0-8073 GCA_035553055.1 Streptosporangiaceae bacterium | reverse complement strand
CCGCCACCGATCGATACCAGCCACGACCTGGCCCCTGAACTGAACGGGCGTCGCCGCGGCCAGCCGAAGGTCCAAATGACAGCCATCACATTCGCACAGACCGAATGTGGCAACCTCATGCGTCCGTAATAACAGCTTCGCTGGGCTGCGACCAGGTTCCCCGGGTCCTTGAATCGTGAGAATCGACACGCAACTAACTGTCGCGTGCCGACGTTTATGATCGGTTGAAGGACACGCCGCGCGTCGTCTCACCTACTGCCGAGACTCGGCCGGACCGGCCAGATCTCGTCGCGTGACTAGCTAAAAATCTATACCAGTCACGCAATACCAGTCAATATGGATTTGCTGGTCACAGCGTTGGTAAGCTCCACAAGGTGACCGGGCTGGGGGCAAGTGGCGCGTCGCCGCTGCCCGACTGGGTGCCTGCCAAAGAACGCAGGCCAGCGCCGGGGTCGCTGCTACTGGTGCAATCGTTCGTCAACACCTGGAACATCGATGAGCACACGGACGAGCTGCAGGACGTGGACTCCGGCGCAAGCTGGCTGCGTCGAGCCGGCTTGCTCGGACCCGATACCGCATTGGAACCTGCCGAGCTGCGGCTATGCCGCGATGTCAGGGAGAGCCTCAGAGAGCTGATGGCCAGGAACAGCCAGACGGAGGCGCCGGCCACCGGCGACCTCGGCCCGGTCGAGGGCGTGCTTGACCGCCAGGATCGACAGCCTGGCGACCGGCTGCGGCTGGCGATCGACCAGGCCGGGCACGTCACCGTTGCGCCGAGCACGCCAGGAACCCTGGTCAGCGGCCTGCTCGGTCTCCTGCTGCTGATCAGGGACGCCCAGCGAGACGGCCAGTGGGACAGGCTAAAGATCTGCGGCAACGCTGACTGCCGGTGGGCCTTCTATGATCGCTCGCACAGCCGGATAGGGGCCTGGTGCGAGATGGCATCATGCGGCAACATGATCAAGAACAGGAACTTCCGCGCCCGCCGTCGCGTTGGCCAGCCGCCCGGCCAGTGACGCGATCCAGCTTCCCGAAACGTCGATGAGGCGGTGATGACAGCTTGGACGGTCCGTGGCGGTTGTCGGGCCTGAAGGTCAACGAGGTCGACGAGCCGGCCTGGGAACGGTTCGCGTCGGGCGCGGAGCTGGAGTTCAGCCTGGATTACCTGCGGTACGCAGACGCCGCTGGACAAGGTGACCGCGTGCTGGTGACCGCGTGGGATGATCGCTCGCACCGGATCGTCGGCGCCATGCCGGTGACCAGGGTCTCCCGCGCCAGCTTCTGGTTAAGCCGCCCGGCTGCGGTGCTCGGCGGCCAGGTAGCGGACGGTTCAGCCACCCTGGAGAGCGCCTACGAGGACGCGCTGTACCCGGCCGTCTCGGTCAGGAATATCTGCGATGCCAGCCCGCTGATCACGGCTCCCGGTCGGGAGCGCGCCGCGATCCTGTCGGCCTTGGTCGACCAGGTGATCGCTCAGGCAAAGGACTGGGGCATGCGATCGGTCACATTCCTGCCGGTCAGCGCGGAAGATGCCGCCTTGCGAACGGTGCTCGAGCGCCGGGGGTTCGCCGCCGCGACGTACACGGCCGATGCGTTCATCGACCTTCGGGGCGCCAAGACAGTCGACGACTACCTGGGCACGCTGTCCCGGCGCCGACGAGGGAACGCCCGCAACGAGATATCGCGGTTCAGAAGGGACGGGTTCAGCGTGGCGGAGGCCGACATCGACGCGCTGCCCGTGATCGTCGCGCAGGAGGCTGACACCTGGGCCAGGCACGGCGACCCGATCGGCTTCGATCGCCTGTGGCAGCTCAGGGCTCCGCTGGCGCAGCACCTGGCTGGCCGCCGCCGCCTGCTGGTCTGCACGGACAGCGCCGACCAGGTCGTGGCCTGCGCCATCCATCTGATTGGCCGTGACCGGTACCACTGCTTTACCTACGGAGTCTCCTATCCGGCCCGCCAAGGTGTCTACGCGAACCTGACGTTTTACGAGCCTGCCGCGTACGCGATCGCCCACGGGCAGTCCAGGTTGATGCTCGGCGATACGACCTTGCACGCAAAGGCCCTGCGTGGTGCCGCCATCCGCCCATTGCAGGCGTATACCCTGGCATTTCACGCAGACGGCACGGCGTTCTACCGTGACCTCGGCGAACGACTGGGCGACCAGGTGCGGAAAGAGATCGGCGCCGCGGCGGAAGCAACGCTAGGGAAGAGCATCAGGTAAAGCGATGAACGGGTTGTTCGTCCAGGTCGAGACGCAGCTATCGGAGTTCGGCCTGCGGCCGTTGTCGATCGCTCACCAGCTGGGGCTCGACACGGTCTTCCTCACCAACAGCGCCGAACGCTATGCCGGGCTAGCCGGGTACGAGCCCATCTTGCGTGGTCCTGGCAACCGGCTTATCGAGGCCGACACCAACAGCGTGGCGGGGGTGCGCGACGCGCTTGCCAGCCTCGGCCCGGCCACGGTCAGCGGGCTCTTCACGATCTGCGACTACAACCTGCCGATCGTCGCCACCGTGTGCGATCAGCTTGGATTGCCCGGCGTCGCCCCGCAGGCCGCCACCCTGGCCAGGAACAAGCACCAATGCCGCCGGGCGTGCGCGCGGGCTGGCGTGCGCGTGCCGAGATTTGTCCATGTCACCGAGCCTGCCAGCCTCGCCGCGGCGATTGACTACGTCGGACTCCCCTGCATCGTCAAGCCGATGACCGAGTCGGCGAGCGTCGATGTCCGCCTATGCGGCACGTGGGCGCAGGCGCAGGCGCACTTCAGCTACATCGCGGGAAACCGGTTCGACTCCCGGGGTCAGGACCGGCCTTTGGGCGCGCTCGTCGAGGAATACGCACTCGGGTACGAAGTCAGCGTCGAGTCGGTGACGGTCGACGGCGTCGTGCATATCATCGGCGTCACCGACAAGGCGCTGGCAGGGTTTCCCTACTTCGTCGAGACCGGCGACACCTTCCCCTCGCTGCTGCCGGAAAGCGTGGTCGCGGCCTGCGGCACCGCGGCCGAGCAGGCGCTAACGGCGATCGGCCATGATTTCGGCTCGGCGCACACCGAGCTGCGGGTCACATCCGATGGGCCCGTACTCATCGAGATCAATTCCCGGGTCGGCGGCGACGAGATCACCGACCTGGTGCGCCACGCCACCGGCGTCGACCTGCTCGTCCAGGCGGTTTCGGCGGCACAAGGCGGCAAGCCCGACTACACCATGACCAAGGAGCTGGCCGGAGCGGCGTCGCGATACCTCGTCAGCCAGGCCGCAGGAACGGTCAGGGCGGTGAACGGCACGGATCTGGCCGCCAGGCTGCCGGGCGTCACCGAGGTCGACATCAAGGTGCACCCAGGTGATCCCGTGGCGCCGCCCAGAAGCAACCACCAGATTCTCGGCCATGTCGTCGCGACTGGGCAGACCGCCGCCGAGGCGGCCAGGCGCGCCGATACCGCGCTCGCCCACATCTGGCTCGACGTCGAACTTGAAGGTCAACCCGCTAGCTCGCCTGCCGCTAGCGATGCCTGAGTAGCCGTTGAAATTTTCGCCTATCGACCTGGCTTGATGCGGACGGCGAGCACGTAATAGATCACCGCCGTCGCCGCGCCCACGGCGAGAAAGGACAGCCAGGCGACGACGACGCTGACGTGGTCGGCGACTCCGAACCCGATCAGTCCGGCGCAGCTTTCGCCAAACCAGATGCTCATGCCGACGACGCCCAGGTACTCGACGCGGCGTCCTCGCCCGGCGGCCGCCACCACGATCTCCTCCGACGGCGGCCCCCAGATCAGCTCGCCGACGACCAGCATCGCGAGCGAGAACACGACGGCAGCGAGCCCGACCAGCCCTATTTCCGGTACCAGGGCGACGCCAAGCGCCCCGGCTCCGATCAGCAACCTCGGCGCGATGGAGATCTTGGACATGCGCTCACCGACCGGTATCTGAACGGCCACGATCACAGCGGTCGCGGCGGCGTAGAGCGCCCCCCAGGCTGCCACCGGGATCTGCCGGTGCTCGGTCGCTACGGCGGGTAGCACGATTTCAATTCCTGACACCAACGTCCATGCGCCCGTCGTCACCAGCACAAGCGCTGCCAGCCGAGGATCGCGGATCATCCTGGTCAGCGAGAGCCGCTCAGCGGCGCGGTCGGCCTGAGTTTGGCCGCTGGCGGTCTTGCCCTTCGCCACCATCGCCGCGCTGCCGAACGCGGCCAGGAAAGCGGCGATGATCCCCGCGTGCGCCGCGGCCCAGCCAACCAGCAGCAGCACCGACATCAGGGCCGGCCCGGCCAGCACGCCGAGGTTCATCGCCGACCTGAACGTCACGAACGCGAACTCGCGCTCGTCTTCGGCCGCGATCCGCGACAGCATTGTCCGCTGGGCCACGCCGCGCAGCGGCTGCAGCAGCGTGACACACACCAGCCCGCCAATCGCCATACCCGCTGGCTCGCGGGAGTTGAAAAGCGCCAGGGCGACGACACATTGCCCGATCGAACCGGCCATCATGACGCGACGTTCCCCGTATCGCGCGACCGCGTGACCGCCGATGACGCTTCCGGTCGCGCCGGCGATGCCGGTGCAGACGAAGGCGGTGGCGAGCATGCCAGAATTCAGGTGCAACTGCGTCGCGAGCCACACGGGCGCATAGGCCGATGCCGCCGACCACGCCATAAAGCCAAGTAGAACGGCCAGCGACAGCGCGGGCATGCCCGGCGTCCGCAGCGCACGCGAATACGGCGCCGCGAACCGCGCTATTGACACGCCGAGCCCGCGGCCGGTCAACGAGCTCACCGGCCGGCCGCCTCCGCCGCGAATCGGAGAATGTCGTCCACTGTCTCGTCCCGCCAGCTCAGCTCGACCTCATCGCCAGTCACGGAGATCACCTTGCAGCGCAAACGGTTGAAGCTGGTCGCCCGGGTCACGCTGTAGGCCCCGGCATCCCTGATCACTACCACGTCGCCTGCCTTGATTCGCTGCGGCAAGGGTATGTCGAGTCCGAACACATCACCCTCGTAGCACAACGGGCCACCCACCATGGTGGCGACTTGCGTTCCGTCGCAAGTTAGGCATTCGAACAAGTGCTTCTCGGCAGCGCCGGCGGTCGGCAGGAGGTTGAGTCCGGCGTCGAGCAGCACCCACCGGCCGTCACGCAGTTCCTTGACCGAGGCGACCGTGGAGAGCAACGTCATGGCGTCCGACACGACGGCCCGGCCCGGTTCGGCGATGACGGCCAGGTCGTCCAGGCCAAGCTCACGCAGCACGGCAGTTAGCTCGCCGAACAGGCCGGGGACGGGGTAAGGCACCTTGTCGTCGGCGATGGCGAGCGGCTTCACGCCGGTCAGGCCGTGAGCGACCCCGGTGAACCGGCGGATGCCAGGCACCGGAAACCCTCCGCCCACGTTGATGCGATCGATCGGCGCGACCTGGCGGGCCCGCGCGACCCAGCAACCTACTTCGCGAAGCGCCGCCTCATAGCGGGCCGCCTCGGTGAGCTGCGACCCCAGGTGCACATGGACGCCGACGAGCCGCAGGTCGGGCTCGGCATTGATAAGGGCGAGAATCCGATCGGCATCTCCCGAGTCGACCGGCCAGCCAAACTTAGACGGATACTGGCGGCGGCTTGGCGCACCGGGGGGAGCATGCAGATCCTCGCCTGCCTGAACCCGCAGCCCGACATCGAGCCGCCTGCCCGCCGACCGCGCCGCCTGAGCCAGCCACCCGATCTCTTCGATGCCATCGATATTGACGAACACTCCTGCCCGCACCGCGGCCGCCAGATCGCCTTGAGCCTTCGCCGGGCCGTTGAAGACAACGTCGGTTCCCGGTATGCCCATCCTGAGCGCGATCGCCAGCTCATAGCCGGACACCACATCGACGCCCGCTCCGGCGGCGTGCAGCGGGCGAACGGCAGCGGGCAGGTAGTTCGTCTTCAGCGAGAAGAGCACGCGAGTCCTGGCGGCGACGGCACTTAGCTCCGCCGCGAAGGCCCGATAATTGTCGACCAGTCGCCCGACATCAAGCACGTAAGCTGGCGTGCCATAACTTCGGGCTAGCCGGATTAACAGGTCACGATCGCCCTTGTCGCTAGCCACGGCACAAGCTATGCCAGGGCGTCAGCTTCGAATTCCTCACCGTACTTCCGGTGCTCCCATCGGTTAAAAGCGACGATCCACAGGTCACGATGGCCTCCGTCTGGATGGGTGGGCACGATATCCGTGGCGTAGTGCCACATTTGACCGTCATCGTAAACCAGCGCCTGACCCGGCTGGAGTGTTACTCGGAAGAACGGCTCGCCGCCGCCGGTTGGCATGAGCTGATTCTCGCCACCATCGATGTTGTGCCTGCCGAATACCGCCAGCATGCCGTAGTCATGACCGTCTCTGTGCGGCCCCTCTGGGACCGACACCCCTTGAATCTGGGTATTCGCGATCACTCGGCACTGATGCACATTAACTTGCCACGCCTGGGATACCGGGAGGTCAAGCGCAGCCGCACCGGCAACGATCTGCGGCTCAGGGTTAATGGCGAGCGGCTCGAACTTTCGCTGCACACCGCCAACAAGCCGATTGACGTTTTTCGGCTGGATGAATGGTCGATATGGCAGCAGTGTCAACTTCCACGAACCGGTAGCCTCGTCGTGATCAAGGCGGAACTGCGAAAACCGGCGGAACCGCTGTCCATTGGTATAGATGTCAGCCGGCAAATCATTGAATGCCGCCAGAACGTCGTCTGAGGCAGCTGGTAAATCAAGTACCGAGTAGGTGTAATTGTTATTAGTCATGAAATATCCTCGCAAGGTACATGCCGACGTCCGCTAAGGTCGGCAAGGCTCCTCGTACGGCGGATAACGCGGACACAGTGTAGCAAAGCACTACGGCATGGTCTAGTCGTCGCGTCTAGTCACCGCCTAGGCTGACCTGACTTCGAGCTTTCTGGGCCGACACGGCGCCGGGAGAGTTGGCGATCATTTCGTATATTCGCTCTGCTGTGCGGAATGCGACGCGGAGGTAAGACGGGATCGTAGTCTTTCGCACCGGTACGGCGGGCACAATGCTGTGACTAGACTCAAGTGCGTAGTGCCACTTAGCCTGCGATTCTCGCTCATGCGGCTCCCAGTTCCTGATGGCGCCGTCCTGCCAATAGAGCATCTGGGCGATGAACGGTACTCCGATGAGCTGACAGTAAACTTCGAGTGTTTCGCGAGGGCTGTTCCTGAACCTATCCCCCTCGATGACTACCGGAGGCGACGAGCATGCCGATGTAACTCGTTTCCATACCCGCTCCATCGCGGTGTAGCCGAACTCGTCCTCGGTAAAGTCGGGCTTCAGCGGAATTAGTGAATTCAGCACGGCTTCGGGCGATCGGATGATGAACGTTGACGTCACGCGCTCTATAAAAGTCTGGTCCAGATAGGGCTCCGCTTGAAAGCACAACTCCTTGACGAAGGTCCGTTTAGGCGTTAGCCTGAATACCGCTTCGTATGCTGACATGGCCGTGTAAGCGGACCGATCTGGCTGGTCGCCGTAACGGTCGGAACGACGATCGCGGCTGAAGTAATAGCAGTCGGTAAATGGTTCGTGTAAAACGTCGAAGTCGTGGCGCCGAGAAAAGGTCTTCTCGAATGCGGTCGATACGCTCCGTGGCACAGCCCATAGTAAAATCGGTGGCTGGCTATCGATCGCTTGCTCCATCGACGAACCATCTTTCTTAGGACCGCGGTGCGGGTCGCCAGTGCGGATCGGCGTTCCGGTCGCCAGACTACTCCATTACCCCCCAAATCCGGCAACCCAGCAGCCCAAGCCCGCCGACGCCCGCGACTTCCAAACAGCGGCCTGTCGGTGAGCGGCCTTGCCACCGAACGAAGTCAGTGCGGCAGCGCGTTCGAGTTCAGCAAGCCGCGCGGCCGATGGCACGAACGCGCCAGAGTCGCTGACCGAAATGCAGCTCCTACGACGAGTTCGGCTTCGCGGTGGCCATCTCAGGCAGCACCGCGCTGATTGGCGCTCCTGGCGCGGACAACAATAAGGGCGCCGCCTACCTGCTGACGCTGCTTCCACCAGCCGCGGCGGGGTCCACATCACGAT
>DATNEK010000114.1:0-17389 GCA_035553055.1 Streptosporangiaceae bacterium | reverse complement strand
CGGCACCGCCTCCACGCCTGTCACTGCCCCTCCGCGTTCACCGTGCCGACCACGCGCGACCAGGTAACGCCCTGACCTGGGTGGGCGCAACTGGGTTCGAACCAGTGACCCCTCGCTTGTAAGGCGAGTGCTCTACCGCTGAGCTATGCACCCCATATCGCGCGTTTGCGACCGGCCCAAGCGTACCGCTTCCAGACGGCACCTAGCCGTCCGGAGAACAACCAGCCCGGCCGCATCTCAGCCCCGACCGAGCCGACTGAGCCAACCCAGCCGAGCCGTCCCAGCCCGAGCACCGATGCCGTGCTAGCTGATCCCCGCACCCCTGGAGGTCGGAGTCGGCCAGCGCAGAACCCGGGCGAGCGCCTGTTCGACTTCCTCGGCCAGCCCGGCAGGGACCGCGTCGGCGGGGCCGGCGCCGACGGCGGCGGGCGTGTCTTCGACAGTCAAGTCGACAGCCACCGAACCTGCCGCCGAAGCAGCCACAGAACCGACCGCTTCGGCCCCGGCCGCGCCGCAGTCGCGGCATTCCACTTCGCCGAGGCGCCTGACCAGGTGAACGCTTGCGCATAGCGCGCAGCGGTCGAGGTCGGTGACCCATGCGCCATCGGTCTGGCAGTCCGGACAGATCAGCACCTGGTGGTCGGCCCTGACGCCGCGCAGCCAAGGGCTGCTGCCGCGGTCAGGATCGACCTGCCTGGTGCCACAGCGATAACAGGGCATCTGCCGCCAGTTCGATGCTTGATGTGACTTTGGAACGCGACCCAGGCCGACGGAGCTGGACTAGCCAGTCAGCCAAGCGCTGCCAGCGCCTTCTGGTACTCGGCAAGCTCGCGAGCCTGCGGTATCGCGTTGACCACCTTCCACCGGACGACGCCGGCCTTGTCGATGACGAACGTACCGCGCGTGGCGATACCACGCTCATCATCGAACACACCGTACGCCTTGGCCACCTCGCCGTGCGGCCAGAAATCGGACAACAGCCCGAACTCGTAGCCTTCGGTCTCTGCCCAGGTCTTGTGCACGAATACGGAGTCGACGGAAACGGTGAGCACTTCGACGTCCTCCCGCTCCGCCTCGGGGAACGAGTCACGCATTTCGCACAGCTCGCCGCTGCAGATGCCGCTGAACGCCAGCGGATAGAACACGAGCACCACGTTCTTCTCACCACGCAGCGCGGACAGCTTCACTGACGTGCCGTGCTGGTCCTTGAGTTCGAAGTCCGGTGCCAGATCGCCGATCTCTACCGCCATTCGAGGTCCTTTCAGCGGAAAAGCGTGCTGCCGCCACAGGCATTGCCCAGGTGGCCGCTTGGGATGGTCGGGCGGCTGCAAACGCGGCCGCAAGTGCGGCTGCGGTGCGCGGGTGCGAGCGCGCACGACTCATCCGAGTCTGCCACGCCCGCGCGGTCCGTGCCGCATCGCGTAGGCGATAGGCCAACAATGCCTCGGGGCCGCTCCGCTGCCGGGCGGCATGCGCGGCCGACGAGCGGGCGCACCCACGTCGGCCGACGGCCCGAGCGTGTGCTCAGCGCCTGGCTTTGGGTGCGACCAGGCGGCTGGCCGACCAGTTCTTTCCCGCGCTGACCGTGGACGTCTGCGACAACCCCGCGGTCGGTGCTGCCTCGCCGATCTCGCTCGGCTCGACGTGGCCATCGCGGCCGGCCTTCGGCGTCAGCAACACGATGTAGCCGCCGTCCGCAAGCGGTGTCAGGGCATCGACTAGCGCGTCGACGAGGTCGCCGTCGTCGTCCCGCCACCAGAGCATCACTCCGTCAACGACATCGTCATAGTCCTCGTCGACCAGCTCAACGCCTTCGCCAGCCGCAACCATGTCGCGTAGCTGCTCATCACAGTCGTCGTCGTAACCGATCTCCTGGACTACGTGGCCCGGCTTTATGCCGAGCCGCTCGGCCAGGTCATGCTGCTCCTGTGCCTGGCCAGCGGTCGCGCTCACTAACGTCCTCCTTGTCCCAGCCGCCCGGCAGACCGGGCCCGGAATACGACACCGGATGGTGCCTATGCCACGGACCGACGACGGCCTTGCCGATGCGTCTGTACCTCTTGCTGGGACAGTCCACACTGGGGAGGCGTCTTGCGCAAGTCACAATTCGTGCAGAGCCGGTTAACCATGGTCATCATTTGGTCGTCCCCGTCGGCCGGTCCCCTACTCGCTGCGGCCTTACCGCTAGTTTCAGCCGGTTATGCCCTAATAAATAACATGGACGATGATGACGCGCGCGGCGTATACAGCAGTCCCGCGGATGCGCTCGTCAGCATCGCGTATCAGGATGGGACTGTAAGCATCAGTCGGAGAGCATCGATCGACGACCACCAGAGAAGGCAAGGATCAACTCGTGGCCTCAGGACGCCAGCGCTACTCGATCATCACAGACGGCCTGCCCAACCAGCTTCCAGATATAGACCCAGACGAGACGAAGGAGTGGCTTGAGTCGTTTGACACCGTCGTGCGGACCCGCGGCCGGGCCCGCGCCAGGTACGTGATGCTCAGGTTGCTCGAGCGCGCTCGCGAGCAGCAGGTCGGCGTGCCCGGCTTGCGCAGCACCGACTACATCAACACGATCCCGCCAGAGCGCGAGCCGTGGTTCCCAGGCGACGAGTACGTCGAACGCCGGATCAGGGCGTACATCAGGTGGAACGCGGCCGTCATGGTCTCCCGCGCCAACCGGGCCGGGCTCGGCGTCGGCGGGCACATCGCCACCTACGCGTCCGCGGCCAGCCTGTACGAGGTCGGCTTCAACCACTTCTTCCGCGGCAAGGACTACGGCGAGTCCGGCGACCAGGTCTTCATACAAGGCCATGCGGCACCGGGCATCTACGCCCGCGCCTTCCTTGAAGGGCGGCTCTCCGAGGCGCAGCTGAACGGCTTCCGGCAGGAACTCTCCTCGCCCGGCGGCGGCCTGCCTTCCTATCCGCACCCCAGGCTGATGCCGGACTTCTGGGAGTTCCCGACCGTGTCGATGGGCCTCGGTGCCATCGATGCGATCTACCAGGCCAGGTTCAACAGGTACCTGCTCGCCCGGCAGATCAAGGACACCAGCAGGTCACGGGTATGGGCCTTCCTCGGCGACGGCGAAACGGACGAGCCGGAAGTGCTCGGCTCGATCGGCGTCGCGGCTCGCGAGGAACTCGACAACTTGATCTTCGTGATCAACTGCAACCTGCAGCGGCTCGACGGTCCGGTACGCGGCAACGGGAAGATCATCCAGGAGCTTGAGTCGTTCTTCCGCGGCGCCGGCTGGAACGTCATCAAGGTCATCTGGGGCAGGGACTGGGACCCGCTGCTCGCCCAGGACGTCGACGGCGTGCTTGTGAACAAGATGAACACCACGCCGGACGGCCAGTTCCAGACCTACGCCGTCGAGTCAGGCGCCTACACGAGGGAGCACTTCTTCGGCGGCGACCCGCGGCTGCGGGCGATCGTCTCGCACCTGTCAGACGACCAGGTGCGGAACCTGTCGCGCGGCGGCCACGACTACCGCAAGGTCTACGCCGCGTTCAAGTCGGCCACCGAGCACGTCGGGCAGCCGACCGTGATCCTGGCGCACACGATCAAGGGCTGGACGCTTGGGCCGGATTTCGAGGCCAGAAACGCCACCCACCAGATGAAAAAGCTCACCGTCGCCGAGCTCAAAGAGTTCAGGGACCGGCTGTACCTGGAGATCCCCGACTCGGCCCTCGAGGCTGACCTGCCGCCCTATTACCACCCGGGCGAGGACTCAGAAGAGATCTCCTACATGAAGGAACGCCGTCAGGCGCTAGGCGGCTACCTGCCGAAGCGGGTCGTCAGGTCGCGACCGCTGACCCAGCCGGCCGACCCGGCGTTCGACGAACTGCGCCGCGGTTCCGGCAGGCAAGCGGTCGCCACCACGATGGCGTTCGTCAGGCTGCTCAAGGATCTGATGAAAGACCCCGAGATCGGCGACCGGTTCGTCCCGATCATTCCGGACGAGGCGCGCACGTTCGGCATGGACTCGCTGTTCCCGACCGCCAGGATCTACAACCCGCACGGCCAGACCTACGAGGCGGTCGACCGCGCGCTGCTGCTGTCGTACAAGGAGTCCGAGCGGGGTCAGATCCTGCACGAGGGGATCAGCGAGGCGGGGGCGATGGCATCGACCATCGCCGCGGGCACCGCGTACGCCACCCACGGCACCCCGATGATCCCGATCTACATCTTCTACTCGATGTTCGGGTTCCAGCGGACCGGCGACATGATGTGGGCGCTCGGTGACCAGCTCGGCCGCGGCTTCCTGCTCGGAGCTACGGCTGGCCGCACCACATTGACCGGCGAGGGCCTGCAACACAACGATGGCCACTCGGTGCTACTTGCCTCGGTCAGCCCCGCCTGCGTCGCCTACGACGCCGCCTGGGCCTATGAGCTTGCCTGCATCGTCAAGGACGGCTTGCGCCGGATGTACGGATCGTCCCCCGAGCATCCGCACGGAGAGGACATCTTCTACTACCTGACCGTCTACAACGAGCCGTACGTGCAGCCCGCCGAACCCGATTATCCGGGCGGTTCGCAGGCACTCGAACAGGCCATCGTCCGCGGGCTCTACCGCTACACAGGTGCTGCCGACGAGGCCAGTGCCGTCAACACATCAAAGGAGAATGGACCGCGCGCCCGCATCTTGGCCTCAGGAGTGGCGATGCGGTGGGCACTGCAGGCCCAGCGCCAGCTCGCGGCCGATTGGGGCGTCACGGCGGAGGTCTGGTCGGCGACGTCGTGGACCGAGCTGCGCAGGGACGGCCTGTCCTGCGAGGAGTGGAACCTGCTGCATCCGGACGAGCCAGCCAGGCTGCCGTATGTGACAGCCGCGCTTGGCGAGGCGTCAGCGCCGGTGGTGGCGGTCAGCGACTGGATCAAGGCGGTCCCCGATCAGATCGCCCGCTGGGTGCCTGCGCCGTACACCTCGCTTGGTACCGACGGCTGGGGGTTCTCTGACACCAGGGCGGCCGCGCGCAGGTTCTTCCATGTGGACGCCGAGTCGATCACGTTCGCCGTGCTGTGGCAGCTTGTGCGACAGGGAGAGCTCAAGCACGAGGTGCTTGACGAGGCGATTGCCAAGTACCGGCTCAATCTGGATGTGAGCCAGATAATGTGACATCCCTGGTGGGCGGGATGCCCCATCGAAGGTCCGCTGCGCTACGGGATAGCCAGCAGGCCGTTGGTGTTGCCGTTGCTGTCGGTGTAGGAGCCGACGATGTCGCCGGCGTTGTTGATGCCGGTGAGTAGGGTGCTCCCCTTGCCGTGCGGGTCGTTGATCGTATGGAAGCCGCGCCCGCGCGACCAGGTGAAGCCGAACGTGCTGTTGCCGATGGTGTAAGCGCCGACGACAACGCCGCCCTTGTTGATGCCGAACGCCTGCGTCATGTCAGCGCCCGCTTTCGCGAAGGTAACCACCTGGCCGCTGGAGTGGCGCAGGAATCCCACCACCTTGCCTGCCGCGCTGGTGAAGTAGCCGACCACGGTGCTGCCCGAGTTGATGCCAGTCGCGGTCACGTTGGCCGAGTTCCCGACGTTGATCCTGGTGAACCTGTGCGTGTTGATATTCAGCCGGTATCCGTGCATGTTGCCGAGCGAGTCGGCGAAGTCGCCGACGGCTATGCCTGAGTTGTTGATCCCGAGCATCTCGTTGAACGACGGGTTGGAGTTGTTACTCGTCGGGAACACGACCTTGTGGAACTTGCCGTTCTGCAGATAGAAGCCGGCGAAGGAGTTGAGCAGGGAGACCTTGTTGGTCTTGGAGAACAGCCCGACCGTGACACCATTGTCGTTGATGCCGGCGACCTCGGTCTGTGCCGATCGAGGGAAGTTCTCGCTGCGGTAGTTCGCCTGCCCATACGGCGGTGACAGCAGGTAGCCCTTGTTCGGGTGACCGTGCGAGCCAGCGCCGAAATAGCCGGCGATCCTGCCGTGGTTGTTGATTCCGGATAGCTGGTTGAACGTCGGGTCATTGGCGTTGTCCAGCTTCCTGAACGTGTAAGTGACCGCTGGGGAGCTTGCCGTAGCCGCGACGGCTGGCGCGGTCGCGACGCTGATCGCGGCCATGCCAGCGACGAGCGCGGCGCCGACACGAGCGGTAGTCGCTTTCATGCTGTCGTTCCTCTCTCTGGCCGTATGACTTTTCACACACTTTGCGGCAAACTCCTGCTAGATACAACGGCCGTGAAGGTCGCACTCCCGGTAGACGCCCCGGCATGACACCCTGATCTGGTGAGCGCGAGCACGAGCGAGTCGGACAGCCGAGCGGCTAAAGCGGTTACCCAGAGTGCCCAAACTAGCGCCCGTCGCAAGGCTAGGGTCAGGCCAGAGACGATTGCCCGGCTTGAGCAGTCCATGAGCGCTCTCGGCACCGCGGCTATGGCTTCGATGGAACAGCGGCTGCCCTGGTTCCGCGCGCTGTCGGCGGAGAACCGGTCCTGGCTTGGCCTCGTCGCCCAGGCCGGCGTGGCCGCCTTCGTTGACTGGGTGAAGCACCCAGAGCGAAGCAGGCCCGCGGTAGCAGGTGAGGTCTTCGGCACCGCGCCGCGCGAGCTGGCCAGGGCGGTGAGCTTGCAGCAGGCCGTCGAGATGGTGCGGGTCATCGTCGACGTGGTGGAGAGCAGGGTCGACGAGATGGCTGCTCCCGGCGGAGAGTCCGAGCTCCGCGAGGCCGTGCTCAGGTACACCAGGGAAGTGGCGTTCGCCGCCGCGCAGGTCTACGCGCGGTCAGCCGAGGCCAGAGGCGCGTGGGACGCCAGGCTCGAAGCGCTTGTGGTGGACTCGCTGGTGCGTGGTGAGGCCGATGACAGCCTGCCTTCCTGGGCGTCGGCGCTGAACTGGCCGCCAGCGCCGGTGACGGTGCTCGCCGGGCACGCCGACGGTAACGAGCCAGAAGGGCTGATCGACGACTTGCGGCTGCTGGCCCGCCGGGCCAAGTTCGACCTGCTCGCTGGCGTGCACGGGCACAGGCTCGTGGTGGTGCTCGGCGGTCCAGGCGACCCGATGCCGGTCGCCAGGCAGCTCGCGTCGAGGTTCGGTCCCGGGCCTGTGGTGGTCGGCCCGGCGGCCAGCAGCATAGAAACGGCGGCCGGGTCAGCGCGGGCCGCGCTGGCCGGCCTGCGCTCGGCGTCAGCCTGGCCGGATGCGCCGAGGCCGGTGCTTGCCTCGCACCTGCTGCCAGAACGCGCGCTTGACGGCGACGAAGGCGCGCGGGCCGAGCTGATTGAGCACATCTACGAGCCGCTGCACCGCGGCGGCGCCGCGCTGCTCGACACGGTCACCACCTACCTGGAGCAAGGCCACTCGCTCGAGGCGACAGCCAGGATGCTGTTCGTGCACCCGAATACGGTCAGGTACCGGCTGCGCCGAGCTACCGTTTTGACTGGTTTCAACCCAGGTGACGGCAGAGGTGGCTTCGCGCTCTGGCTGGCCGTTGTTTATGGTCGGCTAGCGCACAAGCGAACGTAATCTGTAGGACATGAACAAGTCTACGTACGGTAACTTCGTAGAATTTTCTATTCGTATGGCGGACTCCTACAGTGCAAGGTAAGAAGATGCTCGTCATATCCGCGCCTGGACAGGGCGCTCAGACTCCCGGCTTCCTCTCGCCATGGCTTGAGTTCCCTGGCGTAGCCGAGCGGATCGGCACCTGGTCTGAGCTTGTCGGATGCGATCTGATCAAGTACGGCACGGTCGGCGATGCCGATGACATCAAGGACACCGCCATCGCGCAGCCGCTGCTCGTCGCCGCCGCGCTCGCCGCCGCGAGCGTGCTCAGCGTCGCGGCGCGCGTGCACGCCGGCATCGTGGCCGGGCACAGCGTGGGCGAGCTCTCGGCCGGTGCCATCGGCGGAGTGGTAACAGCCGACGACGCCATGCGGCTCGTCGGGGTACGTGCCAGGGCCATGGCAAAGGCCGCCTCGGCCGACTCGACATCGATGACGGCTGTGCTCGGCGGCGACGAGGCCGAGGTGCTGGCCTGCATCCAGAAGCACGGACTGACGGCCGCCAATATCAACGCTGCTGGCCAGATCGTCGCGGCCGGCACGCTTGCGCAGCTCAAGGCCTTCGCCGCCGATCCGCCACCACGGGCCAAGCTACGGTCGCTCTCCGTGGCCGGCGCGTTCCACACCGCGCACATGGCGCCGGCCGTCGAAGACCTCCAGGCAGCCGCGGAGACGGTGACCGTTCGCGACCCCGTGCTCACCGTGCTGTCAAATCGCGACGGCGCGGCGGTCGGGACCGGCACTGACTGGCTTGAGCGCATCGTGACGCAGGTCAGCGCTCCGGTCCGGTGGGACTTGTGCATGCAGACCATGCGCGACTTGCGGGCGACGGCTTTCATCGAGCTGCCCCCGGCCGGCACGCTCGTCGGCCTTGCGCGCAGGGCGTTGCCCGGCGTCGCCCTCCTGGCACTCAAGTCCCCGGCTAACCTAGACTCGGCGCGGGCGCTACTCGCCGAACACGGCGGCAGTCACTCCGACAGCCACGCTCTCGAGCGGCGCTTGCTAGTAGCGAATCAGGCGGGCACGTTCCGCGCCTTGTCCGGGGACGGGCCTGGGCTGTCGGTCGGCAGCGGCGCGGAGATTGGCCAGATCGAGGTGCGCGGCGGCGCTCACCCCGTGACCACCGACTTTCCTGCGACGATCATCGAATGGCTGGTCGAAGACGGCGATCCGGTGAACCCAGGTCAGCCTCTTGTCCGGCTAGAACCAACCGACAAGTAATCCTGCCCGCCGCCGCCACGTCATTGCTATCAGGGAGAGGCAACCAGGCTGATGCGTACCCATTCAGGCACTCCAGGCGCACGAGTGCTGGCTTTCGGCGGATACCAGCCAGCCAGGGTCGTGACCAACGATGCTCTAGCCGCAACCGTGGATACCAGCGACGAGTGGATTCGCAGCCGGGTCGGCATCGCGAGCAGGAGGATCGCAGGACCCGACGAGACCGTCGCCGACATGGCGGTGGCGGCGGCCGGCAAGGCACTCGCAGGCAGCGGCCTGTCCCCCACGGACATCGACCTGGTGATCGTGGCGACCTGCACGCCAGAGGTGATGATCCCCAACACGGCCGCCGTCGTAGCCCGGCGGCTCGGCATCAACGCGCCAGGCGCCTACGACCTGAACGCCGCCTGCGCAGGATTCTGCTACGCACTCGCCAACGCCAGCGACGCCGTTCGCTGCGGATCGGCGCGGAACGTGCTGGTGATCGGCGCCGAGAAGCTGTCCCAGTGGATCGACTGGACCGACAGGTCCACCTGCATCATCTTCGCCGACGGAGCAGGGGCCGCCGTGGTCGGCCCGGCGGAGGGCGATGACGACACTGAGATTGGCGTAGGCCCGGTGGCCTGGGGCAGCGACGGCGACATGGCCGACAAGATCTACATCAAGGATCGCCATTCTTTCATCTTCCAGGAAGGTCAGGCGGTCTTCCGGTGGGCAACCACCGCACTCCACCCGGTGGCCCTGCGGGCGTGCGCCGACGCCGGGGTTGACCCGGCCGAGCTTGCCGTGTTCGTACCGCACCAGGCGAACCTTCGGATCATCGACGCGCTGGCGCGCAAGATCGGCGCGCCTCGCGCGAAGGTGGCCACGGACATCGTCCACGCGGGCAACACCTCATCGGCCTCCATACCGCTCGCCCTGTCCAGGATGATCGAGCGCGGCGAGCTTTCTTCCGGGGACAAGGCGCTGCTGATCGGCTTCGGCGCCGGGGTATGTTATGCCGCCCAGGTGATCGCGATACCCTAACCAGCCGACGCTCGCGAGCCAACGCCGACGAGCCAACACGCCAGCCAGCATCAACGGAACAGATATCACGAAGGAGACAGCGGAATGGCCATGACCCAAAAGGAGATACTCGCCGGGCTGAGCGAGATCATCGACGAGATCGCCGGCGTGCCAGCCGACGAGGTGACGCCTGACAAGACGTTCGTCGACGACCTCGATATCGACAGCCTCTCGATGGTCGAGATCGCCGTGGCCGCGCAGGACAAGTTCGGTGTCGAGATCCCGGACGACCAGCTCAAGGATCTCAAGACCGTGCAGGACGTCATCGACTACGTGGCACGAGCCGAGGTCACGGCCTGACCGGGGCACGCAAGCCGATCTCAGCGCCGTGCCGGGCCGCAGCGCGGACTCGGCACGGTGGTCACAAGATCAGAGGAGCTCTACAGTGGCCAATGCATCGACCCGGGTCGTCATCACCGGTGTTGGGGCTATCACGCCCGTCGGTGCGGATGTCCCCACCACCTGGCAGTCCATGCTGGCCGGGCGCAGCGGCGTGCGGGCAGTGACCGACGACTGGGCGCAGCGGCTGCCGTGCAAGATCGCGGCGCCCGCTGCTGCCGAGCCTGCCACGCTCATCGACCGCGTACAGGCGAGGAAACTCGACAGGTGCGAGATGTTCGCGCTGATCGCCGCCAGGGAAGCGTGGGCCGACGCGGGAAAGCCTGACGTCGATCCGCTCAGGCTCGGCGTCGTAGTCGCGAGCGGCATCGGCGGTATCAGCTCGACGCTCACCGCGTACGACACGCTCAGGGAGCGGGGCTGGCAGCGCCTTTCCCCCTTCACCGTGCCGATGCTGATGCCGAACGGGTCAGCTGGCTGGCTCAGCATCGAGTTCGGCGCCAGAGCGGGCGTGCACACCCCGGTCAGCGCCTGCGCCTCTGGCGCCGAGGCGATCAGCTATGGCATCGACATGATCAGGTCGGGCCGGGCCGACGTGATAATCGCCGGCGGGACCGAGGCAGCGATCATCGAGCTGAACATCGCCGCGTTCGCCGCGATGCGGGCGCTGTCGCTGCGCAATGACGAGCCAGAGCGGGCGTCAAGGCCGTTCGACAAGGGCAGAAACGGTTTCGTGCTCGGTGAGGGCGCCGGGATCGTTGTGCTCGAGTCGGCCGAGCATGCCGCCGCGCGGGGTGCGCGCGTGTACGCCGTCGCCGCGGGCGCGGGTTACTCCTGCGACGCCCATCACATCGCTCAGCCAGATCCTGATGGCGCGGGTGCCGTGCTTGCCATCAAGCGGGCGCTGGAGAACGCCGGTGTGGCGGCCGATCAGATCGCCCATGTCAACGCCCACGCCACCTCGACTCCTGCGGGTGACGTCATCGAGGCACGTGCCATCGCCGACGCGCTCGGTAAAGCCGCCGATGGCGTCGTGGTGTCGTCGACGAAGTCGATGACCGGTCACCTGCTCGGCGGCGCCGGAGCGGTCGAATCTGTGGCCGCCATACTTGCCCTGCGCGACCGGATGGCGCCGCCGACCATCAACCTGGACGACCCGGAAGATGACCTGGGCGTCGAGATCGCCGTCAAGCCCACCGAACTGCAGCAGCGTGGCGCGGAGCCGATGGCGGTGCTCAACAATTCGTTCGGGTTCGGCGGCTCCAACGTCGCTGTCGTCTTCACGGCGCCTTGACGAGGTCAGTCACTTGGGGAGCAAGGAGCCTGACACGCGGGTAATTGACCCCGCCTGCCCGGCCCGGCGCCGGGGTGGATACCCGGATCCACCCCCGAAAACGCGGGTGAATGCCCGAATCTACCTGCACACTCGCCGGCCTACGTGGTCACCACGCTTGGCAGGCTCGGCTGGCCGCCGCACCGGCGGAGCGGCGGCACGAGCTTGAGGCCGAGCCGGCAGCCGAGCACGAGCGCGAGTCTGGCGGGCTAACCACGGCAGTCGAACTCGGCGTTATCGACGAGATCATCGACCCCGACAAGACGAGACAGGCGCTCGCGGACGCGATTGCCAGCGCCGATCAGGTACGCGGCCAGCACGGCAACATCGCGCTCTAGGTCGGGTGTAACAATTGCCGCATGGGAGCAGATCGGATAGAGGTCAAGCGCACGATCGAGGCCGAGCCGTCGGCGATCTTTCGCGTGCTGTGCGACCCGCAGGGACATGTGGCGATCGACAGCTCAGGGATGCTGCAGTCGGCCGATGGCGAGCCAGTGGCGGCTGTCGGCGACAGCTTCGTCGTGCACATGGACCGAGAGGCGCTGAACGACTACCCGCTCGGCAAATACGACGTGACCGTCACGATCTCGGTATTCGAGCCTGACCGGGAGATCGCCTGGACCATTCTCGGCCAGATCCGGCCCCAGATCGGTCATGTCTACGGCTACCGGCTCGAGCCGACCGAGGGCGGGACGCTGGTGACGTCCTACTATGACTGGTCCGACATCGCCCCCACCTGGCGTGAGGCCGGGATCTTCCCAGTCATCTCCGAGGGTGCCCTGCGCGCCACTCTCGGCATACTCGACCGCACGGTAAGGCGAGGTTATGCGGGGGGTCCAGGGGGGTCGTCCCCCCAGGCCAGCACCGCGGGGGATTCCGGGGGGTCGTCCCCCCAGGCCAGCACCGCGGGGGGTCCCGGGGGGTGACGACGGCTTTTGTGCTCGGGGGCGGCGGGCTGCTCGGTGCTCACGAAGTCGGCATGCTCAGGGCGCTATCCGAGGCCGAGATCAGACCTGACCTGGTGGTCGGGACGTCGATCGGCGCGATCAACGGCGCATTCGTCGCGGCCGATCCGACCGGGTCGGCAGCCAAGCTCGGTGAGTTGTGGCAAGGCGATGCGGTTCGCGGCGCCTTCAGCGAGACGCTGTGGAGCCGTGCGGTCAGGCTCGCCAGGTCGGGCACGCACCTGCACGCGATCGAGCCGCTCGGCCAGATGCTCGCCGACATGCTGCCCGCCGCCGATTTCGCCGATCTCAAGCTTCCATTCCACTGTGTGGCGGCGAGCATCGAGCGAGCAAGCGCGGCGTGGTTCTTCAGCGGGCCGCTCGTGCCGGCCGTGCTCGCATCGTGCGCGGTGCCTGGCTTGCTGCCGCCGGTCGAAATCGACGGCGAGCACTTCTTCGACGGCGGCCTCGTCGACTCGATCCCTGTTGGCCGCGCGATCGCGCTTGGTGCTAGCACCGTCTACGTGCTACAGGTAGGCAGGATCGAGACCGAGCTGACCGCGCCGAAGCGACCGTGGGAAGTCGGTCTCGTGGCGTTCGAGATTGCCCGCAGGCACCGTTTTCACGAGGAAATGTCCGCCCTTCCGGACGACATCACCGTGCACGTGCTGCCAACTGGCGGAAATAAGCGCGCGCCTGATCTGTCACAGCTGCGCTATCGCGACAAGACTATGGTGCAGGAGAGCATTGACCGGGCGTATGAGGCGTCCGCCGATTATCTCGCTGGCGCGGAAGGCAAGCCCTAAGAGGTGGAGGGCGGGCAGTAAGGAGGATCATGCCACCGAGGCTGATCCGCAGGTTGGTGATCGCACCGCTCGCAGTGGTGATCGCGCTCGCTCTGGTAGTGCTGTTCCCGCTACTCGCGCTGCTGAGTCTGATCTTCGGCTGGATCGGCCGGAGGAAGGGCCGCACTCGCGCGCTGAGGCTGATGTTCTTCGCGCTCATCTGGCTATTTGCCGAGTCGGCCGTGCTGTTCATGTGCCTCGGCATGTGGCTCGCCAGCGGATTCGGCGGGCGGTTGCGCACCGAGCCATTCCAGGCCAGGCACTACGCGGTGATGCGGTGGTTCCTCGACTCGGTCTACGGCGCCGCGCACCGGGCGTTCGGCTTGCGGGTGAAGGTCGACGAGCCGCCGCCGACGCAGGACGAGCTTGCCGCCCGCCTGGCCCGCCCGATCATCGTCTTGTCCCGCCACGCTGGCCCTGGAGATTCCTTCTTGCTCGTGCGCCAGCTGCTGAGCGTGTACCAGCGCCGCCCGAGGGTCGTGATGAAGGCGAGCATGCAGCTCGACCCCGGCGTCGACGTCGTGGTCAACCGGCTGCCGAACGTGTTCATCAATCACGCCAAGACCGGTGACCGGATTTTCGTTGAGCAAATTGAACGGCTAGCGCGCGGTCTCGACCGGCTCGGCGCGCTCGTTATTTTTCCCGAAGGCGGCAACTGGACGCCGGGCCGGTGGTTGCGCAACATCGGCAGGCTGGAGCAGATCGGCAGGCGCGATCTGGCCGATCGCGCCCGAGACATGCCCAACCTGCTGCCACCACGCAGCGGCGGGGCATTCGCCGCGATCATGGCCTGCCCGGAGGCTGACGTAATCTTCGTAGCCCACGCCGGGCTTGACCAGATGGTGAGCGCTGGCGACATCTGGCGGAACCTAGCCGTCGGGCAGACTATCCGGGCCAAGTGGTGGCGAGTGCCCGCTGCTGAGGTGCCGCGCGAGGCCGACCACGAGGCTCAGCTGCAGTGGCTATTCGAGTGGTGGGAGCGCATCGATGCCTGGATATCGCAGAATCGCCCAGGCGAGCAACTCCCGGTTGCCCTAGCCGGCGACTAGCACGTCGTCGAGCGCCCGGCCGGTGCGCAGAGCGGTCTGCGACCAACCTCTCCTAGCCAGTGGCGTGTAGCCAGCGGACCGGCGCTCCGGCCGATGCGTGCCTGAATGGCTCGAGTTCGGCGTCCCAGGCATCGCCGAGCAGCAACTTAAGCTCGGCCTCGAGCGAGCCGCCAAGCGCAGGGTGCCGCGGCCCGTGCAGCTCACGCAGCCCGCCGAGCTGATCGCCGGCAGCCGCACCCGCGAGCGTCATCGCCGCGCGCAGCCGGTTCTCGCTGATCATGATGTCGCCGTTGGCGCTGACTGCCGTGGAGAACATGCCGAGCGACGGTGTGCAGCTATAGCGCACGCCATCGCAGCCCTCGCTCGCCTCCTCGGTTACCTCGAACCGCAGCAGATTCCAGGTGGCCAGCGCCGAGGCGATCTCACCGGAGAGGCCAGCCCGTCCCTGCCATGCGAGTTCGGTCCGCACGTTGCCGGGAGCGGCCGGCTGGTCGATCCAGTGCAGCTTTACGGGCAGGCCGAAAATCCCGGCGACCGCCCACTCCACATGCGGGCTCAGCGCCGGGGGCGCAGAGTGAATCTGCAGCACACCGCGAACGGTCACCAAACCTCCTTGCCAGCCGGGCGAGATGCGTCTTCCCCAACGAATCTCAGCCGCAAGGACGCGGTGCCGAACAGTGCCGCAACAGTGCCGCAACAGTGCCGCAAACACAGGGTACTGCTGATACTCCAGAGACATTGTGCAGCACGCAGCCAATCGACACCAGCACCGGCTCGCCGTTTACTCTGGCGCGGCAAAACACACCGCTGCCATAACTGGTGACACATGGTGAGATAAGCGTGTGGCTACTGCGGATATCCACGCGGACGGCTTAGTGTTCACAGCCGAGATGTACGGCGTCCAACTCGACCAGCTCGCGGTTGCGCTCAATGTGCCGGACCGACGCGCCGTCGCGCTGGTAGCCAAGTGGACCGGAGCTGGGCTTGCCGGCGCGGCCAGACTTGGTCCTGGCCCGCGATGGGCGTGGCTGACCAGGGCTGGGCTGGCCAGCTGCGGACTGCCATACACGGCAGCAGCCCCCGCCTTATCTCGACTCGCGCACTTGCGTGCCGTCACCGCAGGCAGGCTGGCCTTGACGGCGACACCGCAGTTCGCGGAGGCACAGGCGTTCTGGCGCAGCGAACGACGGCTCCGCGCACGGTTCGGACGCAAGGTCGGCCTGCGCGAGCACATACCCGACGGCGAGGTGCACTGGCCCGACACCGCGAGCACGGCCGTCGCGTGGGCAGGCGAATGCTGGGCGATCGAGGCCGAGCTAACGCCGAAGACGCTCGCCAAGACCGTCACGGTCATGCGCGAAGTGCTGGCCCGCACCGGCGACTACGGCTGCCCGGCCGCCGACGTCGCGGTTCCCGGCCGGGCGCCCAGGCACGCGCGGGTGGTCTACCTGTGTTCTCCAGCCGCCTTGCCCGTGGTGGTTAAGGCGCGAGAAGCCGTCGGCGGCCTCGCGGTCAGAGTCGAAATCCGGTTGCTGCCGCCGGAGGCTCAGTGGCCGGAGAAGCTTAGCCGTCCGGCTAACCGGCCCGGCCCGGCCGCGGCGCGCCCGGAACCAGTCGTTCACCGCGAGCATCGCTCGTGATCAGGCGGTGGCTGAGCCTGCTCGTAGCGCAGGTCGCCTTCAAGAGTCTGGTCCGCATCGGAGCGGCGCTGATCCTGGCTGCGGCTGCCGTGGCGGCGGCGCCGGTTTGTGTCGTCGCGGCCGGCGGGTTCGCCGCCGCCTGGTATCGCGGCTGGCGGCCGCGACGGCTGATGGTCGGCGCTGCCTGGTGCATGCCGATGGTGGTTGCCTGGCTGGTGGCGAGCGGGCACGGCGCGGCCACTGCTCCTTACCATGCATGGCTGGAGTTCTGGCGACTGGTCCGCAGCGGTGCGGTAGCGCGAGCGGGGGCGACGGTAGCGCCAGAAGCGGTCCCGCTGGGCCTGGTGGTCGGCGGACTGGCCTGGACATACCGGATCCGCTCGCTGAACTCGGGCGCTGGCGGTCTGTCCCCGTATTCGACCGTCGCGTTCGACCAGCGACAGTGGCGGCATCAGGCGCGCACGGCCCGCGCCAGGATCGCGGCACCAGGCTCGGTCCCGCTCACCATGCGCGGCGATGTGGTGGTGACTGGCGCGGTGATCAGGACGGTCGGGCACAAGGTCGGCCAGCTTGCCGCGATCGGATATCAGCGCATGCGCTCGCACCAGGTCATCGTGGGCACGACAGGAACCGGTAAGACCACGCTTCTGCTCAGGCTGTGGGCCGGCTTCATGACGACCGGTCTATGGCGACACGCGGCAGGGCTCGGTCAGCCACCGCTGCTGGTGGTGCTCGACTGCAAAGGCGGCTCAGCCGGGCGCCGGGTCGCCGACCGCGCCAGGCGGGTGCTGCGCGAGGCTGGCGCCCGGGCGACTGCCATCTGGCCGGACGAGGCCAGCTTGTCGTTGTGGACGCTGCCGCCACGCCAGCTCACCACCACGCTCGTCGACCTGATCGAGCATGGAACCGGTGGCGCCGCGTACTACACCGACGTCATGGAAGCCCTGATCGCGCTCGCCGTAGAGGCGCCATGCGGTCCGCCAACGAGCAGCCAGGACCTGCTCGCCCGGCTCGAGCCAGGGTGGCTGTCGATGGCCTACGCCTCGGCCGGCACCGCGGCAGACCACGCGGTGATCTCGTCGGCTTCCGGTCACCTGGCAGACGTAGCGCTTCGGTACCGCACGTTGTTCCGTCGGCTGGGCGGCGGGCTTGACGGGCCTGGCGGCTTCGAAGAAGCGGATGCCTGGTATTGCATACTCGAGGGCACCGACCAGATCTCGATCGCCGAGAGTCAGGCCCGGGCGCTGGTCGACCTGCTTGCCAGCTTCGCGGTACGTGGTCCGCATAAGCGCGAAATCCTGCTCGCGGTCGATGAGTTCAGCGCGGTCTCGCGACGACTGCCGATCTGGCAGCTGTACGAACGGGCCAGGGCGCTCGGGCTCGCCGTGCAGGTGTCAGCGCAGTCCTGGCAGGGACTCGGCGCATCGGAAGATGAGCGTCGCCGC
>DATNEK010000113.1:0-4574 GCA_035553055.1 Streptosporangiaceae bacterium | reverse complement strand
CGGCGACGCGATGGCGCGGCCGCTGATCGAGGCCTACGCCGCTGGCGGCTACGACGCCTCGTCGGTCGTCTCGATGTCGTCGAACGGCGCGCTGTTCTCACAGAGCGTCAAGGACGCGGTGTTCGCGGCGCTGCCGAACGTGGTGGTGACCGACGCGATCGGCTCGTCGGAGACCGGGTTCACCGGGCTGAGTTTCGCGAGCGCGGGCGGGGAGCAGCGCGGCGGTCCCACGGTGAGCCCGGGCCCTGCCACGATCGTGATCGACGACGAAGGCAAGCAGGTGGGTCCTGGGCAGGTCGGCCGGATCGCCAGGGGCGGGCACATCCCGCTCGGCTACTACAAGGATCCAGTGAAGACCGCCGCGATGTTCGTTGAGGTCGACGGTGATCGGTACGTGGTACCTGGTGACTTCGCCAGGGTCGAGCAGGACGGCACGATCACCCTGCTCGGCCGGGGCAGCGCGTGCGTGAACACGGGCGGGGAGAAGGTGTTCCCCGAGGAGGTCGAGTCCGCTCTCAAACGGCATCCAGCGGTGTTCGACGCGCTCGTCATCGGAATTCCTGATGAACGGCTCGGTCAGCAGGTCGCCGCGATCGTGCAGCCGAGACAGGGCCAGCAGATCGACCTGGCCGATCTCGAGTCCGTCGTTCGCCGTCACGTCGCCGGCTACAAGGTGCCGCGGACGGTGTGGATCACCGACAGCATCGGGCGCACCCCGAGCGGCAAGGTCGACTACGTGTGGGCGCGCAAGTTCGCCGACTCCCAACTGGCGGCACCGGCCGGGACGCAGACATGACGCTGCGAACCTCGCTGTGCGATCGGCTCGGCATCGAGCACCCGATCTGCGGGTTTACCCCATCCGAGCAAGTCGCCGCGGCGATCAGCCGGGCCGGCGGTCTCGGCGTGCTCGGCTGCGTTCGCTACAACGACGCGGCCGACCTTGAAGCGGCGCTCACCTGGATGGACGCCAATACCGATGGCCGTCCGTACGGTGTCGACATTGTGATGCCCGCCAAGGTGCCTGCCGAGGGCAGCCACTACGACCTCGGTCAGCTGATCCCTGCTGGCCACAAGGAGTTCGTCGACCAGACGCTGCTCCGGCTCGGCGTGCCGCCGCTCGCCGCCGACGATGAGCAGCGCGACGGGGTGCTCGGCTGGCTGCACTCGGTCGCCAGGGCGCACGTCGAGGTCGCGCTCGCCCATCCGGTCGCGCTGATCGCCAACGCGCTTGGTTCGCCGCCAGACGACGTAATCGCCAGCGCTCACAGCCAGGGCATCGCGGTGGCCGCGCTCGCCGGCAAGGCTGAGCACGCGCAGCGACACGTCAGCCAGGGCGTGGACATCGTCGTGGCGCAGGGTTACGAAGCGGGCGGGCACACCGGGGAGATCGCCAGCATGGTGCTTGTCCCTGAGATCGTCGACGCCGTCGGTGGCGACGTACCCGTGCTGGCGGCCGGCGGCATCGGTTCTGGACGTCAGATCGTCGCCGCGCTGTCGCTCGGCGCCGTCGGCGTATGGATGGGCTCGTTCTGGCTGACAACGCAGGAGTACGCGCTCGGCGTCCAGCCCACGGCGCTGCGCGCCGCGCTGCTCGCGGCGACGTCATCGGACACTGTCCGCTCCCGCATCTACAGCGGCAAGCCGGCCAGGCTGCTCAAGAACAAGTGGACGGCGGCCTGGGATGAGCCGGGCGCGCCGGAGCCGTTGCCGATGCCGCTACAGAACCTGCTGGTAAGCGAGGCCCACCAGCGGCTCATGCAGTCCGGGGACCCAACGGTGGTGCCGATGCCGGTCGGCCAGATCGTCGGCCGCATGAACTCGGTCCAACCGGTCGCCGAGGCCATGTCAGACCTCCTCACCGAAGCCGGTGAGGCCCTCGCCAGGCTCGGCAACCTGCGCTGAGTCAGGGACGGGCCTCGGCCAGCACCGCGCCTAGGCGGCGCAATTGCGTGGTGGCGGCGCCCAGGGCGAATTCATTGCGTTTCGCGGCGGCGAAGTACCTGTGAACTGGGTGGCTGATGTCGATGCCCACGCCGCCGTGCACGTGGACGGCGGTGTGGGCGACCCGGTGGCCCGCGTCGGCGGCCCAGAACTTGGCCGTCGCTAGCTCGGCGTCGCACGGCAGGCCGGCCTCAAGCCGCCAAGCCGCCTGCCACATCGTCAGCCTGATCGCCTCCACGTCGATGTAGGCGTCGGCCAGCCGCTGCGCCACCGCCTGGAACGCGCCGATCGCCCGGCCGAACTGCTCACGGGTCTTCGCGTACTCGGCGGTCAGCTCGAGCGCCCGCTCGGTGACGCCGAGTTGCAGCGCACACAACCCGACCGTCGCCCGCGCGAGCAGCCAGCTCACGACCTCGCCGGTCTCCCCGGTCTCGCCGATCAGCCGGTCCGGCCCGAGCTCGACATCGCGGAGGCTGATCTGGGCGGCCCCCGCACCGTCGATGAGCCGCTGCGGTTCGACGGTCACTCCGTGGTCGTCCGGCTTCACGCAGAACACGCCGACCCCGTGCCCGGTCGCGGCCGGGACGAGGAACAGTCCGGCAGACGCGCCTGCCGGCACAGCGGTCTTCACCCCGGTGAGCCGCCAGCCGGCGCCCGCGCGCTCGGCCCGGCTCGACGGCGCGACCGGGTCAGCGCCGTCAGACTCGGCGAGCGCAACCGTGATCACGAGTTCACCGCAGGCGGCGGCCGCCGCGTACCGAGCGACCTGCTCAGCCGAGCCGAACGCGGCGATCGCGCCAGCCCCAGCCGCGATCGACTCAAGGTAGGGGACCGGCGCCACGGCCCGGCCGATCTCGATCAGGATCGAGCACTGCTCGGCCAGCCCGTACCCGTCACCGCCGGCCCGCTCGGGCAGCGCGGCCGCCAGCACGCCGGCCGCGGCCAGCTCGGACCACAACGCCTGGTCGACGCCGGACCCGGCGCGCTCAAGCTCGGTCAGCCGCTCGGGCGTCGCCCGGTCGGTGAGAATTCGCCGGCTGAGCGAGGACAGCTCATGCTGCGCTTGCGTTAGGGAAAAGTCCACGTCAGTTCGTCCTCACCGCTTGTAGGGCAGGCCCAGCGCTGCCGCCGCGATGATGTCGCGCTGGATCTCGTTGGTGCCGCCGCCGAACGTAAGGATCAGAGCCGAGCGGTGCATCCGCTCTACCCGCCCGGCGAGCAGCGCGCCCGGCGACCCGGCCGAGACCGTTGCCGAAGCGCCGAGCACCTCCATCAGCAGCCGGCACGCCTCGATGGTCAGCTCGGTGCCGTAGACCTTGGTGGCCGATGCGGCAGCGGGGCCGAGCGCGTGGCCGGCGTCGATCTCCGCGGCGACCCGCCAGTTCAGCAGCTTGAGCACCTCGGTCTTGGCGTGCACGCGCGCCAGGTTGACAGCGGCCCATTCGGCGTCGATTACCCGCCCGCCGGCCGGGGTGGCCGTTTCCGCGGCCCAGTCGCGCACCAGCCGCAACGCCGTCTGCAGCGGCGCCGCCGACGTCAGCGCGACCCGCTCGTGGTTGAGCTGGTTGGTGATCAGCGGCCAGCCCTGGTTTTCCGTGCCGACCAGATTGGCCGCCGGGACCCGGACATCGGAGTAATAGGTGGCGCTCGTCGACACCCCGGCTAGCGTCGGGACCGGCGTCCAGGAGAAGCCAGGGGCATCGGTGGGCACGATGATGATGGACAGACCCTTGTGCCTGTATGCCTGCGGATCGGTACGGCAGGCCAGCCAGACGTAGTCCGCGTAGCTGATCAGCGAGGTCCACATCTTCTGGCCGTTGATCACGTACTCATCGCCGTCCCGCACCGCGCGGGTGCGCAGCGCGGCCAGGTCTGTACCGGCCTCGGGCTCGGAGTAGCCGATGGAAAAGTGCAGTTCCCCCGAGGCAATTTTCGGCAAGTAGAAAGATTTTTGCTCGTCGGTGCCGAATCGCATGATCGTCGGTCCCACCGTGTTGATCGTCAAAAACGGCACTGGGACGCCGGCCACGGCGGCCTCATCGGTAAAGATCAGCTGGTCGGTCACGGTCGCGTCGCGGCCGCCGTACTCGGCCGGCCAGCTCAGCGTCAGCCACCCGTCCGCGCCGAGCTGGCGGACGATCTCCCGGTAGGCGCCGCCGTCGCCGTAGTCGCCTTCGGTGCGGGACAGCGCATCCCGGCGGGCCGGCGTCATCAGCTCAGCGAAGTACGCGCGCAACTCGGCCGCGAGCTTGTCCTGCTCAGGCGTGTAGGCCAGGTGCATAGGTACTCCCCGCACGTCCGCTGACTAGAACACGTTCTACCTTATCGGCGCCCAGGCGGCGTGCGGAAGCCGGCGCGGCATCCGGTCCACCTGTACTGGCGGAGCGGAGGCAGACCACTCGGCGAGCGATGTCGATGGAGGGTGGTTCACCACGGGTTTGGTACGCCGAGCCGCGGATGAACCAGGGCCGTACCCCGCTCATCACGGGCTCCCTCGGAGCCGACTCAGGCGCTCAGCAATGCGTTACAGAAGATCTCCACCGCGAGCTGGCAGTCTGCTGCCACTTCTGGGGTATCGAGTTCCGGGTAATCCTGAGTGGTTTGATCGACATAGGCTGCCAGGCTTAACTCCA
>DATNEK010000112.1:0-5635 GCA_035553055.1 Streptosporangiaceae bacterium | reverse complement strand
CTCGTCGAGGTGAGTCAGCCCAGAAAGCCCGGCCTGGTCGGTCAACATTGCCCCCTGCTGCCGTTCAGAGCCGGTGTTCGACCGCAGCGTCGGACCGTTGCTGTCGTTGGTACACCAGCCCTGGACGGCAGTTGCTCATGGGATGTCCAATATGTCCACTTCGGTGCCGGGCTCCAGCCTCGTTACCTCTTCCGGCATCACGATCAGCACGTTGGCGCGGGCCATCGAGGCGATCTGGTGTGAGCCCTGGCCGGTGAGCGGGGTGACGGTACCGGCTTGCGGGTCGAGGATTCCGCGCAGGTAGGACCGGCGACCGGCCGGGGAGGACGCTGGGCTCGCGAGCCTGGACCGTCGCGGCGCGAATCTTTCTGCCTGAATGTTCTGAAGGGCACGGACCGCGGGCGCGACGAACACGTGGAACGAGACCAGCGCCGAGACCGGGTTTCCTGGCAGCGTGAAGATCGGGACACGCGGCGGGGAGCCGAGCAAGCCGAAGCCTTGGGGCATTCCCGGCTGCATCGCGACCTTGCGGAAGGCGACCGTGCCGAGGATGCTCAGCGCCGCCTTGACCGCGTCGTGCTCGCCGCCCATGCTCACGCCGCCGCTCGTGATCAGCAGGTCGGCGGTGGCGGCCGCCAGTTCTATCGCGGCGAGCACGGCGGCCGGGTCGTCGCGCACGACCGCGTGCCTGATCACGTCGCAGCCTGCCTGCCTGGCGGCGGAGGCGAGCATGTAGCTGTTGGAGTCCCAGATCAGACCGGGTACCAGGGGCGAACCTGGCTCGATGAGCTCGTTTCCCGTCGAGATGACAGCTGCCTTCGGGCGGCGGTGGGCCAGGACGGAGCCGTGGCCGGCCGCGGCGAGCACGCCGATCTGGGCCGGGCCGAGCCTTGTACCGGCCCGCAGCAGCAGGTCGCCTGGCCTGGCATCGTCGCCGGTCCGCCTGATCGCGTGGCCCTTCTCGGCCGGGCGGGTGATCGTGACGGTCTGTGAGCCGCCGTCGGTCCACTCGACCGGGACGACGGCGTCGGCATCGGCCGGGATGAGCGCACCGGTCATGATCTTGATGGTGCGCCCGGACGCCAGCGCACGGCCGGTCGTGTCGCCGGCCGCGACCTCAGCGGTGACCGGCAGCGTGACCGGATTGTCCTCGCTCGCGTCCTGCACGTCGGCGGCCATGACCGCGTAGCCGTCCATCGCCGAGTTGTCGAAGCCGGGCAGCGGCCAGACCGCGGCGACGTCGGCGGCGAGCACAACCCCGTCGGCGTCGGTGAGTGGTATCTCAGCCGGGGCGAGCGGCGTGAGCGCGCCGATGATCTCGTCCAGGTAGCTGTCGACCGACTGCATCGAACCCCGTTCCGCCCCGCATGCGCCTTATGGCAGTGTCTTGAGGTACTCGCGGAGCCACGGCACGAATTCAGGCGCCAGGTCGGGCCGAGCGCACGCGAACTCCACCGTGGTCCGCAGGAAGTCCTGCTTGTTACCGGTATCGAAACGGCGCCCGCGGAACAGCACTCCGTGCACGCCGCCGCCGTCGGAGCAGCTTCCCCGGTCGGCGATCGCGAGCGACCGCAGCGCGTCGGTGAGCTGGATCTCGCCGCCCCGCCCAGGCGGGGTCTCGCGCAGCACGGAGAATACCGCCGGGTCGCAGACATAGCGTCCGATGACGATCCAGTTCGATGGCGCCTCGTTGACATCAGGCTTCTCGATCAGGTCGGTCACCGCGACGATGTCGGGGTCATCGGTCGGCTTGAACGCGGCGCAGCCGTAGGCGGAGATCTGGTCGGGCGGGACTTCCATCAGCGCGACGACGCTGCCGCCGTACCGGTTCCTTGTCGCGATCATCCGGGCGAGCAGGTCGTCTTTCATGTCGATCAGGTCGTCGCCGAGCAGCACGGCGAACGGCTCGTCGCCGACGTGGTCGGCGGCGCAGTACACGGCGTGCCCGAGACCACGCGGCGCGTCCTGGCGGACGTAACTCACCGAGGCAAGCTCACTCGGCGCCCTGACCTCGGCCAGCGCCTTCTCGTTGCCGCGCGCCGCCAGCCTGGCCTCGAGGTCGAGCGCCCGCTCGAAGTGGTCGGCTATGGACTGCTGGCCCTCGCCGGTGATCAGCAGCACGTTGGTGAGCCCGGCGCTTACCGCTTCCTCGACCACGTACTGTATGGCCGGTTTGTCCACGACAGGCATCATGACCTTGGGAGTTACCTTGGTCGCCGGCAGGAACCTAGTGCCAAGGCCGGCGACCGGAACAACAGCCTTGGTGACCTCGCCTGAGTGAGCCATGCTAGAACCCTAACGAGCGTGGGGAAGGACTTCGTGCACGGCATGGCAGAAAGCGATCACGCCGCTACTGGCGTTGTGGGCTACCCAGCCTGGACAGGATATGCGTGAGCACGGGCTGGCCGGGCGAAAATCTTTGCTGCGCAAGGAATTGGTGGCCGCGCGAGCCAGGCTCACCGAGGCTGAGCGGAAGTCGGCCGGGATCGCCTTGCGCACGACCTTGCTTGACTTGCCTGAGATCGGCATGGCCGGCACGGTCGCCGCGTACGTGTCGGTCGGGACGGAACCGCAGACGGCCGGGCTGGTTTTCGCCTTGTGGAAGAGAGGCAGTTATGTGCTGCTTCCCGTGCTTCGCGATGACTATGACCTGGACTGGGCGTCCTACGAGGGACCGGAGTCGCTCGCCAGCGGACCGCACGGGCTGCTCGAGCCGACTGAACCCCGGCGCGGCGTCGCCGCGATCGCCAGTGCCGACTTCGTGATCGTGCCAGCCCTGGCGGTCGGCAAGGACGGGCACAGACTCGGCCGCGGCGGCGGCTGTTACGACCGCGCGCTGGCCAGGGTCGGTCCGATGGTGCCGACAGTAGCGCTGGTTTACGACAACGAGTTGCTCGACGAGGTGCCGGCCGCGCCGCACGATCAGCCGGTCCGCGGCGTCGCGCAACCGGCGAGAGGAATCACCAGGCTGGGTTAGCTGTTGCTAGCATTTAGCAGTTGATAGCGCTGAGTGCTAACGCTTCTGATTGGGAGGACACGTGCCGACGTACGAGTACGCCTGCACCGAGTGCGGAGATCGGCTCGAGGTTGTGCAGCGATTTAGCGATGACCCGCTGACGGTCTGCCGGGAGTGCGGCGGCCGGCTGCGCAAGGTGTTCTCGCCGGTAGGCATCGTGTTCAAGGGTTCAGGCTTCTACCGCACCGACAGCAGGAGCGGCGCCGTCGGTGCCGGCGCTAATGGCCAGGGCAAGGGCGCGGACAGCTCGGGTGGTTCCGACGGCGGGTCTGGGTCGGACTCGGGTTCGGGTGACAAGGCCGAGGTTGGCGCCAAGGCTGAGTCAGGCAAGTCGGGTGGCGACAGCGGATCTGGCGCGTCGAAGGCGGGCGACTCTGGCGGATCGTCAGGCGGGTCTGACAGTTCGAGCAACGGTTCATCGGGGACTTCCAAATCGGGGACGGGTTCAGCGGCAGCCAGATCGTCTAAGACCGGCTCGAAAGTAGCCTGATCGCCGTGGCCGACCAGGCTGGACGGGCGAGCATCGGTGTCATCGGGGGTTCTGGGCTCTACGAGTTCCTTGACGGGGCCGAGCAGGTCGAGGTCGAGACCCCGTTCGGTCCGCCGAGCGACCTGCTGACGATCGGCACCGTGGCCGGGCGCTCAGTCGCCTTCTTGCCTCGGCACGGCAAGGGCCACAGGTACCCGCCGCATCGCATCCCTTACCAGGCGAACCTCTGGGCGCTGCGGTCCCTCGGCGTTCGGCAGGTGATCGCCCCAAGCGCGGTCGGCTCGCTGACGCCCGACTACGGGCCTGGCACGCTTGTGATCCCCGACCAGCTTGTCGACCGGACCAGTGGCCGCCCGCAGACCTACTTCTCCGAGGGCGGCGCCGTCCACGTGCAGTTCGCCGATCCTTACTGCCCGGATGGCCGGGTGGCAGCGGTGGCGGCAAGCCGTTCGGCTGGCTGGGAGCCGGTCACCTCGGGGACGCTGGTGATAATCGAGGGACCCCGGTTCTCCACCAGGGCGGAGTCGCGCTGGTTCGCGGCGCAGGGCTGGACGATCGTCGGCATGACCGGCCATCCCGAGGCCGTGCTGGCGCGCGAGCTCGCGCTCTGCTACACGCCGCTGTGCCTGGTCACCGATACCGACGCGGGAGTCAGCGAGGGCGAGGGCGTGACGCACGAGGAAGTCATGCGGGTCTTCGCTGAGAACCTGACCAGGATGCGGAGCCTGCTGTTCTCCGTCATCGAAAGCATGCCGGCCGAGCGGAAGTGCCCGTGCCCGTCGGCGCTCGACGGGCTCACGCTGCCGGTTCAGCTTCCCTAGCAGCTAGGCGGCCGGGCTCGGGGCGTGGCGGCTGGCGAGGCCGACCAGGTTGTCCTCGCTGTCCCTGATGAACGCCATCCACTCCTCCCAGCTTTTCTCCCCGAACGCACCGTCGGTGTCCACATGGATCCGGTGCGGCTCGGTGTCGACTGTCACGTCGGCCGCGCGCAGCCGGCCGATGCTCTCCCGTACGTCGGGCACGCGCAGGTAGATCAGCGCGCTCGGCGCGGCCTGCTCGAGCAGCAGCCGCGCGCTGCCCAGCCGGATGAACGCGAGGCCGGGCGGCTCGAACCTGGCGATCAGCTCGCCGCCGAGCACGGTGGTGTAGAAGTCGACCGCGCGATCAAGATCCTTCGCGCGTTGTGCCACTTGGTGCAGTTCGATCATCGGGATCTCCGATCGGGGTCTGTGCCGCGGTTCGCCGGTTGACGGCATCGAAGTATGTAGTATTGCTATCAATATTCGTAGTGATGCTATACATTCATCGGGTGGAAAGCAACCAGCGGCTTGGTCCGCAGGCATGGGGACTCGATACGGACATGAATCTGAGCCACGCGGCGTCGGCGCTCAACTCAGGCGCCATTCATCTGCTGCGCAGCCTGGCCTCGGTTGACCGGCAGGCGGGCTTGACCCGCGCTCGGCTGTCGGCTCTGTCGGTGCTGGTGTTCGGCGGGTCGCGGACACTTGGCGAGCTGGCGGCGGCCGAGGGTGTCGCAGGGCCAACGATGACCAGGATCGTCGACGGCCTTATAGGCGAAGGTATGGCCGAGCGGCAGCCGCACCCGAGCGACGGCCGTGCGGTCACTATCGCTGCCACCCCAGCCGGGGAGTCCCTGATGCGGGTGGCTCAGCAGCGGCGGATCGAGGCGATCGTCTCGGCGCTGGCCAGCCTGCCGGCGGAGCACCGGCGCTCGCTGGTGTCCGCGGCTGGACTTCTCGACCGGGTGGCAGCCGCGGTTCGGAGCGAGACGGGAGTCGATATGAGCTACGGGAACGTTGCCCGGACCCGGTAGGCTTGGCGACGCCCGCGCACGCTCGCGGGCACGCCCCGATAGCTCAGTGGATAGAGCGACTGCCTCCTAAGCAGTAGGTCCCGCGTTCGAGTCGCGGTCGGGGCGCACAGCTCAAGCCCCAGGTCAGCCAGCCTCTTGCCGATGATCAGGCGTGTCGTCATGATGCCGACCGGCGCCGCCGTGCCCGTTGCGTGCCCGATGGCTTCCGCTTGGACCGGCCCAGCTGCTCCGCTGCCTGCCTGCTCAGCTCATCCGCGATGGCCTGCTGTCGCTCGGTGCCGCCGTGCAGGTACAC
>DATNEK010000111.1:0-21592 GCA_035553055.1 Streptosporangiaceae bacterium | reverse complement strand
AAGCCGGGATGGCGCTCCCCAGCCCGTCACGTCGATCCGGACTGTGCCGGCCGAAGGCTGAGCACGACGCTACCTGTAGGTGGGCGGCTGATCGCGGCCCGCCTGGCGTGGCGTTGTTGGACTGGCTCAGGGTGGGCGTTGTCGGGAGTCTGCTTGGCGTGGCGTTGTCGCGGTGGGTCGGGGTGGGCGTTGTCGGGAGTCTGCTTGGCGTAGCGTTCTCGCGCTCAGTCGGGGCCGGCATCGTCGCTAGCCCACCGCAGCGAGCGGCGCACTGCTTCCCGCCATCGCCGGTGCGCCGAGTCGTCCCGGCCGCCTGGTTCGAAACGCCGGTCGAGTTGCCAGGTCGCGGCTAGTTCGTCGGTGGAGGACCAGATGCCGGTGGCTAGCCCGGCGAGGAAAGCCGCGCCCAGGCCAGTGGTCTCGGCAACCACGGGCCTTTCCACTGGCACCTGAAGTTGATCTGCCTGGATCTGCATCAGCAGGTCGTTGGCCGATGCCCCGCCGTCGACTCGCAGCGACGTACCTTCCGCGCCTCCGGCACCATGCGGCCCGCCTGCGCCGGCTTCCGCCGCCATCACGTCCATGACATCACGCACCTCGAACGCGATGGCTTCTAGCGTCGCCCGGGCCAGGTGAGCTTTCGTCACGCCTCGGGTCAGGCCGAATATCGCGCCGCGGGCCTCGGGATCCCAGTCAGGCGCCCCGAGCCCGGTCAGCGCGGGCACGAACACTACTCCGCCGGAGTCGTCCACCGATCGGGCGAGTTCTTCGCTGTCGCTCGCGCTGTGGATCACGCCGAGTCCGTCCCGCAGCCACTGAATCGCGGCGCCGGTCACAAAGACAGCCCCTTCGAGCGCATAGGTCAGCGCACCGCTTGGATCCATCCACGCGACGGTCGTCAGCAAGCCGGCGCGCGAACGCACCAGCTGCGAGCCGGTGTTTGTCAGCAAGAACGAGCCCGTGCCATACGTGCACTTCGACGAGCCGGGTTCGTAACAAGCCTGGCCGAACAGGGCCGCTTGCTGGTCGCCAGCGACGCCGGCGATCGGCACAGATAGCCCAAGAAAGGCCTCGGGGTCGGTCGAGGCGATTACACCGGTTGAGGCGACTACCTCGGGTAGCGCCGATGGCGGCACCCCGAAGAGCTCGCAGAGTTCGCCAGACCACTGCCCGGCGTTGATGTCGAACAGCAGTGTCCGCGACGCGTTGGAGGCGTCGATGGCGTGCCGTCGGCCGCCGGTCAGCCTCGCGATGAGGTAGGAGTCCACCGTCCCGACGGCTACCGCGCCGCTTGAGACATCGGCCCATACCGAGGGCACATGACTGGCCAGCCAGGTCAGCTTGGTCGCGGTGAAGTATGGATCGAGCCGCAGTCCGGTGAGCTCGGCGACTCGATCCTCGTGTCCTGCGTCGCGGAGTTCAGCGCAAATCCTGGCCGTCCGCCGATCTTGCCAGACGATCGCCCGGTGCGGCGCGACCAACGTGGAGCGATCCCATAGCACGGCGGTCTCGCGCTGGTTTGTGATGCCGACGCAGCTAATCGGGTCGGCGTCCGGATGGTCAACGGCCCCGTGAGCAGCGAGCGCCCCGGCGCAAGCCTTCAGCGTGGCATCCCATATCCCGCCAGGCGCCTGCTCAACCCAGCCAGGTTCGGGAAAATACTGACTGAACTCCGAGTAACCCCGGCTTGTCACGCTGCCGTCGGCGGCCACGATGAGTGCGGTGACACCGGTCGTGCCGGCGTCGATTGCTAGGACGCTCATGGGACTAGTGTGACGGGCACGGGCGAGCGGGAAGCGGCGGAGCGGCAGATTCAGACGGTCTCGGCAAGTGCGAGCGCAACATCACTCCATGTAGCTAGCAGATTTAAAGTCGTTGCTACCGCGTGAAAATTGAGATGCCTGCCGTTGCCGTATCCGACGTAGATCGGGTGTCCAGGTGTCGCCGAACTCGTCAACATAGCAGCGACAACCCACGCGTATTTCGCGGCGGAGGCCAAGTAGCCGAGTCGTACGGCGCGCTCGTCACCTTTCCAACCGGCGCCACGCAGCCCGGCCAGATACGCCTCGAAAACCTGCTCGCTGAAGGCGTCAAGCTCGGCAGCGGCCACGAAGCCGTCGAACCCAGCACTGGCGACGAGGTTTGCCACGTCCGCTCCCATCGGCCCGAAGCCGACGAAGGCCCAGTCGATGACCGTCGTCGTACCGGCCGAGCCGCCAAACAAGTTCCGCGTCCAGTAGTCGTTGTGGCATAGCGTGAACGGCGCCATGTTCAGCAGCGCCAGCAATTGCAGCTCGTTTTGAGCGAAGCGGACCTGCCGGTCCCGCGCTTGCGGGGTAACCACTCCGGTTTCTACCAGATCAAGCCAGATTTCATCGCTCGCTACCACGTGCCGGTCGAATGGCTTCTCAAGCGCATAGTCACGCATGTAGTTACTGCAAAACCATGGCTGGCTCGCGACCTTACCACGACTGGACAGCTCACCCTGTGCCAGGCCTAGGTCGCGCGCGGCCGCGCAATAGCCGCTAGCACGCCAAGACGTCGCCGGAGTCAGATCGCAATCTTCCAGGAACATCGTGACGGAATCCGTGCTTTCCGTCGCGCCCAAGAGCGCCGGGGCGTGCACGCCTGAGCGTGCGAACTGGCTCGGTATGTCACTGTGGTAAACGAGGTATTCACGTTTCCAGTAGTTCCAGTGGGCAAGGTCGTTGCCGCCTTGAGTCCAATGGGCAGACCAGGTGTCATCATGTCGCCGTGAGCGGGCGCTGACCGTTTTGGCGATCACCGACCTAGACCCATCGGTCACCCGCCAGATGCCATCGGTCAGCCAGTCGTTGCCTCTCAGTGGCCGGAAATCCAACCTGGCTTCGGCTCCGAAGTACCGTCGGAGCCACTCGTCGCTCATGGCACGGTGACGCCTGTTCATAGTTCTCCGTGTGCGGGCAAGTCCGTTCGCGGCCGGTTCGCTTGAGCTGGGCGGTACAATTTACCTCCTGCCCCCGTTGGACACCAACTGAGGTGGCCGGGACTATAGCGGTCGCCTAATGGATCTCGTCTGATCGCTGCGGCACTGTCTGCGACTATTGGCGTCTGGCGGCTAATCTGGCGCCCAGAAGACAGGACGTTGATGACTAACGATCAATGGGTCAACTTGGCACTACGAGCGCTTGCCTTTGACGTAGATGGCACAGTTGCTGACACCGATCCCATTCACGCCGAAGCATGGGCGCGCGCGCTTCGGTCGGTTAACGGCAGAAGCTTCGAGATCGAGGACTATCTTGACGCTTGCATTAATGGCGCGATGACACCGCAACAATTCATCGCCACCTACAGCGGCCGGGCCGAGTGGGTTTCGATCGAGCGCGAGAAAAGACGCATATATCCCGCGCTGCTGTCTGACCAGGCCATTCTTACCGCAGGGCTGGCTGAGTTTCTCCATGCTGTGCATTCGGCCAGAATTCGCGTGGCGCTCGTCTCTAGTAGCAGTCGCGAGTCAGTTGAGGCGTTGATCGCCGGGCCGTGGAAATCTGCGGCCCCTGACGTTATCGTCGCTCGCGGTGACGCTGCGCTGCCGAAACCCGATCCTTCCCCATTCCGAATGGCGGTCGAGCGGCTTGGAGTGTTGCCAGCATCGACAGTTGCCTTTGAGGATTCAAAGTCGGGAGTTTCGTCAGCGGAAAGGGCTGGCCTCACGTGCATCCAGGTTGGCTGCCGGGCGGGTCGGCTGTCCTCGCTCCGAATCGCGGATTTTCGCGACTGCTCAATCGTGAAGGAAGGCGAGAACCCATGTCTGCTAGTTCGTATCAGATGAGCTCGGCTGATTTGTCTCGCGAGGGCGTTACCCCTTACGTAATAGAGAAAATACTCAGCAGTCCGCGCAGAATGGCTAGCGGGCCGCGTGTGGCGGCGATCGGCGGGTACCCGTGCATTGGGAAGACCAGCCTCGCATTTGAGGTAGCGCAGACGTGGGACGGATTATCATACGTGCTTCCGACTGAGTCAGCCATCACGAGTCGATCGGACCGGCTGGCAACGGGACTGGACGGCTCATCAGTCGAATCGCACGATATGTCAGCCCTCATGATATCAATCAGAGCAATTCGCGAGCAGCGATGTCTGGACCTGCCTAAGTACTCGTGGTCGATCGGCGGTTTCGCTGGGACGGAGCGAGTTCCGGTCCTTGGCGAACGCGACGTGCTGATTGTAGACGGCTCGGTAGCCACGACGTCGGCAGTGCTCGGTGAGGTCGATGTCGCGTTTGGCTTGCAACCTGATCAGTTGGACGCGTGGATGAGCATCGCAGTCGCTCGCGATGTCGCGGAGCGAAACTGGGACCGCGTGATGGCCGAAGAACAAAATAGATTCAAGGACCGTACCGTCGCGATGCAGCTTGCCGCCTTCGGTCACCGAAGACGGGAATATCTGCTGACAGTGTCAGTAAATGACCGAATTAACTGGACCGTTCATCCGGTTGCTCGAGCCTGAGTTGAAGTACGTTGTCAGTACGGCGAGGACAATTTAGCTGCCTGGTAAGCAATGAAAGTCAGGCCCAGCCGGACTGCCGATGCGATAACGTCGGCAACTCGCGCAGCGTCAAGAGGTCGATGTTCATTGCTCGCGTCCACCTGCAGACGCTCAAGGTTGCAAGCAGTCTTCTGCAGAATCATGCCGTCGTCAGACGACAGCCTTTCGGCGATATCGAGAGCGCCCGACGCCTTGTCGGCCGACCCAGCGCGAAGTAGTGCGCGGCACTTGACGAGATTGGCTTCGATGATCCAAGGGCGTTGACCGACCGTACGTATGTCCTCGACAGCCTGGGTCAGTCGGCCGATCGTCGCATCATCGGGGTTCACCTGCAGCAGGACGCGCGCGGACGCCAACTCCAAAAGTGCCGCGCCGAGAAGGTCCGGCTTCGCTTCCGATGACTCGACCGCCTTCCTGGCCACCTGCAGCGCATCAGCAGCCAAGTCGGTCCCGCGTCTTGTACCCGATACGGACCGGCTTCCTTGCGGCTCGACGCTGTCTAGGCCGAGTAGCGTGTCGACCGTTCTGTAGACAGCGATGCAGAACGTGACCCGCGACGCATACCGGGTGACTTCTTCGACCGCATTGGGGGCGAACAGGTCAATCTGATCCAGGAATTGCATTGCCTCGCCATAGCGTCCCGCATGCAGGAGGGCGAATGCGCAAGAAGTCCTGGCGGACAGCGATTCCAGGCCACGGATCCGCTGGTCGACGCAGATCCGCTGGGCTTCCTCGCTATGCTGGCACGCCTGGTCCATCTTGCCGAGGGCCAGCTCCAATTGCGACAAATGCCTGAGCTGGTTTACCAGGATGGTCGATTCGCCCAACGATCGGGTGAGCCGAATGGCCTGTGCCAGCGGGAACACCGCCTCGGCTGTATTGCCCATCATGCGGAGGTCAAGCGACTGATCGGCCAGCAAACGTGACGTCTGCTCGTCAGTCAGGGGTTGGCCGCCAGTGTCCTCAAGCAGGTAAGTGAGGGCCGCGTGGTTAGACGCCGCAGCACCTAGGCCATCGCGGAGAAAATGATGATCTTGCGATAGGCGAGGGTCGTAGAGGTCATCGAGCGCCTCGACGTTGTCTCCAGCCCGGGTTCCATGCCAGATCGCAGCTATAACTGGGACGCATTCATCGAGATTTCGCGGGCGCCTGGATGCCTTTGCCGCCAGGAGGTTACGCAGCCTTCGGTGTCCTTCCTGGAAGGCCTCACGGTCGTACCGCCTGAAGTTGCGCTGAAAGTACTCCCGGACGAGCGGATGCGCGTCGATGCCCTCTCCTGCGGCCATGTTCTGAATTAGTCCTGCGCGACGCAGCGAGCCGAGTGTGTAGGCAAAGTCAGACCGGGTCATGTAGGCGACCTGCTCATTGAGGCCCTGGCGAACAGGCAACTCACGGAGCACGGCCAGTTCGTCGTCGGCCGCTACCCGGTTGAACAAACCGAGCATATGCAAGAGCTGAAGCTCAGGCCTGCTTTCGAACCAGACCGCGTACTGATCCATGATGGCGGATGCGTTGCCGCCTTCGGCTGCGACGGCCTTCGACAGACCGGACGACTCCCACATCCTGGCGTCACCGTTGAATACGGTCTGCAAGTACCCACTGAGCAGTCGCAGGGACAACGGATGGTCGCGAACCTCGTCCGCGATCCTGCTGAGCTGGGCTGTGTCGCCCTGAACACCTCCGTTCGTGAGGATTTCGATGCTTTCGGCGCGCGACAGCTCGGGAATCGGGATGAGCTGACAGGTCTTGCCCATATAGGTATCGATATCAATAATTGGCAATCGGCTTGTCAGGACGAGCATGCCAGCGTTAAGGGCAGCGAGTTCACGAATGAACATCTGCATGACCCGCTCACGCAAGGTGCCTTCCAGGGGACCGGGCGGATGCTGGATGCGTTCTAGACCATCGAGGATAATCAGAGATTTGCTCTGCTGTAGGCGCTTTGTAACCTCGCGGCATCGTTCCCATGTGGTCGCTGACGATTCGCCCTCAATATCGAGGAATTTTATCAGAGTGTCGAAAAACTGATCAGACGTTGCCCAGTTCTCGCCATCTGACTGGCCATCAAAGCTCCACGCGAACACGCACTCGGCGCTGTGGTATTTGTAGGCGGCCATCTCAGCTAGCCAATTAGCGATCAGTGTAGTCTTACCAACACCGCCCCAGCCTACGACGGCAACGACGTTCTCATGACCGGACAACCACGCCCGCGACAACGCCTCCGATTCAGCGGTCCGGCCAACCATATGCGCGGAAGAGCTTGACAAACGCCAGACATCGACCCTCGGGCCAGTAGCGCGCGCCAAAGTCAATTCAACTGGCCGTGAACCAGGAAAGGCGGGCGCGGGTTTCTCCAGAGGGACGAGCGCACGCAATATCTCATTGCGCGCAGTCTCTTCCGGTAGATCGCAGATTTCGAGACGCACTATCGAGGACCACAGCCCGGTCGGTCGCGCATGGTCGACTGCCACTGGGATGAGCCTGCGTTGCCTGCCGGTGGGATCCTGTGCGAAGGCTGCCGTCCATTCGGCAGCGCCAAATTTGGACGCCAGGAAATGCTCAGAGAGAATCACGATCGTATGGTCGGCTTCAGATGCTGCTTCCTGCATACGCAGCACGAAGTTCTCGCCCGGCAGGAAGTCCGTCGCCTGCACCGTGACTCGGTGTCCAGCCTTCCTGAGGACATCCGACACCCATTCCGCCCACGCAGAGTCGGCGGCTGCGTAGCTCACGAAGCAGTTGGCCACAACATCCCGATCATACGAAAGGCAGCAGAGAGGGCGCGAGCGTCACGCACAAACCCTCAAGAGCGTACGTCTTGCTCTGGCTTGACGCAAACTCCTTAGAATCCGTTCAAATAGCCGGCAATATCGGGTATTCCCTGGACCCCTCAAGCTCGTGAAGCTGCCACTGCGTCGACGATCGGCGCGGTGACCCCGGTCGTTACCGGAGTCGATCGCACGGACGGTCATGGGTCTAGGGTGATTGTCGGGTGCTGGTCGAGCTGCCGGGCAGGCACAGCGAGATCGGTAACGAGCGAGCGCGTCGCATGAGCCGACCGGGCCATGATGGAAGGAGCTTGCATGCGAGTCGGAGTACTGACCGGCGGCGGCGACTGCCCAGGGCTGAACGCAGTCATCCGTGCGATCGTCCGCACGGGCGCCTACGACCACGACTTTGAGTTCGTGGGATTCAGGGACGGCTGGCGGGGTCCGCTTGAGAGGGATATTCAGCTGCTGGACGTTCAGGCGGTCCGAGGCATACTCCCGCGTGGCGGCACGATACTTGGCTCGTCCCGAACCAACCCGCTAGCTGACTCGGCTACCCAAGACGGCAAGACTGGCCTGCGACGGATCACGGAGAACCTGGCCGACCTCGGCGTCGACGCGCTGATCGCCATCGGCGGCGAGGACACCCTCGGCGTGGCCAGCCGTCTGTCGCAGGCAGGCGTCAAAGTCGTCGGCGTGCCCAAGACCATCGACAACGACCTCGGTGCCACCGACTACACGTTCGGCTTCGATACCGCGGTGAACATCGCGATGGAGGCGATCGACCGGCTGCACACGACGGCCGAGAGTCATCACAGGGCACTGATCGTCGAGGTCATGGGCCGCAACGCCGGCTGGATCGCGCTGCACGCAGGGATGGCAGGCGGTGCGAACGTGATCCTCATCCCCGAACACCCGTTCGACATCGAGGGTGTCTGCGAGTATGTGCGGCAGCGCTTCGAAACCAGGTACGCGCCGATCGTGGTGGTGGCCGAAGGCGCGCAGCAGAAGACATCGGCGCAGCTTGAAGACGTACGGCTGGATGCCTTTGGTCATGCCAGGCTCGGCGGGGTCGGTCAGCTACTCGCCGAAGAGATCGAGCGGCGGACCGGCAATGAGGCGCGCGCGACGGTGCTTGGCCACATACAGCGCGGTGGCACGCCAACTGCCTTCGATCGGGTGCTGGCCACGAGATTCGGCATCCATGCGATAAGGGCCGTTGCCGACGGCAAATCGGGCATCATGGTGGCTCTGCGAGGGACTGAGATCGTTCAGGTGCCGATCGCTGAGGCGGTAGGCGAACTCAAGCTCGTCCCCCCAGAACGCTACGCCGAGGCCGAGATCTTCTTCGGCTGACCCCACGGCCCGTTCTGGGGCTAGTCAGGCCCGTCGATAGGCATGCTATATAAATGCTCGTATGGATCTCAGCCGACCGGCGAACGACCTGCTTGAACTCGTCGCGCTCATCGTCAAGGGAGGGTCGGGAAGGCGCGATCTGAGCTTGACCGCCGTAGCGACGCTCAGCTCGCTTGATCGGCAAGGTCCGCAGCGCATCACGACGCTGGCCACCGCCGAAGGGGTGTCTCAGCCATCGATGACTCAGCTCATCCAACGGCTTGAGCAGCGTGGCCTGGTAGCACGCGGTTCCGACCCGGCCGATGGCAGGGTGGCCTTGGTCACGGTGACCGACCAAGGCAGGGCCGCGCTCGTCGCGCGGCGGCAACGCAACGCCGAGCGCATCGCCGGCCTGCTCGCAGACTTGCCTGAACCTGATGTCCGGGCACTGGCTGACGCGCTCGCAGCCGTCCTTCCGACCATGCGCGCAAGAGTCGGGCCCGAGGCATCAGGCCAGGGCGGGAGAGGGAACCGAGCTGAACGGGTCGATCAGCCCAGGTTCTGAGGCCATGTAGAGGTCGAGTTCGCTGACCATCCAGCCGGCCGCGAGCAGCCTCCGTACGGCCGCATGGGGAGCTGGCAGGCATACGTGCGCCTGGCGGTCGACGGGCTTCAAGAAGGAAAGGGCCGCGACGACCGCGTCAGCGGCATGCCTGGGGTCGGCCTTTCCGTTCTCGGTTACCACCATGTGATTGATGCCGTACTCGGCGCCAACGCCGCCGCCGGTTCCTGCCGCCGTCGGCTGGCCGTTCCGGCTCGCGATCAGGCTCACCCCATGCGGCCTCGCGGCCCACATCTCATGGTCGGCCGTCCTGTCGATTCCCGTCCAGGCCAGCTCGAGCGCCGCGACTTCGGCGGGATCGGCCGCCTCGACCGACCACCCGCCCGGTCGCTCCAGCCTCGATACGTCGCCGGTCAGGTAGAGCAGGGGCCACCAGGCGTCGAGGCCGAAGCTGGTGTACAGCGGCAGGGCGTTCGAATGCAGGCTGCTGAAGGTCATCTTGCGCGGCTGCCGCGCCCACAGCACGTCGAGTATCGCGCGGCCGGTCCCGGTGCCGTGCGCCGCTGGATCGACGAATAGGTCGGTGAGCATGCTGATCGCGGTAGGCCACGTACCGATCTGCCTGGTGCCGCCGAAGCCAATCACACGGTGCTCATCGAGACCGGCATCGCTGACTGCGACCAGGAATCGGCCGCGGCTGATCAGGTGCCGCACGTAGTTGGGGAACACCGTGGTCCAGTCCTCAACCTGGCCGGTCGCCTGGCCGATCTCGATGATCGCGCATAGATCGGCTTCGGTCGCGTCTCGTATGGCGACCTGCTCGTGTTGCTCCACGTTGCCACGATGCCATAACCCTCGCAGTGGCCAAGACCTGTCAGACTCTAGGTATGACCGCTTTGCCCGCCGCCGCTTGCGCCACCGAAGTTCATGGCTTCACCCCTGAGCCGTGCGTGCTGCTCAAACTCGGTGAGATCGTGCTCAAGGGCAGGAACAGGCGGCAGTTCGAGCGGTTGCTGCAGAACAACATCAGGCTGGCCGCGGCCGATCTCGGCGTCGGCCTGCGGCTGTGGCAGCGAGACGGCGTCATCGTGCTTAGTCCGACCTCGCTGCCGCCTGGCCTGTCCGCGCAGTCCGCCGCCGATCAGATCGCCGACCGCATGCTGACCGTCATGGGCGTCGTCAGGGTCTGTCGTGCGTCACGGGTCGCCAAGGACCCGCAGGCGGCGATTGAGGCGGCAGCCGACCTGGCCAAGGACAAGGCGGGTTCGTTCGCCGTCAGGGCCAAGCGCCGCGACAAGCGCTTCGCGCTGACCTCGGCCGAACTGGCGATCGCGATCGGCAGCCGGGTGCGGGAGTTCTACGGCAATCCGGTGAACCTGAGCAAGCCCGATTTCAGCATCTGCCTGGAAGTCGATCAGTCCGAGGTCTTCGTCTACACCGACGGCCGCGCCGGTCAGGGTGGCCTGCCGGTCGGGATGAGCGGCCGCGGCCTGGTGCTGATGTCTGGCGGCATCGACTCGCCGGTGGCCGGCTACCGGATGATGCGCCGCGGCCTTCACTGTAGCTTCCTGCATTTCTCTGGCATGCCGCTGACTGGGCCAGAGTCGGTATACAAGGCCTACGGCCTTGTCCGTCAGCTCGACAAGTATCAGCGCGGGTCGCGCCTGTACGTGATCGCGTTCGGGCGGGCGCAGCAGCGGCTGGCCTCGTCAGGGTCAGGCAAGCTGCAGATCATGGCGCAGCGGCGGTTGATGCTCAAGACGGCGCAGGCGATGGCCGCTCGGGTGCGGGCGACCGCGCTGGTGACCGGCGACTCCCTTGGGCAGGTAAGCAGCCAGACGCTGGCGAACATCACCGCGCTCGACGAGGCGGTCGAGCTGCCGATCCTGCGTCCGCTGATCGGGCTGGATAAGACCGAGATCATGGCCGAAGCCCGCAGGATCAGCACGCTCGCGTTGTCTGAGCTACCCGACCAGGACTGCTGCTCGCTGCTGCTACCTCGGCACGTCGAGACCCGCGCGAGGGTCGCCGACCTGCACAAGATCGAAGCCAGGCTGGAGATCGACGAACTCGCCGCCGAGTTGGCCGCCGCCGCCCAGGAGTACCGGCCAGGCTAGGTCCTATCCCACCCTCCCGAACGCCGGGGCAGGCTCGGCGATGTCGGCGAGCGTGCGGCCGAGCAGGGCGGGTAGCGTGCTCACGAGGTTGGCGAGTTCGGCGATGTCCGAGCCGGTGAGTGCTTGGTCTCCGTCGCACAGCGCCTTGGCGGGATTCGGGTGCACGTCCACGATGATCCCGTCGGCGCCAACAGCTATCGCCGCCCTGCTCAGCGGCAGCACCAGATCCCTGCGGCCGCCCGAGTGCGACGGGTCGATGATCACTGGCAGGTGCGACAGACGCTGTGCGACCGGCACAGCGCTGATGTCGAGCGTGTTGCGAGTGGCGACCTCGAACGTGCGGATGCCTCGCTCGCATAGCACGATGTCGAGGTTGCCGCGCTGGGCGATGTACTCGGCCGCCATCAGCCACTCCTCAATCGTGGAGTTCATGCCGCGCTTGAGCATGACCGGCTTGCCTGCCGACCCGACGGCCTGCAGGAGCGCGAAGTTCTGCATGTTCCTCGTGCCGACCTGGAGCATGTCGGCGTACGCGCAGACAAGCTCGACGTCGGCTGGGTCGACGACTTCGGTGACCACGGGCAACCCGACCTCGGCCCGTACGTCGGCAAGAATTTTCAGGCCGGTCGCGCCAAGCCCTTGGAAGGCGTACGGCGATGTGCGCGGCTTGAACGCGCCGCCTCGCAGCAAGGAGGCTCCCGCTGCTTTGGCCATTACCGCGGCGGCGAGGGTCTGCTCGGCTGTCTCGACGCTGCACGGCCCGGCGATCAGGGTCATCGTGCCTGGTCCGATCGGCACCCCGGCTACCCGGATCACCGATCTCTCCTTATGGTGTTCCCGGCTGACCAGCTTGTAGGGGACTGAGACGCGAATCACATCGCTAACGCCACTGCGGCTGCGCAGGTTCAGCGAGCCGAAATGCTCGACGTCGCCGACGAGACCGATGATCGTCCTTGACACACCGCGACTTACGAACGCCTCTCCGCCGGCGGACCTGACCACGCCAACGACGGAGTCAATGTCCGCCTGAGTCGCTTCGGGGGCCATCACGATCACCATCTCGTCCTCCTCGTTGTTCCATAATGACGAAAGCCCCCGGCCGTTCCCGGCCGGGGGCTTGGAGTTTCTTGCCGCCTGTGCGTTTGCGCAGCGCCTAAGCGGGCTAGCTCCCCGGTACCGGGTGAGTAGCCATAAAAGAACCAGTACGCAATACCCACGGCACGTAGCTTAGCGCACGTCGACGGCCCTCCGATGGCCGGTCGCTGACGCCCGCGCCTCAACTGCGTGACAAGATGGCTGGTCTGAACGCGGGCGTAAGGTTTGCTGGTCAGCACCGCAGGAGTTAGTTCGATTTCAGGAGGGACAGGTCAGCCGGAAATGAGGCAGCCCGACGCCGCCGCGCGTGGGTATGAGGCATCCGGCCTACCGTGCCCGCGCTCGGGTCAGGCGAAGTGGACACCTCAGCGTTCCGACCCACCAGAACGAGAACGCCCACGGCTGCCGCCTGGCCAGCACGTTCAGGCGGCCATGCCGGTGCTGCACTACGGGCCGGTGCCTGCGTTCGACCCATCGACCTGGGATTTGCAGGTATACGGCGCGACCGCGTCAGGGCAGCAGCATAGCTGGGACTGGGACGCTTTCTGCTCGCTGCCACATTCTGAGATCATCGCTGACTTCCACTGCGTCACCAAGTTCACGATCCTCGGCATCACCTGGTCAGGCGTGTCCGCCGCTGACCTGATCAGCGCGGCTACGCCCGCTCCGGCGACGACCCACGTGATGGTATGGGCGAACTTCGGCTACGGCGCCAATCTGCCGCTCGACGCGTTCGCCGCACCTGACACGCTGCTCGCTACCCACAGGGACGGCCGCGAGTTGAGTCCAGAGCAGGGTTTTCCTGTCAGGCTTGTGGTGCCGTCGCGCTACGGCTGGAAGAGCGTCAAATGGGTGCGGGCGATCCAGTATATGAGCGGTGACCGGCGCGGTTTCTGGGAAGAGCGCGGCTACCACAACAACGCCGATCCTTGGCAAGAGCAGCGCTATTCCTACCAGGAGCAGCCGGGTGAGGGTCCAGATCTGTGACGCCGGCTAGCCGCCCAGCCCGACGTGCAGCGTGATCGTGGTGCCCTTGGGCTGCGATCCGGTTGGGTCATAGCTGGTCACCCGGTCGCCGAGGATGCCGCTATCCACCTGAACCTGGAAGCCGGCTTGCCGCAGTGCCTTGATCGCCTGCTGCAGCGGCCAGCCTTGGACGTCGGGCACGGGGACCGCAGGCGGACCCTGCGAGACGCGGACATTGACGACCTCGCCTGGCGTGATCGGCGTATTGGCGCCCGGTGACTGACTCAGCACCGTGCCGGCCGGCTCGTTGCTCTGGACCTGTGTCGCATTGATCGTGAATCCGCCGGCCTGCGCCGCCGCCTGCGCGGCCTGCAGCGGCTGGCCGACGAAGCTCGCGAGGCCCGGACCCTCGCTGACCGTCAGGCTGACCGGCTTGTTCTGCGGCCAGTTGGTGTAGGCAGTTGGGGTCGTGCTGATCACGTTGCCGACAGGCACCGAGCTCGAGGTGGCCTTGAGCACCTGGCCCACGGTGAGATGCGCCTGGGTGACGAGCGCCTCGGCCTGGGTCAGCGGCTGACCGGTCACGTTGGGCATCGGGAGCATTACCGGTCCGAGCGACACGGTCAGAGCGACCGTGGAACCGCCGGTGGCCTTCGACCCGGCATCCGGACTGGTCGCGATGACCTCGCCCTTAGGCAACGAGTCGTGCTCTGCCTTGCCTATACGTACCTGCAGGCCTAGGTTGCGCAGGTCGGTCGTGGCAGCGCTGACGGTGAGCCCGCGCATCGCCGGGATCTTCGTGTAGCGGCCGGAGCTTAGCCACCAGGTGGCGAGCGCGACGACGAGCACTAGCCCGAGGCCGCCGAGCAGGAAAAGCAGGCGCCTGCCGAACAGCAGGTCGTGCAGCCAAGGCTCGGCGCGCCCGCGCCGGCGCACGGCCCGGTGACCGCGATACCTCGGGGGGTAGTCACCGTACGCGGACTCGGTCGGGACCACCAGCGTGTGGTTCACCGCCGACGTCTCATCGGCTGGCACGACTGACGCCGAGTGCGGGCTTAGCGAAGGCAACGCCGATGCGCCTACGGCGCCCGGCCGGACTAGCGGACCGAACCGGCCTGGGTCTGAGTGGTGGAGATCGTCGCCGTACGGGTCTTGATACGGATGCCTGACCCGATGCGGCCCCGAGTCGGCCGGCCAGTTGCCGGCGCGCACCTCGTCGATTGCACGGAGGAACTGCCCGGCGTTTGCTGGCCTGAGGTCGGGGTCGCGGCTTGTCGCCATCGCCACAAGGGCGTCAAGCGGTGGCGCGAGGCCGGGCAGCACGCTCGAAGGTGCCGGCACAACCTCGTTCACGTGCTTGTAGGCGACGGCGAGCGGACTGCCCCCCGTGTGCGGCTGAGTGCCAGTGAGCAGCTCGAACAGCATGATCCCTGCGGCGTAGACGTCGGTGCGCGCGTCCGAAGTTCCTCCGCTCACCTGCTCCGGTGCCAGGTAGCCCGCCGTGCCAATGATCATGCCGCCTTTGGTCTGAACAGCTCCGGCGACCGATCGGGCGAGGCCGAAGTCGGCCACCTTGACCTCGCCGCCCCGAGTGAGCAGCACGTTCTCGGGCTTGACGTCCCGGTGGGCGAGTCCGGCCTGGTGTGCGGCCGCGAGGCCGCTTAGCACGCCGGTCATGATGTCCAGCGCCTCGACCGGGCTGAGCCTGCCGCGCTCGCTGAGTAGCTGGCGCAGCGTCCTGCCAGCCACATACTCCATCGCGATGTAGTGGAGCCGTCCGTCCGAGCCCTGGTCGTAGACGCCGACCACGTTGGGGCTCGACAGCCGGGCGGCGGAACGCGCCTCGCCGATGAACCTGCGCACGAACTCGGCGTCGTCGGAGAGCTCAAGATGGGCGATCTTGAGCGCCACGACGCGGTCGAGCCGGGTGTCGGTGGCCAGGTAGACCGTGGCCATGCCGCCGCGGGCGATCCGCGACCCGACGTGGTACCTGCCGCCAAGCAACTGGCCAACAGGTGGCGAAAGGGCGGTATCCATCGGCAATAGTGTAGAGGTAGGCCCCGCTGCGTGAACCGGTTACTGATCGGCGAATCAGCGGTGCCAGCCCACGGGACGACGCTCGACTCCCCGGCCGTTGGAGCGGATCTGGAGAGTTTAGGTGCCGACCGGCGGCGACGAAGGGGTGGCGTAGCGGCGGCGAGGTATCCGGCCGGCTCGGTAGGCCAGGCGGCCAGCGATGACCGCTGACCGCATTGCCGCGGCCATCAACTCGGGGTCGCGCGCCCTTGTCACCGCCGTCGCGAGCAGCACAGCCGAGCAGCCAAGCTCCATCGCGAGCGCCGCGTCGCTGGCCGTGCCGATGCCGGCGTCCAGTATCACCGGCACCGAAGCTGTCTGCACCATCAGCTCGATGTTGTGCGCATTCCTGATGCCGAGCCCAGACCCGATCGGCGCGCCCAGCGGCATGACCGCCGCGCATCCGGCCTGCTCCAGGCGCTTGGCAAGCACCGGGTCGTCGTTGGTGTAAGGCAGCACCGTGAAGCCGAGCGCGACAAGCTGCTCGGCCGCGTCGAGCAGTTCGACCGGGTCGGGCAGCAGCGTCACCTCATCGGCGATCACCTCGAGCTTGACCCAGTTCGTGCCGAGCGCTTCGGCGGCGAGCCGCGCCGTCCGCACCGCCTCGGCGGCGGTAAAGCAGCCCGCCGTGTTCGGCAGTACCTTGATGCCGCGGGCAGCGAGCACGTCGAGCACCGAGCCTGGCGCGGCGGGGTCGACCCGGCGCATGGCGACGGTCGTCAGCTCGGTGCCGGATGCGGCGAGCGCCCGGCCGAGCACGTCGAGGCTCGGAGTGCCGCCCGTTCCCATGATCAACCGGGAACCGAACTTTTCTCCGGCCAGCAGCAGCGGGTCGTCGGCCAGCGGCTCAGCCATGTCAGCCTCCTTGTACCGCGGTGAGCACCTCGATCTGGTCTCCGTGCGCGAGCTTGACTCGCGGCCAGGAGATCCTGCTCACGACGTCGCCATTGACCGCGACGGCGATCCCGGTGGCTGACGTCGATATCAGCTCAACTACCCGGTCGAGCGAGGTCGCGTCAGGCACCTCATGCGGGTTGCCGTTGATCACTATTTCCATCACGGTTCACGTTCCTAGGCGGGCGAAGCGCTGCGGCAAGAATGGCGTGGCGGCGGCCGGGCTTGTGCCGGTCACCAGCAGCTCGGTGATCAGATCAGCGGTGATCGGTGCGAGTAGCACGCCGCTGCGGAAATGACCAGTAGCGAGCACAAGTCCGGGCAAGTCGGATGGGCCGAGCACCGGCGCGTTGTCCGGCGTGCCTGGCCGCAGCCCAGCTACTACCTCTGCGAATTCAAGCTCGATGACGCCTGGCACGATCGCGCGCGCGTCGCGCAGCAACTGCCAGACGCCGCCGGCGGTGACCGTGGTGTCCGGGCCCATTTCCTCCTGGGTGGCACCGATCACTAGCTCTCCGCTGTCCCTTGGCACCAGGTAGACCGAGCTGCCCTGGGTGAGCCCGCGCACCGTCCTGCCGATAAGCGACGGGGCCAAGCCAGCGGCGAGCGTCGCCTGGGTCGGTCGGAGCCGAACGATCTGGCCCTTCACCGGACGCAGCGGCGGCTTGACGGCGGAAGGCAGCCCGGCCAATGAGGTCGACGCCCAGCCAGCGCTGAGTACCACCTGGGCAGCGCTGACCGCGCGGCCGTCGGCAAGCTCAGCGCCCGTCGCGCGGTCACCGCGGGTCAGCAGCCTGACGGCGCGCTCGGGCAGGTGTACGGCGCCCGCTTTCTGCGCGGCGGCGAGCAGGGCGTCGGTCAGCCGGCGCGGGTCAACTGATGCGTCGTCGTCCACCAGCAGCCCGCCGCTGATGGACGGACCGAGCAGCGGCTCGGCTTTGCGGCATTCGCGGCCCGACAGCCGCTGGCTCTGTACTCCGAATGACTCGCGCAGAATGGCGTGCTCGTCGATCGCGGCCATGTCGTCGGCGTCGTAGCCGACGAGCAGAGTACCTGCTTGCCTGAACCCCACCACGAGCCCGGTCTGCTCGGCCAGCTCAGCGGCGAAGCCGGGATAGCGGGCCAGCGACATCCGGCCAAGCTCGAACAGCTCGCGTTCGGCGTAGGCGGCCTCGGCGACCGGCGTCAGCATGCCGGCCGCGGCGTGCGACGCGCCACGGCCAGGATCAGGGTCGGCGACCGCGACCCTCATCCCGCGCTGAGCCGCTCGCCAGCCAATGGCAAGGCCGATAACACCGCCGCCAATGATCAGCACGTCCGCCGTGACGTCATCGCCCCCCTGGTTGCCGGCCCCGTTATTTCCGACACTGTGATGGCTACCGGCGTGCGGGTCGTTCACTTTCGCGCTCCCTTCGCCGGCATGACCCGGATCAGGTTCTGCGGTCGGCGGCTCAGTAGCCGCCCTCTCAGCCCGGTCGGCACCGGACTCCCGCGCGTAAACCACTAGCTTAGCGGGATAAGCGACCGATCGGACGCCACCGCCGGCCGCCGTCGCGTGGCTGACTGGCGACCTGATGTTCACGTGCGATCCCGATGGGTGAAAGGTATGGTCACCTGGTGGTCGCTGAGGAGATCGTGGTCGTCGGGGCCGGGCTAGCAGGCCTGCGCACGGCCGAAGAGTTGCGGTCAGGCGGCTACGAAGGATCGCTCACGCTGATCGGTGCCGAGCCAAGGCCGCCGTACGACCGGCCACCGCTTTCCAAGCAGCTCATGATCGGTGCGGTTGACGACACCACGCTGCGCACCAATCTTGACTCACTCGGCGCGCGGATCAGGCTTGCCGAGCGTGCTGAGCATCTGACGGCAGGCAGCGTGCGTACCACCGAGGCTGAGTACGGCTTCGACAAGCTGGTCATCGCGACCGGGGCGCGGCCGATCGGGTTGCCAGGGCCTGGCAAGCAGCGGTTCCTGCGGTCAATCGACGACGCTCTCGCGCTGCGTGAGGTGCTCCTGCCGGAGCGCAGGCTGGCCATCGTGGGCGCCGGATGGATCGGTGCCGAGCTGGCCACCGCCGCGGCCGGCCACGGATGCCAGGTCAGCGTCGTCGAGGCTGCTGCCGCCCCGCTTTCCTCGGCGATCGGCGCCGACGTCGGCGCGGCGACCATCGGGTGGTACGAACAAGCGGGCGTCAAGCTCATGCTCGACTGCCCGGTCGAGTCGGTACAAGATGGCGGGCTCAGCCTGGCAGGCGGCGGCTGGCTGGCTGCCGACGAGATCGTGACGGCCGTCGGTGTCAGGCCTGATGTCGGCTGGCTCGGATCCTGCGGCATAGCGCTGGACAACGGCGTCGTCGTCGACGAGCGGCTCCGCTCCTCACTGCCTGGCGTCTACGCGGTCGGCGACTGCGCGGCGTTCTGGTCAGGCAGATTCAACCGCAGGATGCGGACCGAGCATTGGGACGGGGCATTGCGGGCACCGGCCGTGCTGGCGGCGAATCTGCTCGGCGGTGCCGAGAACTACGACCCCGTGCCGTACTTCTGGTCCGAGCAATTCGGCCGGATGATGCAGTACGCGGGGCATCACGCCGGCGCCGACCGGCTGGTCTGGCGCCGTGATGTGACCGAACCCTGGTGGACGGTCTGCTGGCTGATGGGCGAGCGGCTCATTGCCGTGCTCACGGTCGACCGGCCCAAGGACCTGATGCAGGGTCGGCGCCTGATCGAGTCGGCCACGCCGGTCGATCCGGACAAGCTGGCCGACCCGGCCGTCCAGCTCCGCTCGGCGGCGCTGTCTTAGCTGTGGTTGCGGTCATCGGTCGGCAGTGCGCGTGAACTGGTGTCTTTCTGTGGTTTGGCTGCTGGTCATCCTGGGGAAAAGATTTGGACGTGGCACAGATCGACCCCCCTGTCGACGCTAGCGTCGGCGAATGGCTTACCATCCCCGAGGTCGCCGAGCGGTTGTCCTTGCCGGTAAGCCGGATCAAGCAGCTAGTACGAGACCGCAGGCTGCTCGGAGTGCAGCGGCCAGACGGCTCATTCGGCGTGCCTGCCGCCTTCATCGAGGGCGGCCAGGTCGTGCGCGGCCTGCACGGCACGCTGACATTGCTCTTTGACTGCGGCTTTACCGACGCCGAGGCGATGCGCTGGTTGTTCACCACGGACGACTCGCTACCCGGCCGCCCGATCGAGGCGATCGCCGCGCACCGCTGCAGCGAAGTCAACCGGCGGGCGCAGGCGCTGGCCTTCTGATCTTCGCTCGCCTCCGGATCGGCTCATAGGGAGCGCCCCGCCGCGATGTCGCGCGCGCTAATGGCAAGATGACTGGGTGGCGGATTCCGGCGGGAGCGAACGCGACGGGGCGGACTTGCGCGGCAGGCTCGCCTCGGCGCGGCTTTACCTGTGTACCGATGGCAGGGAGCGGCAAGGCGACCTGAGCCGCTTCCTCGACCGCGTGGTCGGCGGGGGCGTGGACATCGTGCAGCTCAGGCAAAAGGGCCTTGAGGCGGCAGACGAGTTGCGGCTGCTCGAGGTCTTCCGTGCCGTCTGTGACCGGCACGATGCCATGCTTGCCGTCAATGACCGAGCCGACATCGCCTACGCGGCGGGCGCTGACGTATTGCACCTGGGCCAGGCTGACCTGCGGTCGCGGATCGCCAGGCAGGTCGTCGGTGACCGCACGGTCATCGGGCTGTCCACCCACTCAAGCGCCCAGGCTGACGCCGCCGCTGCCGATCCGCATGCTGACTATTTCTGCGCCGGACCGGTATGGACCACTCCGACCAAGCCTGGCCGCCCGGCGGCCGGGCTCGGCCTGATCAGCTACGTCGCCGGGCTGGCGGCGACCAGGCCATGGTTCGCGATCGGCGGCATCGACGAAGCTACGATCGGCGACGTGATCGAGGCGGGTGCTCGCCGGGTCGTTGTGGTGCGCGCGATCACCGAAGCCGAGGACCCAGGAGCGGCCGCGGCAAGACTAGCCCGCGTGCTCGACAGTCAGTGAGCGACATTTCGTTCAAGCTCTGTGGTTTTGCGTGGTCTAGCCGGTCAATCGGATCTGCTCGTAGCCGCGACCGCCAGGTCGGCGAGTGCTGACTTCGATTCGCTGGTTATCGGGGCGGCGTCAACGGCGGCGAGTGCCTCGTCCACGTTCACGCTGATCATCCGCTCGCATTCGGCTAGCGCTCCGGTGCCCGTGATGATGGCCCTGATGCGTTCTGCCGCCGACTCGGTGAGGTCTGGGTTGCCGACGCCGCGGTCGAGCACCTGCCTTTGACTGTGGTCAGCGCGCCCGCGCGCGATGGCCAGCAGCACCGTGCGCTTGCCCTCCCTCAAGTCGTCGGTCACCGGCTTGCCGGTTCTCGCCGGGTCGCCGAACACGCCGAGTATGTCGTCGCGAAGCTGGAACGCGATCCCGAGCGGCAGGCCGTATCCGGTGAAAGCGGCGCTGACGGCTCCGGCGTCGGCGTGCAGGGCGGCACCGAGTTGCAGCGGCCGTTCTACCGTGTACTTGGCTGATTTGTAGGTGACGACGCGCAGCGCGCTCTCCGCGGCGGAATTAGCGGACGCCTGCCCCACGAGATCGAGGAACTGGCCGGCGAACACCTCGGTTCGCATCTCATCGAGCACGGCGAGCCCGCGCCCGACCGAGGCTGGGGTCAGGCCGCTCGTCCTCAGCATCTCGTCGGTCCAAGCCAGCAGCAGGTCTCCGACCAGGATGGCTGCGCCGGCGCCGTACCGCTGCGGCGATCCTTGCCAGCCGGCCGCCCGGTGCGAGGCAGCGAATCGCCTGTGCACAGATGGCTGGCCGCGGCGCGTGTCGCTGGCATCCATCACGTCGTCGTGCACGAGCGCGCTCGCGTGCAGCAATTCGAGCGCGGCCGCCGCGGCGAAAATCGAAGGCTCGTCGGCGCCGCCGCAGGCGCGCCAGCCCCAGTAGCAGAAAGCAGCGCGCAGCCGCTTGCCGCCAGCCAGCAAGTCGGTCACCGCGTCGGCGCACGGGCCTAGTTCTGCGCTGATCGCGGTCAGGTTTGCCCGCTGGCGTCCGATAAAGTCATCGAGCGCGCTGCCGACCTGCGCCCTTATCCTGCCCAGGTCGCCTCGGCTGCTCGCCATGAACCCGACCTTAGCTCGTCCCAGTGGTGCCAGAGCGTCGTCTACCGCGCCGGGCTAACCTAGAAAAATGGCAACACTAGCGCCGCGGCTGGCGCCGTCGATCAAAGACCTGCTATCTTCCGGCGCTCGATCGTTCTCGTTCGA
>DATNEK010000110.1:0-18122 GCA_035553055.1 Streptosporangiaceae bacterium | reverse complement strand
TTCGCCAGCCCGACGTCGCTCACCAAGGTCTACGCGATCGCGAGCGGCAAAGGCGGCGTCGGCAAGTCATCGGTCACCGTCAACCTGGCCGCTGCACTCGCCGCCTCAGGGCAGAAGGTCGGCCTGCTCGATGCCGACATCTACGGGCATTCTGTGCCCCGCATGCTGGGCGTGACGGCCCGGCCTACCCAGGTCGAGCAGATGATCATGCCTCCGGTCGCGCACGGCGTGAAGGCGATCTCGAGCGGGATGCTCAAGAAGGGCAATGAGCCTTTGCCGCTTCGTGGGCCGATTCTGCACCGGCTGCTGCAGCAATTCCTCGCCGACGTCTACTGGGGCGACCTCGATGTGCTGCTGCTCGACCTGCCGCCCGGCACCGGCGACGTCGCTATATCGGCCGGGCACCTGGTGCCTGGCGCCGAGCTCATCGTCGTGACCACACCGCAGATGGCCTCGGCTGAGGTCGCCGAGCGTGCCGGTTCCCTCGCTACCCAACTGCACCAGCGAGTGGTCGGGGTGATTGAGAACATGGCCTACCTGCCGTGCCCGCACTGCGATGAGCGAATCGAGGTGTTCGGCAAGGGCGGCGGCGAGGCCGTGGCGCAGGCACTGACCCGCCTGGTCGGCACCAACGTGCCGTTGCTTGGCGAAATCCCAATCGACCTGCGGCTACGCGAGGCAGCCGACGACGGCACGCCGCTGGTGCTCACCGATCCCGCCACACCGGCCGCCAGCGCCCTGATCTCGATCGCTCACCAGCTCGCCAGCAGGTCACGAAGCCTGGTAGGACGCCAACTCGGCGTCACCCCGGTCTGAGCGCCAACCCCGCGAGCTCAGGTGGCGTCGGCGTCGAATGGCGGCGGGTCGTGGACGATCAGCGAGGACCGGTTACCGCTGACCAAGCCGCCTTCGCCATCGGGCGAGTCAAGGTCCACTAGCCCACGTCCGCTCGGACCAGCCCAGGGAACGTCCTCGTCGTGGAATTCGTCGAGCAGGTGCTTGCGCACGAAGGCACGCGGGTTGAGGTCGTTGAAGTCGAAGTCGCGGAACTCCGGCCCTAGCTGGTCGCTCAAGTCGGACTTCGCGTTCTCCGCCAGGCGGCGCAAATCGCGCAGCGCCTTGCCGGCCTGAGCGGCGATCTTGGGCAGCTGCTCAGGCCCGAAGATCATCAGCCCGACGATCGCCAGGATCATCAGCTTGGGGATCGACAAGTCAAACAAGCTGGCCTCGCACTCCTGGGCTTAGTGACCTCGCCAGTGTAGGTCCGCGACCTCTACAGTAGCGCGACGCCCGCGATTCAACCTAGCGCCCGCCGCCAACCTGACCCTCGCCCCCCGCCAACCTGACCCTCGCCCCCACCGCAGCGCGACCGTTACGGATAGTTTTCGTGCTTTCACGCGGAAAACTTTCCGCGGCCTGGCAAGCCTCCACCACGCGCACGAAAACTCTCCGCCCAACCCGAACGCGCCGCCTCGAACAGCAGCGCCGGACCGTTGCTGTCGTTGCGGCGGGCTGGCGAACAGCAGCGCCGGCGCCGTTGCTGTCGTTGCGACAGCGGCGATGTGCCCTTTGCTGTCGTTGGGAGGCGATCCGGCGATGCTGTCGGCTCCGCGACCGCTCAGCGGTTGGCTGGTCAGTCGAAGGGGTTGAACCAGGAGCCGATTCGCTCAAGGCCGCGGCGGACTCGCTGCCAGAGCCCCTCATGGTGGTCGTGCGGCAGCTGGGCGACGATCAGGTCCACCGCGGCCGGCGGCGCGTCTGAGATCACCGTGTACACCACGCCGTCGGCTGACCAGGCCAGGCTCCGGTGGTCGGGATCGCTCGAATAAACGGGCTGGCCGCGGACCTCGGCGGCCCGCCAGCCTGGCAGCGCGCCTGCGAGCTGGCCACGCTGCATGGACACTGAGACGACCGACAGCCCGTCTGAGTACGACGCGTCCACGACGACGCCCGACCTAGCCTGGTTGCGGCTCACCCCGACCAGCGACATATCACCGTCAAGCCGCGACGGCACCCGCCAGCCTTCCTTGCGCAGGTGCGGCAGTTCCAACGTGCTTGCCGCATCAGCGCTCCACGGCTGCGACAGCGCCGTCCCCGCCGGCGACGGCGCTGGTCCCGACGCGGACGATCCGAGGCTCAGGTTGATGAACGCGCCTTCGTTGACCAGGTGCCCGCCTTCGTCGAACATCTCCCTGCGCAGCGGAAGACCGGTGATGCTGTCCAGCCAAAATCGCGCGGCGAGACTGCCGTCGTGCCTGCGCACGGCGACGATCAGGGCCGCCCGGCCGACCGCCGACCCTGCTCCCGAGTACTCGATCAGGTAGTTGGTACGCAGCAGGCTCAGCATCCAGCCAGACATGCTCAGCACGCCGGCCGTCGCGTGGCGAGCCGCCGGGGTCCCAGGCTGGACGATCGTTCCCATCGACAGATTTGAGCCCGCGTCGCGGACGCCGTCGGCGACCTCCGGCTCGCCCGACCGGTGCCAGACACCGATCAAGTAGGCGGTGGAATCGCCAGCCCCCCACCAGGCCACCATCTGGACGCCAACGTAGGAGACCGAATCGCAGGCAGCCACCGCCGAGTTCATCAAGTTGACGCCGCGGTGGATGCTGTCGGCGTCAGCCGATACCCGGCTAGCCCCGCGCACCCGTGCCGACGCCCGGCTGGCCAGGGTCTTGCTGGGCCCTGCCTCATATACCTGGGGGCTGACCGCCCCGGCGACAATCACGAGGACAGCGATCGAGCCAAGCGCGACCCCTGCCACCAAGATACTGAGTCGCACCCGCCGCCAGTAGAACCAGAGCATGGCGGCTACGAGGACTTGTGGTGGCGTCGCACTTGCGCGCGGGCTGACCTCGACGTCTTATGCCTTTGCACACTCGGCAGCAGCGATTGGATCAACACCGCGCCGGTGGTGGGCCTCTGGCCGGTGTCGCGAATGTGCTGGGTCCAGTAGCTGTCGACCGCTGGGGTCACCTTGGGCATCGGATGCGCGCCGCCGCCGCCAAGCAGGAACGCCAGCAATCCCACGACGATCAGCCCTGTGCCAGTGCCGCCGACCGCTATCCTCAAGCCCGGCCACACCTGACGGGCGCGGACCGGAAGCGGCCGCAGGCCAGGCACGGGCGGAAGCGGCCACTGCGCCCCGTCGGGCAGATTGGGGACTAGGTCGCGGTCCGATTTGGCGCGTTCGATCAGCCGACCAGCGATAGCCCCGTCCGCCGCCGAGTCACCGAGAGCGGTCATCCGGCGCTTGAGCGCGCGGAGCGCGTTGGCCTCCTGGCGGCATGCCTCACATCCGGCCAGGTGATTGAGCACCCGATCGCGTTCGATACCGTCGAGTTCGCCGTCGACCTGGGCAGACAGCCACCGCCCTAGGTGGCTCATGGCTAGCTCACCTCTCCAAGCAGCGCGCTGTCCCCGCTCGCCTCGCCGAGCACCACGCTGTCCGCGCCAGCGGTGAGCCCGGCCGCGCCCGCCTCCGGCTGCGCTTCGCCGCTCCGCTTTGGCCTGCGGTGCTCTAGCGCGGCACGCAGTTGAGCGCGGCCACGGTGAATGCGGGAGCGCACCGTTCCTAGCTTGACGCCGAGCACGTCGGCGATCTCCTCGTAGGTCAGTCCCTCGATGTCACAAAGAACGACGGCTGCCCGGTATTCGGGTGGCATATCAGCGAGCGCGGCCGAGATATCGAAGTCAAAATGCCGCTCGTCAAATACCTGGGAGGGCGTCGGCTCGGCGCCGCGCAACCTGGCGGCGGTCTCCTCGCCGAGACCTTCGAACCTGATCCGCTGACGGCGTCTTGTCATATCGAGGAAAAGATTCGTGGTGATTCTGTGCAGCCAGCCCTCGAATGTTCCAGGCGTGTAGCTCGGCAGTGACCTGAAGACGCGGACGAATACCTCCTGCGTAAGATCCTCGGCGTCGTGACTGTTGCCGGTAAGGCGGAAAGCCAGCCTGTACACGCGACCAGAGTGCTCACGCACCACTTCTTCCCAGGTCGGCGGCGTCCAGGGAAGGATCGGCTCATTAGCAGAGCCGGCCTCGTCAACCGACTCGGTCTGCATCAGCCTCCCCTTGTCCGCGCAATCGGCCGCTAAACCCCACCACGTACCAGGCTGCCTCGACTCACACCGCACTCCGTCAACGAGCGAGCGGCCCAGCCTGTTCCCGGCTGACGTCGCCTAACGCTAGGCTGCGGCGCGAGCACATTCACCAATGCTTCCGGAGGTCGTCATCTTCCGCGCAGACGTTACCGAAATCCTTGACGATTTCGCGTCAGAGGACGAGCCGCTGCTGACCGCGCGCAGCAACGCCGAGCGGATGGGCGGAGCCGTCCCTGTGTCGGCGGTGACCGGAGCCGCCTTGCGCTTCCTCGCCGCGGCGATCGGCGCGCGCGCGGTTGTGGAGATCGGCACCGGCTATGGCACCTCAGGTATATGGCTGCTACGCGGTATGCGCCCAGGCGCGGTGCTGACCAGCGTGGACCTCGAGCCCGAGCATCACGCGATGGCCAAGGCGGTCTTCGTCGCCGCCGGGTTCGGCTCCAATAGGTACCGGCTGATCATCGGCCGAGCGCTCGAAGTTCTGCCGAGATTGGCCGACGGCGCCTACGACCTGGTGTTCTGCGACGCCGACAAGCGTGAGTACCCCGAGTACCTCGACGCCGCGCTCCGGCTGCTCCGGCCTGGCGGCATCGTCGCGTTCGACAACGCTCTATGGGCTGACCAAGGCCAGAACGTGGCCCACCGCGACCCTGACACGGCGGCAATGGGCGAACTGCTCGACGATGTCGCCGCGTCGACCGACCTCGTGCCGCTGTTGCTGCCTATCGGCTGCGGCTTGCTGACCGCCGTCAAGCGGCCGACCTGACCGTGGTCATGCGCCCCGTGGTCATGCGCCCCGTGGTCATGCGCTCTGTTCGGCCAGCCAGTTGAGCAGCAGCCTGGCGCCGAATCCGGTCGCTCCCGCGGTCACGTCGCCGTCGTCCGATGTACTGCGCGCCGGTCCGGCGATGTCGACGTGTGCCCACGGGCGGTTACCAGCGAAGTGGCGCAGGAACAAGGCGGCGGTAATTGACCCGCCACCGGCCTCACTCGCCGGAACGTTCGCCAGGTCGGCGACGGATGAGTCGAGCAGCTCAACATAGTCCTCAGGCAGCGGCATCCGCCATAGCCGGTCACCGCTTGACTCACCCGCCGTGAGCAAGCGGTCGGCCAGTTCGTCGCAGGTCGAGTACAACGCCGCCCGAACCCCGCCGAGCGCGATCCTGGCGGCGCCGGTGAGCGTCGCGATGTCGACGATCTGGTCAGGCGCCAGCTCGGCATCGGCGTATGCGATCGCGTCTGCCAGCACCAGCCTGCCCTCCGCGTCGGTGTTGCGCACCTCGACGGTCCTGCCGCCGTACTGGGTGATGACATCGCTCGGGCGGAAGGCTGATCCGGAAGGAAGGTTCTCAGCGGCGGCGATCAGGCCGGTCACCCGGTCAGCGACGCCGAGCTTGGCCAGCGCTGACATGACAGCGATCACCACGCCACCGCCCGCCATGTCTGTCTTCATCAGCTTCATGCCGTCGTTCGGCTTCAGCGACAGTCCGCCACTGTCGAACGTGATGCCCTTGCCGACTAGCACGACGTGTCGCCGCGGCTCAGGCGGCGTGAAACTGAGCTGGATCAGCCTGGGTGGCCGCACCGAACCCGACCCGACGGCCGCGACGCCGCCAAAGCCGTCGGCCGCGAGCTGCTGCTCGTCCCAGACACGGATCTCAAGGCCAGCCGCACTGGCCACCCCGGCAGCGGCTTCGGCCAGCCATTGCGGACACTTGCGTACCGAAGGGGTGTTGGCGAGATCCCTGGCCAGCGCCACCGCGGTCGCGATGGCCGCGGCACGCTCGATCGCGCCTTCAGCGCCACTGGCTACTTGCGGCACAAGCAGGCGCACCTGACAGCTCTTGGCCGGAGCGTCCGCGTCGGCCGACTTTTCGCTATACCGGTACGAGCCAAGCATTATTCCTTCGGCTAGCGCGCTCAGCTGCACATCTTTCAGCCCGGCGGCCATATCCGCGACGGCCGACTCACCCAAACGCACGTGCCTGGCAAGCTCGCCACCAGCCCTGCGCAGCTCGCTCGCTGATCGGTGTCCTACGCCGACGAGCGACACGCGCAGCACCGCGCCGCCCAACCTGGCTATCGTGCTCGTCACCTGGCCGGCCTTGCCGCTCAGCTGCGCGGCGGCGACTACGTCGGCCAGCCTGACGCCAAGTACCGACTCAAGCGTTTCATCAGCGGCTACCGCGCCTCCCGCCCCGACAGCGACAACGAGCACATCAGCCTGCTCGCAGCGGCCAGCCTCGACCGCGCGCAGGTAGGCACCGGCTGACCCGACACCGTCAAGGTTCAGTGTGGTGACAGCGCTCGTAACGGGCATCAGGGCCTAGCCGCCTCAGCCTACGGCCGACTCAAGTGCGCTGCTCAACGCCTTCGCCTCATCGGGCGTCAACTCGACAACAAGCCGCCCGCCGCCCTCAAGCGGGACACGCATCACAATTCCGCGGCCTTCCTTAGTGACTTCAAGCGGACCGTCGCCAGTCCGCGGCTTCATCGCCGCCATCCTGCCTCCTCGTCTCTCACGTCCTCGGGCGCAGCAATGCGATGCGACTGCGCCGCCACAGTCGCTCAGCTTGCCGCTTAGTACCGTCAAGCCACATCGACATCAATCAGTACCTCTATTATCGGTCAGTTCCTTTGCCTTGGTGGCATCGATCAAGGTTCCGCCGATCAAGGCGGCGTCGATCACAGTGCCAGTCGATCACGGGCGGTTAGCGAGCGACACTAGGTGCGTGAACGCGCGATCGGCACTCTTCGACCTCTACGGCGACCACCTGCTTACCAGGGGTGAGCAAGCGCCAGTGGCCGCGCTCGTCCGGCTGCTAGCTCCCGCCGCGATCTCACCGCCCGCGGTCAGGACCGCGGTCTCCCGCATGGCCAGGCAGGGCTGGCTCGTTCCCGTGCGGCTGGCTGGCGGACCCGGCTACCGGCTTACGCCTCGCGCGGTCGAGCGGCTAGCTCAGGCGGCAGAACGCATCTACCGACGCGAGTCACCGCACTGGGACGGCAGGTGGCACGTGGTCGTCACCGACCGGATCACCGAGCGGTCAAAACGCGACCGGGTGAAATCCGCCCTCGGCTACCTCGGCTACGCGAACCTGGACGGGTGCACCTGGATCAGCCCGCGGCCGTCGGTCGAGCTTGACCAGGTCATTGCGGCTGAGCAGGTGCGAGCCGAGCGGTTCAACGCGAGCTACGACGGTGACCAGCGCGGACTCGCCGCCAGGGCCTGGGACCTCGACGGGCTCGCACACGCATACAAGCGATGGATCACCCGGGCTCACGAGATAATCCTGCGAGGTGGAGAGGACCGAACAGACGACGTGAACTTCGCCGTCCGCAGCGAACTCGTGCACGAGTGGCGCAAGTTCCTGTTCATCGACCCAGGATTGCCAGCCGAACTGCTGCCATCGGGCTGGCCAGGTGCCGACGCGGCCGACTTGTTCCACACGGAGGCAGACCGGCTGCTGCCTTCGGCCGGACGGTTCGTCGACTGGGCGCTGGCAGCCAGCAACGGCAGGCGGTCGGCGACGCAGGCGAGCGGCTAAGGCCGATCGATCCGGGAATTCATCGCACCCCAGCGCCCCGTCCAGCCCGGTTCGGCGCGATGGATCCGGGGATTCATCAGGGAAAACGGGTGTGAATGTGGCAACCCATCGCGGCATTCGTCCAGCCCAGCGCGATGAACCTGGCAATCCATCGCACCCCTCGGAGCGGCAGGCCCGCCATCGCACCGCCGGGGTGGCAGTCCGCCAGGACACGCCGCCAGCACCCGCACCGCAGGAACCGCCGGCTTCGCCAATCCGTCCTACGTGTCGAACGGGTCGGGGAACTGGTCGAGTAGCAGGTCGATCTCGTCGGCGGCACCGCCAGCACCGACCTTCTCGCCCGACTGGGCCGCCGCGACCCGCGCTTCGCGCGCCGGCGCCTGGCTGGCTGCGACGAGCTCCTCGTGCGCGGCCACGATCCGCTCGGTCGCTTCGACGAGGTCGGTGACCGACAGCCGGTCATAGTCGCCGCCCGGCTCACGCCACCAGATGACCTGGTTCTGGCACCAGACCGTCAGCCGATGGCTGATCGACAGAACCGCCAGGTCTCCGCCAGGCTCGGTGACCGGTACGAGCCCGGTGCCCAGACCACGGTCGGTCAGCGCACCCGCTAGCTCTTCGATGGCCTCCGATCCGCGTGGTGCCAGTCGCTGGCTCCTGGCCAGTTCGCTGGTCGCCGGTATCCGGAGCGCGAACCAGACCGCCTTGCCTGGAACCTTCCAGACGCCGAGCCGGCCCCGGCTCAAATGGTGGCCCCACATGCCGGCCGACAACCCGGCTACCATCTGCAGGCCGCGACCGCGGACCGAGTCAGGCCCGGCAGGAACAGCCGCGCCAATCGGTACGGGTTCGCCAGCGTCCCAGCCCGGCTCCGAGTCGAAGATCTTGCAGACTATTTCACGGCCAGGAATGCCGCATGCCGCAGCGTTTCTAACATAAAGCCAAAATTCCGGTATGCCGCTTACTGGCCGATGGCCGTGTCCGCCATATTCGATGTTGCCGTGCGCGTTGAGCGTGTTGGCGGCGAGTTCGCTGGCCATCGTGACGCCGTCATGAATCAGGTCGCCTGGCAAGCCGACTCCGGCCACGGACTCGCGAAAGAAACTACGGGCCGCGCTCGCGCACGTGCTGTCAAGTGGCAGCGGCCTGACAAAGCACCCGCCAGCGCGAACAGTGGCCTGCGCCAGGCCCGCCTTGGGAGCCGTGCCGTCGATGATCGTGCCAGATACCGAGTGTGCGCGGGCGAGGCGCCCAGGGCCAGGATGGAACGCGGGAGCGTCTGCGAGCGGGGCTGCCATCCAGCCGTCCTGCTGCCCGGCTGGCCCCGATGACCGGCGGGCTCTGGCCGCATCTCGACCGCGCTCGGCGGGTGACAGAGACATTCTGGCCCCGCCTTCCGCGTCCGTAGCTGGTATGCACAGATTACGAGTCAATTACCTTGGCGTGCAACGACTCTGAAGTAAATAGCAGCACCGGCCTTTGCTGCGGTCGCCGATGTCCCTCAGCCTCGGCCGTTTCATGATCGGCGACCGATCTGGAGGATGTCCGTTTAAAGCCCGTTATCTACGTTTCGTAGATAGTTATTACTTTTAGTGATGAATGCTCCGGTGTACAGTGGCCTTGGCGGCGTTGCCGTCGGCCATGCCGCCAGACGCCTCGAGACAGGCGCAGTCAGAAAGGAATCCCCCCGAGGCTCCCTCCTCGGGGGGATTCCCGCTTCATGGCGAACTCCGGCCGGTTCGATCTGGCCGGAGCCGCATGTCGCTAGATGTCGTAGCGGCCGCTCTTGAGATCGGCGAGCAAAGCGTCGAATGCCGCCCGCTTCACCACGTGGGCACCATCGTCCGGGCGGGTACTATCCCTGACCGCGATCAGGTCACCCAGATTGGCGGCTACCTCCACGCAGCCGCCGTTCGCATAGCTCGCCTGGGCCTTACGCCAGACGGCACGAGACAGGTCAGTCATCACTACTCCAGTCGTTCCGCGAGTTGTTTCAGATACTGGGCCGTGTCCTTCGGCTCAAGAGCCGCGTCCACCGCCCGGTCGAACGCCTCGATGTAGCCGTTTACGTACTCGGCATCGCTCACCTCCTGGATACCGTGGTCGGTCTCGGTGAAGACCAGGCTCATCCCGGCCTCCGCGTAGTAGAAAATCTGCACCGCCGAGAACATGCCAGGCGGCGGACCGTCAGCGAAACGCTGCAGATAGAGCCGCACGTTACGGCGCTCGCCCAAGTCGACCAGGTGCAGCAGCTGATCTCGGCGCTCCGATCTGCTGCCCCATCGGTAGAGCAACGATGCCTCGGCGATGACGGCCTCAAGCTGTGTGAGCGCGCCGTGATCGCGATCGAGTATCTGCTGGCGCCTGAGCCTGGCCTCGGTGGCCCTGCGGCGCCAGGCCGGCGGCTTGCCGCCCGATCGCATCAGCGCGTCTATGTAGTCGGCTGTCTGCAGCAGCCCGGGAATGACAAGCGGCGTGAAGATCCTGATCCTGGTCGCGTCCGCTTCGAACCCCGGAAACTCGTTATCGAAGATGTCCTGGTAGTCACGCCACCACGGCCTGACCCTGGCCTGCATGGCCAGGTCCTCGATCTCTCCGCCACAGCCCTCGTCGACTTGGTAGAACCTCAGCAGGTCCCGGATGTCGCTCATCTCCGGGCGCTTCCATTGGTTGGCCTCGAACCTGCCTACCTTGCCGCGACCCCAATTCAGCATGTCGCAGACGTGGTTGGCCGTGTAACCGGCCTCGACGCGCATCTCGGTCAGCTTGCGGGCAAGCAGCAGTTTCGCGATGGTCGCGCCGTAGGCGTCATCGCTCACCGTCGGCCTCCTCGGAGCTCGCGACCTGTCCGGGGTTCGCTATTGCCACCTTAGCGTGACTTAACTTGTGATTCACAAGTCCCATCCTCAATTGTTATGCAGTCCATAACCATGTGATGTACGACGAAGAGGCTACATCGTTACCAGTTAGCTCGTCTGATAGCTATATCCCTTATATCGGACTGCGCTACCCGGCCGACTCGATGCGAGCGGCCTAGCCAAACTCACCTCGTCCGACGCCATCGAGAAAGCACATCCACTCGGTCCTGTCGTAAACGAGCACCCGGCCGGCTGGATCGTCTGCCACCCTGAGCAGCACCCAGCTCACTTCCGCCCCGTCCGCCCGTTCAGCGCCTGGCCAGTCCGTCCCGCCAGCCACGAAGGCCACTTCGAGTGATCCGGCACCGGTGCCAGATCGCTGCCAGTCAAGCTCGGCCGGATCGACCCCAAGCTGCGCGAACGTCGGCTTGCCCGGTGTCGGCGACTCCCGGCAGAAGCACCCGACCAAATGGTCGTTTACTATGCCGCACGCCTGCATGGCCGCGTAGGCGGTGACCGGCCCGGTGAAGCTGAACCCGTGGCGCCGCAGGTGCACGGACAACGCTTTGGATGCCGGCGTCCAAGCCGGGATGTCCGCCGTGGTGCGCGGAGCAGCGGCCGCGGGGTCGGCGTAGCTCCAGACCGTGGCCGCAAGGCCAGCCGGCAGCTCAAGCGCGGCTCGCGCGTTGCCGATCGCGGCATCGATCTTCGCCCGGTTGCGCACGATTCCCTTGTCGGCCAGCAGCCTGGCGACGTCGTCGGGGCCGAACTCGGCCACAACTGCCGGGTCGAAGCCTTTGAACGCGGCACGGAAGTTCTCCCGCTTGCGCAGAATCGTGATCCAGGAGAGCCCGGACTGAAAGGCTTCAAGGCAAAGCCGCTCGAACATGCCGATGTCGTCGCGGACCGGCCTGCCCCACTCGTCGTCGTGATAACTCACGTAGTCAGGCGTGCTGAGCGCCCAGGGACAGCGAAGTTCACCGTCAGGGCCAGGCAGCGCTCCGGTCGGCTCGCTCATTGACGCCACGTCTGGTCGGTCCCAGCGAGCCCGGCCGGAGGCGTCGCGTCGGCGGCGTCGCGGGCCTGATCTTTACCTTCCACCTGCTGATCGCCGACGGTAGCGCGATCGCCGCCGCTCAGGCGCCAGATCTCGCTGCGCAACGCGGCGATCTCCTGGTCGCGCTCGGCGAGCAAATTAGCGGCGACGATCAGCGCATCCTCGGTCGCTTGCACCTGGTAGCCGATCGGTCCGAGCGGCAGGCGCTGAGTGGCCACCTCCGTGGGCGTGCGCGGACGCCTTGGCGCGAGCGGGATGTCAGGCCTGAACAGCGTCATCTCGCCGCCGCGGCCCATGGCGACGACCACGACGCCGCCCAAAATCGCGCCGGCGGCTAGCAAAAGCACCAAGTACACACTTTGAATCGTGCCACGCCCGCGCCAATGCTCACACTTGTTGGGCACGTCCACCGCCAAGAGGACGGCGAGTCGGCCCTGCCACTATGGCTACGCGCCCACTCCGTGATCGCGAAGAACCTCGTTGAGCTTGGACTTGTCGTGCCGCTCCCCCTCGACCAGCCGCTTGAGCACGAGCACACACTGCATTCCGAAATTTCCTCCTGGGAACTGCCGATCCCTTATGCCGCTCACGCAGACTGACCAGGCCGGAGCCTCTCCCCTCGGCAGCTCCTCGCCGGTCTGGACGTCGATCACGTGCGTGGTCGGTGTCAGGATCGTCCCAGCGCCAAGCACAGCTCCGGTCCTGACCCTTGCGCCCTCCACGATCATGCAACGAGAGCTGATCATGACCTCGTCTTCGACGACGACGGGCACGGCGTTCGGCGGCTCTAGCACTCCGCCGATGCCGACGCCGCCTGACACGTGAACGTTCTTGCCGATCTGAGCGCAGGAGCCAATGGTTGCCCAGGTATCGACCATCGTGCCGGAGTCTACGTAGGCGCCGATATTGACGAAGGAGGGCATGAGAACCGCCCCTGGCGCCACATACGCTCCCCAGCGCACGATCGCGCCGGCCACCGTCCGCACACCATCCAGGTTGGAGGTCAGCGGCACCCTGTCGTGATACCGGAAGTCACCGACTTGCGACCGCACCATCGGCAGGACGCGGAACGCCAGCAGTATGGCCCGCTTGGCCCGCTCGTCCACCACGACCCGGTCGCTCGCGGCGTCCACCCACGCGACTCGTACCTCACCAGAATCGATCTTCTCGACGGCGGCTGTGATCAGCTTCGCGGCCTCGGTGTCGTCGGGACTTAGCTCGGCCCGGTGTTCCCAGAACTCGTCGATCTGCGCGGGCACCGCGGAACTGATCTCCATGCGCAGGCAGCCTAGCGGCTGACTAGCTCTGGGTCGCGCGCCCCTGGCGGACAGAGCGGGGGTTTCAAGGGGGTCGCGCCCCTGGCAGACAGAGCGGGTACCTTCTGATCGTGGCAAAAGCTCGCTCTGGCCGGGTGGGGGCAGGAGCCGTTCTGGTCGTCGTGCTCACGATCGTCGCCCTGGCGCTCGCCAAGTCCAGCCAGAGCCCACCCGCGCCTTCGATCGGCGACGGTTGCCTGGTCCACAACGTGGATTTCGATGTGCCGCTCACCCCGGACCAGGCCGGTCTTGCCGCCACGATCGCGGGAGTCGCGGACCGCCGCGCCGTGCCAGTTCGCGCGGTCACCATCGCCTACGCCACCGCGCTGCAGGAATCTGACCTTGAGAACCTGCCCTACGGCGACAGGGACTCGGTGGGAGTGTTCCAGCAGCGGCCGTCACAGGGCTGGGGCACCAGGCAGCAACTGCTCAATCCGATCTACGCGACTACGAGGTTCTTCAAGGCGCTCACCGCGATTCCCGGCTATCTGAGGCTCCCTATCTATCAGGCGGCCCAGGAAGTGCAGCGCAGCGCCGACGGATCCGCCTACAGCCAGTACGCGCCGCAGGGCGTGGTCATGGCCACCGGGTTTACCGGCACGGCGGCCAGGTCGGTCTGGTGCTGGTACGGCTCGGGGATCAGCGGCCGCGGTCGGCTGGCGGCGGCTGACAGGAACCTGATAGCGGCGTTCGGGCGGCTTGGCGTCCGGCACGTAGGCGATCCGATCGTGGCGGTGCGGGTGCCGGACCGCGCGGCGGGCTGGGCGGTAGCGTGCTGGCTTGTGACCCATGCGGCCAGTTATCGAATTAACACGGTTCGTTTCGCCGGCTACCAGTGGCTGGCCTCACATGGCCAGAAAGGCTGGAAGAAATCCAAGCCAAGCCGACGCTGGCCAGCGACCAAACTAACGGTCGCGTTCGGCTGATAGCCTGCGACTCCTGCGGACCCCGTGAGGCACTGTCAGGGCGCCGGGTCGGCTTCGCGATACTAGTCCGATCCGGGATACTGGTCGGGTACCGCTGACTGGCATCCGGCCGCGGTTGGAAGAGGAGTTTGGTGTGACCTACATCATCGCCCTGCCTTGCGTCGACGTGCTTGACCGGGCGTGCATCGAAGAGTGCCCCGTCGATTGCATCTACGAGGGCGAGCGAATGCTTTACATTCATCCGGACGAGTGCGTCGACTGCGGCGCCTGCGAACCGGTCTGCCCGGTTGAGGCCATCTACTACGAGGACGACGTCCCCTCGCAGTGGAAGGACTACTACAAGGTCAACGTCGACTTCTTCGAAGACCTTGGCTCGCCGGGCGGTGCATCCAAGACCGGCAAGATCGGCAAGGATCACCCCACAGTCGCCGCGCTTCCTCCGCAGGAAGCCGAGCACTGACCGGCATCGCGATGCCGGCCGCTAGCCCCACTGGGCCCGGCCCGCTCGGGGAATCCGGGGGGTCGTCCTCCAGGGCCGATGCGGCCAGGACGCTAGCTGCCCGGCTGCCCGCCTTCCCCTGGGACGCGCTGGCTCAGGCGAAGGCAGCGGCGACCGCCCATCCCGGTGGCATCGTGGACCTGTCAATCGGGACGCCAGTCGACCCGGTACCCGAACTAGTTCGCGCCGCGCTCGCCGCTGCCGCCGACTCCCCCGGCTACCCGCTCACGGCCGGGACGACCCAGCTCAGGCAGGCTGCGGCTGACTGGCTCGGCCGCCAGCACGGCGTAACGGTCAGCCCGGACGCGGTGCTTCCGCTCATCGGCACCAAGGAATTCATCGCTTGGCTGCCGACCATGCTCGACTGTGGTCCCGATAGCACAGTCAGCTATCCGGAACTGGCTTACCCGACCTACGAAATCGGCGCGCGGCTGGCCGGGGCTCGACCGGCGGCAACCGATCACCCGGATCGGCTTGACGGGCCCCAGGTTCGCCTTGCCTGGCTCAACTCGCCGTCAAACCCGACGGGCCAGGTGCTCAAGGCGGACCGGATAAGCGAGCTTGTCACCTGGAGCCGTGCCAGCGGCGCGGTGCTGGCCAGTGATGAGTGCTATATCGACCTAGGTTTTGAGTCCACGCCACGGTCCGTGCTGCACCCGGACTGCTGCGGGGCGACGCATGACGGACTGCTCGCCGTCTTCTCGCTATCGAAGCGATCGAACATGGCCGGGTATCGCGCGGGCTTCGTGGCCGGCGAACCCGATTTGATCGACAGCCTCCGCGAGGTGCGCAAGCACGCGGGGATGATCGTCCCCGCGCCCGTCCAGGCCGCGCTGACGGCGGCGCTTCACGATGACGGGCATGCCAAGGAGCAGCACGAAAGGTACGCTCGCCGCCGCGCCATGCTGCGGCCCGCTCTTGAGCGCGCTGGCTGGAAGGTCAGCCATTCGCTGGCCGGCCTGTACCTGTGGGCCGAGCACGGAGACTACGACTGCTGGGAGTCGGTCGGGGTGCTCTCGCAGGCGGGCATACTCGTGGCGCCAGGTGAGTTTTACGGCCCAACCGGACGCCGACACATCCGGGTCGCTCTCACGGCCAAGGACGAGCGAATCGCCGCGGCGGCGCTGCGCCTGGCTGACCTGCGGGAGGCCACTCCGCCCACGCAAGAAATCGCTGGCTGAGCAAACATATACGCAACAAATCGCCGCTTGTGCGCATGAGCCAAGTGGGGCTCATCGTGCCCGGCGCTCTTAGGCTGTTGCTGACCTGTTAGCTGGAGGCCAGATGACGCCGAGCGGCGCCGAGCACCGCGAGTTCACGCACGTCAGAACGTACCTGATGTGCCCACCCGACTACTTCACGGTGCAGTACGCGATCAACCCATGGATGAATACCGACAACCCAGTAGATGTTCCCCTGGCAATGAAGCAGTGGGAGCAGCTCAAGGCGGCATACGTAAGCCTCGGCCACGCTGTCGCCACCATCGACCCTGTGCCTGGGCTGCCGGACATGGTGTTCGCGGCGAACGGTGCGACGGTCATCGGCGGCACGGTACTGGGCGCGAAGTTCAAGCACCTTCAGCGGCATCAAGAAGGCGCCGCGTACATGGACTGGTTCAGGCGCAATGGCTACAAGGTCGTCGACCCTGAATTCGTCAACGAAGGTGAAGGCGACATCGTCTTCGCCGGGGACACGATCATCGCCGGGTACGGCTTCCGCACGGAAGCTCATGCGAGGTACCAGGTCGAGGCGCTATTCGGCCTGCCCGTGATCAGCGTCAAACTGGTCGACCCGCGGTTCTACCACGTGGACACCGCGCTGATTGTGCTCGACGAGCACACCGCCGCGTATTACCCGGCGGCGTTCGACGCGGAGTCAAGGGACGCACTCGCCGCTCACTTCACCGAGCTGATCGAGGCCAGCGATGAGGACGCCGGCGAACTCGGGCTTAACGGTTTGAGCGATGGCAAGAACGTAGTAATGCCCGCCCAGGCCAAGGGCCTGGCCGATCAGATCCGCGCCAGGGGATTCGAGATCGTGCCGGTGGATTTGTCGGAATTCAAGAAGTCAGGCGGCGGGCCGAAGTGCTGCACGCTGGAACTTAGGTAACTAGGGTAGGTGGCCTCATGTCGACTGATCACTTGACGTCAGAGCAGCTCAGCGCGCAGGCGGCGGTGCATAGCGCGCACAACTATCACCCACTGCCTGTGGTGATCTCACGCGCCGAGGGCGCCTGGGTCACCGATGTGGAAGGGCGCCGGTACCTGGATCTGCTGGCCGCCTATTCGGCCATTAACTTCGGCCACCGGCATCCGCGCCTGATCGCTGCCGCCCAGCGCCAGCTTGAGCGCGTGACCCTGGTCAGCCGGGCGTTCGAGCACGACCAGTTCGGACCGTTCTGCGCCGAACTGGCGGCTATGGCTGACATGGAGATGGTGCTGCCCATGAACACCGGCGCCGAAGGCGTCGAAACCGCGATCAAGACCGCCCGCAAGTGGGGCTACGAGGTCAAGGGCGTGCCAGCCGACGAGGCGGTAATCATCGCCTTCGATGGGAACTTCCACGGCCGCACGGTCACGATAGTGAGCTTTTCCACCGACCCGGACGCCAGGGATTCGTACGGCCCTTACACACCGGGTTTCCGCGTTCTGCCCTACGGCGACGCTGACGCGCTGGCGGCCGCGATGGATGACCGGGTGGTCGGCGTGCTCGTCGAGCCGATCCAGGGCGAGGCTGGAGTGGTCGTCCCGCCAGCCGGTTTCTTGCGACGGGTCCGCGACCTGTGCACCGAGTGGGGCGCGCTGATGATCGCGGACGAAATACAGTCCGGCCTTGGCCGGACAGGTACCACGTTCGCGTGCGAGCACGAGGATGTCGTGCCTGACATGTACATACTCGGCAAGGCGCTCGGCGGAGGTATCGTCCCGATCTCGGCCGTTGTGTCATCATCGGCGATACTCGGCGTCTTCAAGCCCGGCCAGCATGGCTCGACCTTCGGCGGCAACCCGCTCGCGTGCGCCGTTGCCCGCGAGGTCATCGCGATGCTCAGCACCGGGGAGTTCCAGGAGCAATCGGCCAAGCTAGGCACCCACATGCACGACAGGCTCAGCGCGCTGCCGGCGAACGTGGTGCGCGAGGTGCGCGGGCGCGGCCTGTGGGCTGGCGTCGAGTTCACCGAGCTCAGTGGCCGGGAGGTATCGGAACGGCTGATGAAGGCAGGCGTGCTCGCCAAGGACACCCACGGCACCACGATCAGGCTGGCCCCGCCGCTCGTCATCGCCCAGGAAGACCTCGACTTCGCCCTGGACACCTTCGAATCCGTCATCAGCTAGGCCTCGCCCGAGGCAATCCGTGTCACCAACCGGACCGTCGGACCGTTGGTGCGGTTAGGGCTCGTTTCCGGTGCGCAGCGTCGGACCGTTGCGGTGGTCAGAACACGTTTCGCCCGCCTGCCAACGACAGCAAAGGTCCAACGCCGTAGTCCGGCCAACTACCCGGACGAACCGGCTTATCACAGATCGCGGTCGTCAATGTACTAACCCGTGATATGTCCCTCCGTCCCGGCAAGGATGGTCGCAATGCGTGGAAATCGCGGTCTGGTCCGGACGGGGCGGCGAGCTGGGGTCGCTGCCGCGCGCCAGCGGATGTGGCTTATTTCCGGTTCGGGCCTTCTTTCCCGGTCTGGGCATCGGTCGGCGACGACAGCGTCGGACTATTGCTGCTGTTGACCGGCGGGCGGCAACGACAGCGTCGGACCGTTCCTGTTGTGGGGACAACCGCGTTGGACCGTTCCTGTCGTTGGCCGGCGGCGGCGA